>JASGEZ010000070.1:0-3380 GCA_047605905.1 Microlunatus sp.
CACCGGGGGCGGCGCGGCGGCCGAGCGTCGGCAGCGGACGCGGCGAGTCCGGTTCAGGCGCATCGTCGGCTTTCGGCTTCAGGACCGGAATGGCCGCCTCCTCGCCGGACTCTTGTCGTCCAGGGATCGGCGGCTCGCTTTCCGGTTTCGACGCTCGCGGTTCGCCGCCTCGACGGCGAAACTCGCCCGCATCCGGTCCGCGATCTCCTGAACCGCGGCCTGGTCGATGCTCATGGTTCATCGGCCTCGATCAGATGCGCGGCTTTCCTGAGCTTGAGACCGTGAGCGACCGTCATTGCCGTCAGTTCGGCGTCCAGCGCTTTGATCCGCTCGTCGAGTGCTTCCCAGATCGGCAAGGCCGCTTCCATCGGCACGGCGCGACCGGAATGGATCGCGTGGAGGAGCTGACTGAGATTGCGGCCAACCAACCTTCGCTGCCATCGCCACCGCCGGAACACTTTATGAAGTCGATCCCGTAACCAAGCCTGTAAGCGAAGCTCGCGATCAGACCAACGCGGTCGCGGCTGGACACCCTTATTTCACCGCGTCTGTCGCCGGAGCGAAGGATGAAGCAAAGATTCTTGATCCGAATAGCAGGTTCACTGTCGTCTCATCGGAATGGGACATCGGCAAGCAGGACAATCAGATCAATGATTTCATAGCCGCGGGCGTCAATCTCATTCTCCTCAATGCCGCAGATCCCCAAGCAATAGGCCCGGCGGTCAAGCGAGCGAAGAATCTTGGCATCGTTGTTGCCGCTTTCGACGTGGCGGCTGAGGGTGCTGATGTGACGGTGATGACAGACAACGTCAAGGCGGGCGCCATTTCTTGTGAGGAGTTGGCAAAGCAGATCGGACAGAAGGGCGACGTTGTCATCATCAACGGGCCGTCCGTGTCCTCGGTCATCGATCGCGTTGCGGGGTGCAAATCCGCTCTCGCAAAATACCCGGATATCAAAATCACATCGGATAATCAGAACCCGGGCGCTGGTCGGGATGGCGGCCTCAAAGCGATGCAGGGATTCTTGACGCGCTTTCCCCATATTGATGGCGTCTTCGCTATCAATGACGAGCAAGCAATCGGAGCGGACCTCGCAGCCAAGCAGGTCAATCGCAATGAAATGAAAATTGCGGCCGTCGACGGCTCTCCAGCCGGGATCGATGCCATCCGTTCTGGCACATCCCGCATTGTTGTTACGGCATCACAAGATCCCTACCAGATGGCGGTAGAGGCTGTCGACATGGGTGCCCAGGTCTTGAATGGCAAGAAGCTTGACAAGTCCACGATCCTGCTCACACCGAAGCTTGTCACTGCACAGAACGCCGCGCAAACGGAAGGCTGGCCGATGCACAAATAGTATGTTGAAGACGAATTCGCCTTAGTGCGAGGCGCGTAACGGTCCCAAAGGGACCGTTATCGAAGGCGGCATTTGCTTGCCCCGCTATATACAAATAGCCCATCAGTTATTGCGCTTCCTCCGCCTCGGCCTTTGCCAGAAGCGCACGCCCGGCTGCTTCATCGGTGACCAAGGTGTTGCAGCCAAGCCGTTTGATCGCTGCCCAAATAGCATCAGCGCGTCCGATGCCGCCACATGCCATGACGATGTGCTTTGCCTTGCTAAGCGTATCGAGGTCAATCGACATGACACGCTCATTGATTGAATGGTCAATCGACCGCCCGTCCTTGCCAAGAAAATTGCACAGCACGTCGCCAATACATCCGTTGGCGATGAGTTCCTCTCGTTCTGCGGATGTCATCAGCTGGTTAGCGAGGGATGTACCTTTTGGGCCGATGTCTCCGACGCTGACGATCGCCAGGTCGAGCGATTGGGCAAGAGAGTAAAGCTTGTCTAGACCACATTTCTCGACAAGGCGCTGCTTCGTATCGATGGAGTCCACAATCAAGGGCGCCGGAAATAGGTAGCATTCAGCGCCAAGCTGACTTGCAAGTCGCCAGGAGTATTCCACCGGATTGGAAAAATGTGTCTCGACTGCTCCCCCAAGGAGCGACATGACGCGAACGCCACCGAGACGCGTCGGGCGAAAGCTCGCAAGAGACGCTGTCAACGTGCGTCCCCAACCGACACCAATTATCATGTTATCGGTGATGGCTTCGGTCAGGAATTTCCCGAGCGCCAATCCCACCGACTTCGCCGTCTGCTCGGCGCCGCGGGCCTCCGGAACGACAATCACCTCGTCGAGCTTTAAGCTCCGCTCCAGCTTGACTGATAGTTCAACACATTGAGCTTCGCCTTCCTCGATCCAGATCCGCACCTCGCCTCTCTTCAAGGCTTCGTCGAGCAACCGGATGACCGTTGAGCGTCCAATTCCGAGCTGCTCCGCCACTTCTTTCTGCGTGAGGCCGTGATTGTAATAGAGCCAGGCCGTCCGCAGCCGAAGAGAAGCTCCTTCCGAGAGAGCCGTCTGCGTGCCGCGTCGCAGCTTTGTCATTCCGAAATTCCTCATCCAGTCGCAAGGGGACCTAGCATTGATCGACGCGAACAGGTTACCCGGTCAAGAGCTTAACCGGCGGCGATGAACCGAACGATTGCCTCATTTACAGCCTTTGGATTCTCGATTTGGGGAAGATGCCCGACGTTTTCCAGGATGAGGTGCCCACCCGAGAATGCCGATAGCTTGTCTCTCGACAGCGGATTTATTTGATCGTTCTCACCCCATATGGTGAGCCTTGGAAGACTCGTGGCGGCTACCTTCAATGCTCGTTCCCAGATGGCCTTCTCCTCTGCAATCAAAGAGGCGGCAACTTGCTCGAGCGCTGTGCGCGAACCGGGCGCTCGCAATTGCCGAAGAACCATACCGGCAAGCTGCTTGCTGATTAGTCTCGGTCGGACGACAAGTCGTTGGAGCACGACCTCGGTTTCTTCCGGATCCGCCAACTGCGAATATATCTCCAAGAACGAGTGATCGAGGCCCGCGCCAAGACCGGCAGGGGCAATGAGTGTAAGCGATCTAACAAGATCTGGACGCGAAGCCGCTAACCAAAGCGCGACCCCGCCGCCGAGGGAGTGACCGATGACATGGAGGTTTTGCAGCGCCCGTGCATCGAGCGCCGCAGCAACGCGATCGGCCAGGAGTGAAATGCTGCCGCCAGCCACGTCCATTCCCGATGCACCATGCCCAGGCAGGTCAGCCGAAACGCCGAAGGATGTCTGAAGCTGCTGAGAGGCCGCGATGCCGGCATACAGCGATGGCCCTACGGTAAGGATCGTGACGTCGTCGCCTGCCCGCTTGATGTCGGGCTCGCCAATTGGGATGCGATAGTAGTCCGCTGGAACGCCTCCCTGATTGAAAACTTCGACGTTGTCGTAAAGCCGCTGGCTCTCAAAAAATACGACCGGATCCTCACTCGAGAGAGCGGAG
>JASGEZ010000071.1:0-6616 GCA_047605905.1 Microlunatus sp.
CGGATCGCTTCAGCGCCTCGACCAGTGGCTTGCGGAACATCTCCCACGGCACGAGAGCGGTCAGTTTCTCCAGAGGATCGCCGGCTTCGCTCAGACGCGCATAGCGCTCGTCAACGTCCCAGAACCCGGCCTGTCCTCGCATCCGAAACCTCCGCCCAAATCAGCATGACGATGGAATCAAATCCCGACCGAAAATGCGAGGTAATTCGAGGCGTCCTGGCAGCTCAGATCGATAAAAAATCAAACAAAATCAACACCAAAACCTATCCGCGCACAGGTCTCATTAGATCGTAACATGCTTACCAGGCAACATAACTGATTACACGTCGATAGCCGGCTCTACAATTGCCATCGTTGCCTCTACATGTTGCCGAGCAGCCCGCTCGGCGTCGTCCTCGTCATGCCGAGCAATGGCGTCCAGGATGTTCCGATGCTGTAGGTTGGTCTCTCTAACCTCCGAGTCAGAAAACAAGATCGGTACGCGCAACATCCAATATTGAAATTGCGTCCGCTCGTGGAACTGGGCAAGAAGAATATTTTTCGATGCGTTAACAATAACCTTATGGAACCGTGTGTTGAGGGCATTCAGCTCGCTTCGAGTCAAGGAAGCTGTTGGCTCCATCCGCTCAACTAGCGCGGCCAAGGTCGCGAGTTCTTTGGCACTGGCGTATCGCGCCGCAAGCCTGGCGGTTGCCCCTTCGATCGCTGCGCGACTTTCAAAAATGCCACGCAATTGCGTTCGATCGATCGTTTCGACGATCCAGCCGCGTTCTCGGCTCAAAAAGCCTTCTCCCTGCAAGAGAAGAAGCGCCTCCCGTACAGGTGTTCTTCCGATAGTCAATCTCTCACAAAGATCGTCCTCGACAAGACGTTGTCCCGGTTTGAGTTCGCCAGCCAGGATCATGCTGCGGAGACGGCTCCGAACATCGGAGGCGATGAACGCGCTCGAAGAATTCTTACGCGATGCCATGGCAACATTCCTCATCACTGTGTCGGCCATGACAAGACGGCGTCTGCGTCAGAAGCCTATATATAACTTCGTGTATCAGCCGAGATAAGTTGTAGACAATGCGTTGTCGAGGCGAAAAATGTCGCGTGAAAAAGCCCGTGGTCGAAATGCAGACATTTTGAGGAGGGCCGCATCGTCTAGCTGCCGCCAAGCTCTCTGGCCCGCCTCTCAGCAGCGGTGACGGCTCGTTGCAGCAGCACCGTCATATTTTCCTTATCCGACATAAGAATATCAAGGGCCGCCGCCGTCGTCCCGTTAGGGCTCGTCACCTGCTCGCGTAAAATGGCTGGGTCGGCGTCCGGGCTGCAGGCCATTTTGGCCGCCCCCAACACAGTCTGCTTGGCCAGCGTCATCGACAGCTTGGGAGGCAAGCCCACCGACACACCTGCGGCGCTCAAAGCCTCCAGGAAATGGAAGATGTACGCGGGGCCGGAGCCGGAGACAGCCGTCACGGCGTCCATCAAGCCTTCATCTTCGATGAAGGCTACCTTGCCGACTGCAGAAAGCAGCGCTTTGGCGCGATCACGATCGACAGATGAAGTATTAGTGTTGGCGCAACATACGATCATTCCCTCCCCGACGGCCGAAGGCGTGTTTGGCATGCATCGCACGACGGCAGGACCTTCGCCAGCGAATTTGCGAAGGCTGCCAAGTGTCACGCCGGCGGCGATGGAAACCAACAAGGTTCGGCGTCTAAGCAGATGGCGGATGGAGGTTACAACGTCGCCGACCGCCTGAGGCTTCGTGGCGACGACGATAACGTCAGCGATGAAATTTGGTGGCAGATCGTCAGGTGCCAGATAAGCCTGGGCTCCAATGGTTGCGGCCCGTTGTCTTAGAGGATCGCTCCTCTCGATCACGGTAATTGCCTGGTCTTCTAATTTCGTCCAGCTCTGCAACATGGAGAAGCCCATATTGCCGGCACCAATCAACAGTATTTGCGACACAATCCTTCCTCCTCACAGTAATCCCAGGGTCTCCACCAAGTGAGGACGCCCGGCCATGCCGGCAGGCAAATCACAAGCTCCGTCGCCACAGTGCGTTTTCGGTGTGATTGCCCCAGTAGTCTCTTTTCTTGAGTAAGCGGAAATCGGAATACCAAGCGGACACCTACCAAAATATACTCGCTGATGAAGAGATGTTTCACCATCGAGGCGAAGAACTGACAGCGAGCCCTGCTGAACATAACAGATGTACCTGTCAAGGGACGTCTCGTCGGCGCGTCGCGCGCCAAATTCGGACGGTTAGGACTTGCGAACCTCGAGCACGATGCCTGCGTTCTCTCGAGTGTCGAAATAGCAGAATCCAGACCCATCAGCACGCTTTCCGCGCGCAACCACCGACAAATTCATCAACCGGCCTTCTGCTTCAGCAACATCGCGGTCCGCGACTTCGAAACCCAGATGATAAACACCCTCGCCCCGCTCGTCGAGAAAGCGCTTCTGCGGAGAGTCTAGACTTCCAGGATCGCAAAGCTGTAATTGCACATTCTCCAAATCACAGCACTTGTAACGCATCGCTTCCGAGGCTGCTTTGTTAGGCACGTCGAACTCAGTATAGACGCCCTTTTTGGGATAGTCGAACCAAGGGCCAATGCCAAGACTTTCGTAATACGCGACCTTCTTTTCGAGGTCGCGGACGATCATGCAAATGTGATGAAGATGCTGGAAAATTCCGGCCATAACGAGTCTTTCATTTTAGGAAGCTGCCCGTTCCTCGGGATGCTGTCTTTCCGCCTAAGGGCGACCCGTAAAGGGCGGCTGTTATGCTGGCAGCCGTCTTTAGGTCTGATCTCAGCGCGTCTCAGCGCCTCGGCCAGGGACCTTAGATGGGTTGGGGCGATCTGCGCGTGGGCATTCGGCCGCGCTGTCGAAAACCTTCTGCACCTTCGCGATATAGTCCTCAGGGAATTTCCACTGCTTTAGGCCCGCTGGAATATGTTCCCAGTAGAAATTCGGCGGACGCATAGCGATGCCGGGCGTAATCAGACGATAGGTCCAGCAATCATAGGTTTTGCCATCGTCTCCGTACACCGTCATGCAGCAACGCTCGAAGTCGTCATAATCCTCTTGGAAGTGCTTTTCGTCGTGCTCGAAAACCACGCCAAAGGCCTTTTCGCCCCAAGCGTCAGCCGTATTCAGGAAGTGGCACCAGCCGCGGTCGGTGCGGTCGCCGGCGGCGTGGAAGCGTAAAGCATGATTGGCAGCATACCCTTTCGTGACTGGCTTTGCTTCCGGCATGAAGCGAGCGACCTCGATATCATGCAGCCAAGTACAATAGGCAAAATAGTACATGGAATCCTCCCTCGGGGCGGCGACCCGCCTCCGTCATAGCTCGTACTTGCAGCGGAGATTGCCCTATGCAAAATCTCTGTATATTGTTTCGTATATATTAAGCCTTAAGCCGTCAAGGGTTTCGTCGAACGGACGTCAAAATGGAGAAGGTCAAATGAAAATATTGGACACCCACGCCTATCCGGGTTGCCCCCTTCTGGTCGAGGCGGATGACGTGGATGGACCATTGCATGTGGAGTTCTCAGATAGCTCGATTGCTGGTGGCCACCTCAACCGACGAACTGTAAGCGAGATCGAACTCATAATAGATGCTTACAGAACCGCAAAAGGCACCGATATACCGCAGAAAATCTGGTTGCTGGCGCAGGACAATACAGGACGCTGGCGGGTCGCTCGGCGTCTTCAAGGTTGAGGCGCTATAGCACGAGGGATTTGCTGAGCCAGTAAGAGGGTGTGCGTCCCGCAACAACCACCACCGCGTGACCAACCCGCAACCCTTGCAGAAGAGCATCATGCGGTGCCAAGAACACGTTTTAGAAACGCCCGCGTCCTCGGCTTTTGCGGATTGCCAAAAAACTCGGCTGGCGGACCAAATTCATGAACTTGCCCATCCGCGAGAAAATAGACATTCGAGGCAACTTCACGTGCAAACTGCATTTCGTGCGTCGCTAGGATCATCGTCATTCCGTCCCGGGCAAGCTGTCGGATAAGGTTGAGCACCTCTTCGACAAGCTCTGGATCGAGGGCTGACGTCACTTCATCAAGCAACAACAGTTTGGGGCTCATCGCTAGGGCTCGTGCAATGGCCACGCGTTGCTGCTGCCCCCCGGAAAGTCGGTCGGGATAGGCGTCCGCTTTCTCCTTGAGCCCGACCTTCGCAAGCATGTCGAGCGCCAATTCTTTGGCCTCCGGCTTTCCCAACTTGAGAACGTGTCGGGGCGCTAGCATGACGTTTTCTGCCACACTCATCTGGGGAAACAAATTATAGCTTTGAAAGACGATGACCAAATCGAGTCGCACGGCATCGAGGTTGACACCAGGGTCGGTAATGATCTCTCCGTCAAATTCGATGTGCCCCTCGTTGACCGTTTCCAATCCGTTTATGCAACGAAGCAAAGTTGACTTTCCACTGCCTGAGCCACCGATCAAGCATGCGACCTCGTGCGTATTCACATCCAGGCTAATGCCGTTAATAACCCGGTGGGTACCATAGCTTTTTTGAACGTTTGCGAGACTGACGAGGGGCATGTTCAACTCCTGGACAAGCGTTCACGCCGATCGCGCGCAGCAAGATATTCGGTCAACCGCGTCAGCGGCAAAGTGATGACCAGAAAACATAGTGCAACGCCCGTATAGGGTGACAGGCTCGCGCTATAACTCGACACAGCTTGGGCGCGGTTTACCGCGTCCAGTACACCAAGAATGGTGACCAGCGACGTGTCTTTCTGTAGGCTGATAAAGCTATTGAGTAGTGGCGGGATTACATGACGGACCGCCTGCGGCAGGATAACGAGCCTCATCGTCTTGGAATAACTAAGGCCGAGAGAGCGTGCCGCGGCGCTTTGGCTCCAATGCACCGAATGAAGGCCCGCCCTGAAAACCTCGGCAACATAGGCGCCGTAGTTCAACGTCAGGGCCAGGCATGCCGCCTGCGCATCAGTCAGATCGGAGAGGACAGGCATACCGGTCCGTCTCAGCCCGAGGCCAATAATCAAAAGCACAAGGAGCGAAGGTACGCCTCGAAAGATATCTGTGTAAATAGCAGCGATTATGCGGGTGGGTGCAGCAGCAGGGCCTGGAATTTCTCGGACGACCGCGACGATCAGCGCCCACACGAGGATCAGGACCTCGCATATCAGGAAGAGTTCGATATTGACGAGAAAGCCGCCTAATATATACGAAGCGTTGTCTTTAAGCAGCTGGTAGTCAAAGAACGTAAAGAAGACCGCTCCGTTATTCGCAACGAAGATCAGAACGACCAACCCAATGAGCCATAGCGCGCAGCCGAGGCTGATCGAAAACCAGGACCAGTTTTTGAATTTGTTCAAAGCCAATCGGCTTTGCCGCAAATCGAGCGGCGAAAGCCTCCTTGCGTGTAAGAGGTTGAACAAGCCGACCAGCCCGGTTGGAAAACACAGTATGAGCCCAAATATGGCCAGGAAGAAATGGCGGCCGCTTCGAACATAAGCAGTAGCCTCTCTCCCTCGATTGGACCTGCCAGCATGCACAACGCTCATGCCCACCTCTGCACGCAAAGAGTTGCTTACAACCATTAGAAGAGGACTTGGTCGTGAGTCTAGTTTATTTCGATTCGCTTGTATTTTGCCGGATCAACACCGTTTGGAGCGAGGTATTGCTCCATCCACTTATCGAGCTGGCCATTCGACTTGAACTTTGCGATCTCGGCGTCGACCGCGGCAATATTCGCGTCCGACGATGCCATCGGCAGCTGCACGGCGGCACATGGGGCCGGCACCCCGGCGATGGCTAGGACGCCAGCGACCTCGGTCTTTTCAAAACCAGCCGTGTGGGCTCGACCCGCGACACTGGAGAAGTCGTCGAGGATCGCATCAACCGTTCCGGACAGAAGCGCGTTATATTCCGTCGGCCCATCCTGAAACGCCTTGGGTGTTTTTTCAGGGTCAAGCTTCTTCAGAATGAGGCCGGCATAACCACCCGTGACATGACCCCATTGCAGCTTCTTGGCATCGGCCTCTGTATCGAGTTTCGTCCCCTTTTTAACCAGGGCCCCTGAATCCTCAATGTAATAGCATTCGGAATATTTGTTGACCTTGGCACGCGCGTCCGTCTTGAAGATCGTCATCAAGCCAATGTCGTAGCCAGTTACAGTGCCGGATATCAGCGGCGTGAAGGAAACGTTTCTGAACGTGACCTTTGGGATCCCCCAATCCTTGGCCATCTGGTTGGCCATCGCCCATTCGACACCGCCCTGCACATTGTTGGGATCCGTCCCATTCATCCACCCAGGATTGCCGACCTCGGTCGCAACGACGAGTTCATCCGGGGTGGCTGTTTTGAAGGCCGCATCTTGCGCCTGGGCCGCCTGCGTCATGCCTGCTAGCAGTCCGCTCAGCACGACCACGGCCGCCGCCCGTGTTGCCTCATGTAAAATTTTCATCTGAATGATCCCCTGCTTGATTGTGGCTGACACACCTTCTTGGGATTGCGCGATCTTCGTATATTATGCCATATATTTTGTCAATCTGTCAGAGCGCGTCTCCGTTCTGACAACCGTTGCGCCAACCGATTGATGAGCCGTCCCTACAGCCTATGGCTCATCGAATTGACTTTA
>JASGEZ010000072.1:0-111129 GCA_047605905.1 Microlunatus sp.
CCGGCGACGGTTGCCGTACTCGATGTCGGTAAAGGAGGGCTGCTCGCTGTCCACGACCCCCACGATTCCGCAGTCCGCCACGCCAAGCCAGACGCCGAGCCGATCGCCGAAAAGATCAGTGCTTCCTGAGGCTAACTTAACTCCCGTCAGCTGAGCTTGGTCAAGATCAGCTCGCGCACCTTGGCCGCGTCGGCCTGACCGCGCATCTGCTTCATCACCGCACCGATCAGCGCACCGGCCGCCTGGACCTTGCCCGCACGGATCTTGTCCGCGACATCGGGGTTGGCCGCGATCGCCGCGTCCACGGCCGCGCCGAGAGCGGAATCGTCGGAGACCACCGCCAGACCACGCTTCTCGACCACCTCGGCTGGTGAACCCTCACCGGCGAGCACGCCCTCGATCACCTGCCGGGCCAGCTTGTCGTTGACGGTCTTGGCATCGACCAGCCGCTGTACCTCGGCAACTTGCCCGGTGGTGATGCCGGCGTCGGCCAGCTCCACCCCGGCGTCGTTGGCGTGCCGGGAGATCTCGGTCAGCCACCACTTGCGGGCGCTCTGCGGCGACGAGCCGGCGGCCACGGTGGCCTCGATCAGGTCCACGGCGCCGGCGCTGACCACATCTCGCATCTCCAGCTCGGAGAAGCCCCATTCCGCACTGACCCGCTTCAGTCGTGCCGCGGGCGGCTCCGGCAGGGTGGCCCGCAGTTCCTCGACCCACTCCCGGCTCGGTGCGACCGGAACCAGATCCGGCTCGGGGAAGTAGCGGTAGTCCTCCGCCGTCTCCTTGCTCCGGCCCGAGGTGGTGACGCCGGTGTCCTCGTGCCAGTGCCGGGTCTCCTGGGTGATCGAGCCACCCGCGTCGAGCACGGCCGCCTGCCGGGTGATCTCGTACCGGATCGCCCGCTCCACGCTGCGCAGCGAGTTGACGTTCTTGGTCTCGGTGCGGGTGCCGTACGGCGCGTCGGTCCCCGGCCGCAGCGACACGTTCGCGTCGCAGCGCAGCGAGCCCTGCTCCATCCGGACGTCGGAGACACCGAGGGCGCGCAACAGGTCCCGCAGCATGCTCACGTACGCGCGTGCGACCTGGGGCGCCTTCTCCCCCGCACCTTCGATCGGCTTGGTGACGATCTCGATCAGCGGCACGCCGGAGCGGTTGTAGTCCAGCAGCGAGTGGTCGGCACCGTGGATCCGGCCGGTGGCGCCGCCGACGTGCAGCGACTTGCCGGTGTCCTCCTCCATGTGGGCGCGCTCGATGTCCACCCGGTAGGTCTCGCCGTCAACCTCGACCTCGCACCAGCCGTCGTACGCGATCGGCTCGTCGTACTGGGAGATCTGGTAGTTCTTTGGCATGTCGGGATAGAAGTAGTTCTTCCGCGCGAACCGGCACCACTCGGCGATCGAGCAGTTCAGTGCCAGCCCGATCCGGATCGCCGACTCGATCGCCTTCGCGTTAACCACCGGCAGCGAGCCGGGCAGGCCGAGACAGACCGGACAGGTCTGTGTGTTCGGCTCGGCACCGAACGCCGTCGAGCAACCGCAGAACATCTTCGAGGCGGTGTTCAGCTCGACGTGCACCTCGAGCCCGAGGACCGGGTCGTAGCGATCCAGGGCCTCGTCGAAATCGACTACCGGGGCGCTCATCGTGCGATCTCCTTGATCTGGTTCAGGAGCGGACCGCCCCAACGGTCGGTCAGAGTCCGTTCCAGTGCGGCGCCGACTCGGTACAGCCGGTCGTCGGCCAGCGGCGGTGCCATCACCTGGAACCCGACCGGCAGCCCGTCCTCCGGCGCCAGTCCGACCGGGAAGGAGGCCGACGCGTTGCCCGCCAAGTTGGACGGGATGGTGCACAGGTCGTTCATGTACATCGCCAGCGGATCGTCGACCTTCTCCCCCAGCGGGAACGCCGTCACCGGCGTGGACGGCGACACCAGCACGTCGGCCTGCTCGAAGGCACCCGCGAAGTCCCGGCTGATCAGGGTCCGGACCTTCTGCGCCTGGCCGTAGTAGGCGTCGTAGTAGCCGCTGGACAGCGCGTAGGTGCCGATGATGATCCGGCGCTTCACCTCTGCCCCGAAGCCGGCCTCGCGGGTCAGCGCCATCACCTGCTCGGCGCTGTGGCTGCCGTCGTCGCCGACCCGCAGTCCGAACCGCATCGCGTCGAACTTGGCCAGGTTGGAGGAGACCTCGCTCGGCATGATCAGGTAGTAGGCGCCCAGCGCGTACGTGAAGTGCGGGCAGGACACCTCGACGATCTCCGCGCCCTGGCTCGCCAGGATCTCCAGCCCTTCGCGGAAGCGCTGCTCGACCCCGGGGGCATAGCCCTCGCCACCGAGCTCCTTCACGACCCCGATGCGGAGGCCCGAGACGTCGCCGGACCTGGCGGCCTCCACCACGGGCGGGACCGGCGCGTCGATCGACGTCGAGTCGTGCGGGTCGTGACCGGCGATCACCTCGTGCAGCAGGGCCGCGTCGAGCACGTTCCGGGCGCATGGACCGGGCTGGTCCAGCGAGGAGGCCATTGCCACCACGCCATAGCGGGAAGTGCCGCCGTACGTGGGCTTGACCCCGACGGTGCCAGTGACCGAAGCCGGCTGCCGGATGGAGCCACCGGTGTCGGTGCCGATCGCCAGGGGCGCCTCGAAGGCAGCCAGCGCGGCCGCCGAACCACCCCCGGAGCCACCGGGGATCCGGCTGGTGTCCCAGGGGTTCCGGGTCGGCCCGTACGCGGAGTTCTCCGTGGACGAGCCCATCGCGAACTCGTCCAGGTTGGTCTTGCCGAGGATGACGATGTCGGCATCCAGCAGCCGCTTGGTCACCGTGGCGTCGTACGGCGGGATCCAGCCTTCGAGGATCTTCGAGCCGCAAGTGGTCGGTGCACCGCGGTAGGTCAGGATGTCCTTGAGCGCGAGCGGTACGCCGGCCAGCGGACCGAGCTGCTCGCCACCGGCGATCCGGTGGTCGATGATCGCCGCCTGCTCGAGCGCACGCTCACCGTCCACG
This sequence comes from Microlunatus sp., assembly GCA_047605905.1. Taxonomy (GTDB): domain Bacteria; phylum Actinomycetota; class Actinomycetes; order Propionibacteriales; family Propionibacteriaceae; genus Microlunatus. The sequence goes on from JASGEZ010000072.1 coordinate 3,000, forward strand.
TGCAGGAAGGCGTTGATCTCGCCGTCGACGGCGGCGATCCGGTCCAGATGGGCTTGGGTCACCGCGACCGAGGTGGTCTCACCGTTCGCGATGGCGGCGCCCAACTCCGCGGCCGTGCTACGGAGGACGTCGGTCCCGTTGGTCACCTCAGCCATGTCAGGCTTCCTCTCCCAGGATCCGCGGCACCCGGAACCGGTCCTGTTCGGCAGCCGGCGCACCGGCCAACACGTCGGTGACCGCCAGCGACTCGCGTACGACGTCCTCGCGGAACACATTGGTCAGCGGCAGCGCGTGCGAGGTCGGCGGGATGTTGTCGGCGGCGACATCGGACACCGACGCCACCGACTCCAAGATCACATCCAGCTGCGGCGCCAGATGGGCCAGTTCCTCGGGTGTCATCTCGATCCGCGCCAGCCGCGCCAGGGCGGCCACATCGTCAGGACTCAGGGCCACAGTTGCTCTTTCCACTTCTCGTACGGCAGTGCGCACATCGGCTTGAGGTCGGTCAGCCATCCTAGGCGGTTCCGACTCGCCGAAGCACGAATCCGGTCTTCAGCTTGGGGGTGAAGAAGGTCGACTTCGGCGGCATCAGCAGACCTTCACGGGCGGTTCGCTCGATCTCGGCGACGCTGACCGGACGGATCAGTACGGCGCAGGCGGCGCGGCCCTCGTCGACGGCGGCGAGGGTCTCTGCCAGGCCGTGCTGATAGGTGACCGGCACCTCGCCCAGCGTGTGCTCCAGCCAGGCGCCGTCGAGCGAGCGGACCTCGTGGAACGCGCCGGGGATCGGGTCCAGTCGATAGGTCCGGTCCGGGGTGTAGAGCACCAGGAACCCCTCCGCCTGCATTGCGGCGAGCGTCTGCGGGGACGGCCGGTGCATCTCGGTCAGCGTGAACGTCTCGCTGAACTCGCTGTAGAGCCGGTCGTACAACCGGTGGATCGCGGCGACGCTGAGCTGGTCGGCCACCAGTTCGCTGACGAAGGTGAGCGTCTCCTCCGCCGGGGTGTCGGTGCGCCCGGTGGCCGCCCGGACCTCGTCCCGATAGGTCCGGCTGATGCCGTACCGGTGGTGCCCGTCCGCGATCAGCACGTCGTCGGAGCCGACCGCAGCTTCGATGGCGGCAATCCGGTCGGGATCGGTGACCCGCTCGACGCGGTGGCGTACGCCGTCCTCGGTCACCTCGCCAACGAGCTCGCCTGGCTCGGCCAGCAGGTCGGCCAGACCCGCGGTGAGCGACAAGCCCCAGACCGGTGACAGGTTGGCCTGCGTCGCCCGGGTGAGGTCCAGCCGGTCGGTCGACGCCTTCGGTGTGGTGCGCTCGTGCGGCAGCACCCCGCCGGCGCCAAGGTCTACGACCTCCAGCCCGCCGAGCACCCCGACGATCTCCCGCGCGTTGCCGGTCTCGTCGGTGAAGCTCAACCGATAGAGCGTGAAACTCGGCTCGTCGTCGGCGACCAGCACGCCCTGCGCCTGCCAACCACGCAACACCTCGGCCGCGACCTCGTACCGATGCTCGCCGCCACGTGGTACGTCGACATGGGTGATGTTGTGTTCGTCGAGCGCCAGATAGTGATCCAGATCGGCGTCGGACAGCACGTCGTACGGCGGCGCGATCAGCGTGTCGAGACGTTCGGTGTCGGCATAGCGGAGAGCAGCGAAAGGCAGGAAGCGGGGCACGGGCATAGCCTGCCATCAGGGACGACCGCTCCGGCGGCTGGCACGAGAGAATCGGTGGATGGATCCAGTTCACGTCGAACGGCCGTCGACGCCCGGACTCCAGTCCGTCGTGCAGCGGTTCTGGTACCTACGAGCGCCGTCGCCACAACGCTTCGAGCGAATCGTCCCGATCCCCAGCGTGCACCTCATCGTCAACCTCGCAGATGCTCCGTACCGCGTCCTGGCGCGGGGCCGCGAACTGGTCGGCGACACCTTCCTGCGGTCTTTCCTCGCGGGGGTGCAGATGGAGTACCTGCTCAACGAGAACCCACCGCTCATCCACCATGTCGGCGCGGCATTGCACCCCTGGGCATTGCGCGCCTTCGACATCGACCCCGACCAAGCAGCGCGGCGTGTCCAGGACGCTGCCAGCTTGTTCCCGGGGATCGACACGTTCAGCAGTCCACTGGACTCCGCCGCTCCTGACTCCGCGATCGATGCCCTGGAGACGTTCCTCGCCAAGCGCATTCGGCACGGCTGGCAGGCGGACCCGCGTGTGGTCGTCGCCGTGAACTCCATGCTTGCCGATCCCGGCAGGCCGATTCGCGAACTCGCCATCGAGTCCGGGCTGACCCCGAAAGGATTCAGCGCCGCTTTCCAACGGCATTGCGGAATCACCCCGAAGCGCTTCGCCGAGATCTGCCGGCATCAGGTGTTCCTGGCCGAACTCCCGACCGAAGGCGAACTGCCGCGTTGGAGCGACCTGATCGGATCGGATCGCTACTACGACCAACCGCACTTCATCAGCGAGTTCCGCCGGTTCACGGGGATCACGCCCACCGCCTACCTGCAGCATCGCCGCCGCTTCGGGCATGGAAACCCGTCGTTTCTGCCGATGGACGACGAACTGCTCGCCCAAGCCCTCGGAGGTTAGTTTTCTCCAATCGCGCATCGCAGCCGCGCGGCAAGACTGGCCCCGTGGAACTTGCCCTCAATCCGATCGCCGTCGTCGCGGCCGCCGCAGCCACCTTCCTCCTGGGTGGGCTGTGGTACTCCCTGTTGTTCGCCAAAGCCTGGCAGCGTCTCGCCGGAGTGACAGACGAGCAACTCAAGACCGGGGCCCCGCGCATCTTCATCGGTTCTGCCTTGCTCGCCTTGGTCATGGCCGCGAGTCTGGCCGCGTTCATCGGAACCACGGGCCTGGCATTCGGCGTGGCGGCGGGCCTTGCCGTCGGAGTCACGTGGGTCGCGGCCGCGTTGGGCATCAACTATCTGTTCGAGCGACGACCGATCCGGCTGTGGGCCATCAATTCGGGCTACAACGTGCTCGCTTTCGGACTGATGGGATCGATCATCGGCGCGATCCAGGGATAGGAAGGACACTGACAGGGATCGACCCGTCACGCGACACGTCGCAGCCCGAAACACATCGGTAACCCCCTATGGGGGAGGATGGCCCTGTGTACCTGATGCGGGTGTCCCTCCCCGACCGGCCCGGTTCCTTGGGCTCGGTCGCCAGTGCTGTGGGCAGTGTCGGTGGTGACATCAATGCCGTCGAGATCGTCGAGAAGGGCAACGGTGTGGTGGTGGACGACTTCATCGTCGATCTGCCGCCGGACCGGCTGCCCGAGACGATGATCGCCGCCTGCCAGCACCTGGACGACGTACGCGTCGAGTGGATCTCGCGCTATCCCGAGGGCGGCGGACTGCAGTCCGACCTGGAGGCGCTGGAGCGGATGACCGCGGATCCAGCCAACGCGGCCGAGACGCTGGTCTCGCTCAGTCCGGTCGTTTTCCGCTCACACTGGGCGGTGCTGCTGGACGTGTCCGACGATCAGGTGTCCACCCTCCGCGCGACCACGCTCGCACCGGAGTTCCACACCGGCAACGTCGGACCGTTCGGCCCGCTCGAGACCACCCACCGGTGCGATCTGGCGGCCGGTTGGCTGCCCGGCTGGGCCGAGTCGACGGCCGTCGTCGTGCCCTTGACCCGGGACCGGGCGATCATCATCGGCCGGCACGGCGGACCGCCGTTCCTCGACTCCGAGATCGCCCGCCTGCATCACCTGGCCGAACTCATCAAGTAGCGACGGCGGCGCGGGACCTTCGACCCGGCACGGTTCTCCGATCGACCCTGTGGCTGGTCTCCGGCTTCGGTGATCCTGGCCATGGAGGGATGACTCATGGCCAAGTCAGGCAGCAACAAGGCACTCGTGGTGTACGAGTCGATGTTCGGCAACACCGAGAAGGTGGCCCGGGCCATCGGCGCAGGGCTTGCCACCTCGCTGGAGGTCGAGGTCGTCGAGGTCAGCAAGGCACCCACCGAACCAGGCCCCGGAGTCGGGCTCGTGGTGGCCGGCGGTCCCACGCATGCCTTCGGGATGACCCGCGACGCGACCCGCGCCGACGCCATGGACCTCGGCGCCGAACAGGGCGAACGGGACTTCGGACTCCGGGAGTGGATCGACCGGCTGCCGACCAAGCGGAGCAATACCCCGCTCGCGACCTTCGACACCAGGATCACCAGCAAGCGCCGGCTGCCGGGTTCGGCTGCCAAGGCTGCGGCTCGCGCGGCAAAGCGCCACGGCTACGACCCCGCCGCCCCTGCGGAGAGCTTCTTCGTCAGCGGCACGGATGGTCCGCTGCTGGACGGCGAGCTCGAACGGGCCGAGGCGTGGGGCCACGACCTGGTAGCTCTGGTGAAGGTCACCAAGCGGGAGACGCATCACTGAGGAACGGTCGGTAGCCTGCCCTGATGACCTGGGGTGTGCTGCTGGCGTGGCTGACCTCGGTCGCATTCGGCGTCGTGTCGGCGATCGTGCCGGTCGTGAACGCCGAGGCGTACGTCGTCGCCTCCCAGGTGACCGCGGTGGCCGGTGCCATACCGATCGCCGTCGGAGTCGGCATCGGCCAGACCATCGGCAAGTGTCTGCTCTTCTACGGCGTCCGGCGGGGTCGGCAGTTCCGCTTCGTCCGCGAGCACCGGGAGAAGGTCCGCGACCGTCCCCGCGGCCGGGTACGTCAGGCACTGCACGATGCCGTCCAGTTCCTGCTACGGCTGGTCGGGACCAAGCGTTGGGGACTGCCGATCACCTTCGTCGCCGCTGTCGTCGGCATCCCGCCGCTGTACGCGGTCGCCTTGCTGGCCGGTGCGACCACGATGAAGTTGCGCCACTTCGCGCCGGTCGTGCTGGTGGGACGGATCACCCGATTCCTGCTGGTGGCGTACGGGGTGAACTTGCTCCCCTTCTGGACCTGAGGCACGCGGTAGAGTCGGCGGCATCATGAGCCAGGTGATCAAGCGAGGTAGCAGGGACCGCTAGGTCCCGCCTCCCTCCTCGATACCCGGACCGTCCGGTCCGGTTCCGCCCGTCCCGGGGTGCCCGGGAGCGGCGGCGTACGTGGTGTGGGTCCGTGCTGGACCGGCGATCACGTCCCGCCCGACTCCGACGAGCCCTCGAGGTGATCATGATGTCTGCTGTTGTCCGTTGCCGTGATCTGACCAAGCATTTCCGCTATCACGAGCAGCAACCCGGCCTGGCCGGGACTGCCCGGGCCTTCGTCCGGCGCCGCCACCGCACCCGCATCGCGGTCGAGGGGCTGGATCTGGACTTGGCTCCAGGTGAGGTCTGTGGTCTGCTCGGGCGCAACGGCGCCGGCAAGACGACCACGATCAAGATGCTCTGTGGCTTGATCCGGCCCACCGCGGGAGAGCTCACCGTGCTGGGTGAGCGCCCGTCACGGCGCTCATTCACCTTCCTGCGGCAGATCTCGGTGATCTTCGGCCAGAAGAGCATGCTGTGGTGGGACCTGCCGGCGTACGACTCGCTGTTGCTGCACCGGCGGATGTACGACCTGGGGCGCGGCGAGTTCGATCGAGCGGTCGGGCAGCTCAGCGAACTGCTCGAGCTCGGCGACCTGCTGAGCATCCCGGTCCGTCGGTTATCGCTCGGGCAGCGGATGCGGTGCGAGCTGGCGCTGGCGCTGCTGCACTCCCCTCGACTGCTCTTCGCCGACGAGCCGACCATCGGGCTGGATGTTCTCGGCAAGCGGGTCATCCGGAACTTCCTGGCCCGCGCCAACGCCGAACTCGGCACCAGCATTGTGCTGACCAGCCATGACATGGACGACGTCGCCGCCCTGTGTCCCCGGGTCGTGCTGATCGACCGCGGAACCAAACGCTACGACGGCGAGCTGAGCGGGCTCGCGCGCTCGGTCTGTCCGGCCAAGCAGATGGTGGTGACATTTGCCGCCTCCCCGCAACTGCCAGCTTCAATGCCGTCCGGCGCGTCGGTCATCGATCGACCGACCCCCGAGGTGCTGCGGCTCGACGTCGACCGGGACCGCTTGCCCGAACTGCTAGCCGTCGTCCCCGGGTGGGGCCCGCTGGTCGACCTGGAGGTCGTCGATGCCGACCTCGATGAGGTGATGGCCAGCGTGTTCGATGACCAGAGGCCGGCATGATCGCCCGGACGGCGCGTACCTTCTGCGCCTTGGTGTCTCGAGACATCCAGATCACCCTGACCTACCGGGCCTGGTTGTTCTGGCTGTTGCTGGGCAATCTGCCGGTGCCGGTGATCTCGTTGCTGGTGTGGCAAGGCGCCGCGGCGCTCGGAGCGGCGCTGCCTGTCGCGCAGGAGTATCTGGTGACCTACTTCGTGCTGGTCGCCCTGGTCACCATGCTGACCAGCAGCTGGTCGGCAGGCTTCCTGGCCGACAGCATCCGGCTCGGCGAGCTCGCCTCCTGGCTGGTCCGGCCCTGCTCGACCCACCTGAACGGCGTCGCCAACAACGTGGCGGAGAAGATCGCCAAACTGACCTTGATGGTGCCGATGGTCGCGGTCTTGGCATTGATCATGCATCGTCAGATCGCGCTGCCGACCGACCCCAGGCGCTGGCTCGGCTTCACGGTAGCGATCGTGCTGGGCGCGGCGATCGTGTTCGCCATCGACGTGCTCATCGGGAGTCTGGCGTTCTGGGTCGAGGAGGTGTCAGGGCTGCTCCGGGCCAGGAATCTGGTTGCCGGTGTGCTGTCCGGGGCTGTCATGCCGCTCGCGCTGCTGCCGTCGGCGCTCCAGCCTGCGCTGATCGCCCAACCCTTTCGCTACACGGTGTCGTACCCGTTGGAGATCCTGCTGCTGCCGACGGTTCCCTGGTCGGGGTTTGTCTTCGCGGCCGGCTGGGCGATCGCGCTGAGTGGGGCGGCAGTGCTCGTCTGGCGAGTCGGCCTCCGTGGATACCAGGCGGCCGGCGCATGAGATCGATCGGTACGCCTATGAGATCGATACAACGGCATCTCCTCGTCTGGTGGCAGGCGATGATGCAGGCGATCCGCAGGGACCTGCAGTTCCGGTCGCAGACGATCGCGACCGTCGTCACCAGGACCGCCGAGCTGGGTCTGGCGCTGGTGCCGGTGCTGGTCGTCGCCTCCGTTGCCGGTTCGACGAGCGGCTGGACTGCTCCGTTGGCCCTGGTGGTCAGCGGTGCGTACGGCATCTCGGCGGCGGTTCTGGACTGCTTCGTCGGCCCCAACTGCGCCCGGATGGACCGCTACGTCCGGCACGGTGAGCTGGACCTGCTGCTGATGCGTCCGATCAGGACGGGCTTCCTCTCCGCGGTGCGGTGGATCGCCCCGTCCGAGCTGACCTCGATACTGCCCAGCGCGGGGATCCTGGCGGTGGGCCTACTGATGGCCGATGTCCACCCGGATGCTGCTGACATCGCCCTGGCGATCGGCTGGGCAGCCGTGGGCACAACGGCATTCGCCTTTCTGTGGCTGAACCTGTCGTACTCGGCGTTCTGGATGGACGGCTCGGAACCGGTCAACTTCGTCGTGCTGTCGGTACGGACCGCCGGCCAGTATCCGCAGTCGTACTTCCCGCGGCCGGTCAGGGCTGTGCTGGCGACAGTCGTCCCCGCCGGACTGCTGGCCGCGGTCCCGGTCGATGCTCTGCTGGGCGAAGGCTCGCCGAGCCTGCTCGCCGTGGCGGCTCTCGGACTGGTCGTCCTGGGCGGACTGACCGCCCTGCACTGGTCGATCGCGCTACGGCACTACTCCAGCGCCAGCACCTAGTGCTAGCCCTGGTCGCCGATCCCGAAGCCGATGTTGCCGGTCATCAGGTAGTACACGTACCAACCGAGCAGGAAGCAGGCCAGCAGAGCACCGAACAGCGCCAGGCTGACCCAGATCCGCATCCGCCTCTTGGACTTGGTGGTCGGCACCATCTCCGGACCCCACTCGCCCAAGTTGGGCTGCACCCGCGGCGGTGTATCCGCGTGGAGATTGAGGTTGGAGAAGATCTTCGGCACTCGCCCAGGGTAGTCGGACCAAGGTCGACTACAGATCGAGATCGAACGCGGCGACGATGGCAGCAGCGAGTTCGGCCTCCTGGCCGGGCTGCAGTACTCCGATCTGCCGCCCGAGATCGTCGACCGGGATGGTCACGATGCTGTCGCAGTTGATCACGGACTCGTGGTCGAGCCCATTGGCGCGCCCGACGAGAACTTCAGTCTCAAGTCCCCAGATCGTCGAGGTGATCGGAGCGACAGTCACCCGGTTTCGCTGTGCCCGAACGGCATGCCGAGTGAGAACGAGCGCCGGCCGAATCTTGTCCAGGCGAGCGATATGAATCGGTCGCACTAGTCGAGATCCGCCCATACCTTAGAAGCATTTCGGCTCGCCCATTCCGCCCAGCGCGCCTCATCCTCGTCTTCTGGCATCGCAGCATAGATAGCCGCATCTTGTTCCGCCCGTTTCCGTCGAGCCTCGCGCCGGAGAGCGCGAGCGATGACCTCGGCGCGGCTCTTCGCGCCGGCGGCGACCTCACTGTCGACGAACTCCGCCAGCGCATCGGGGATGCGTACCGTCATCTGCACTGTCATGACAAAACCATACCAGCGCGGTATGGGTGTGGGATCTCCTTCACTCCTCGCCGATTGTCGCGATCTCGTTGGCTGCGTCGGGTCCGTCGGTCAACAGCACGTGGAATGCCTCCGCGCCACGCAGGATCGGCACCTTGAGCGTGACCGCCTTGTCGTACTTGGAGCCGGGCGACTCCCCCACCACCACGAACGAGGTCTTCTTCGACACAGACCCGGCGACCTTGCCACCGCGGGAGGTGATCGCCTCGCCGGCAGAGTCGCGGGTGAAACCCTCCAGGGAACCGGTGACCACGATCGACAGGCCCGCCAGTGACTGATCGGTCTGCTCGGGTTGCTCGTCCCGCATCACCGCTCCCGCGGCCTGCCACTTGCGGACGATCTCGCGATGCCAGTCGACGGCAAACCAGTCGGTGATGGCGGTGACCAGGGTCGGGCCGATGCCCTCCACCTCGGCCAGCTGCTCCGGCGTCGCCTCGGCCAGCGCGTCGATGGAGCCGAACGCGCGGGCTACATCGGGAGCGACTCCCTTGCCGATGTGTCGGATCGACAACGCGACCAGGAACTTGTCCAGCGGCCGGTGCTTCGCCTCCTCCAGGTTGGCCAGCAGCTTGGCTCCGTTCGCGCTCAACGTACCCGCTTTGGTGGTGAACAAATCGGTGGTGAGCAGCTGGGCCTCAGTCAGGTCGAACAGGTCGCCCTCGTCGGCCATCAGGCCGGCCTCCAGCAGCGCCATCGCCGCCTGGTAGCCGAGCACCTCGATGTCCAGCGCCTGTCGGCTGGCCAGGTGGAACAACCGCTCCCGCAACTGGGCCGGGCAGGATCGGGTGTTCGGGCAACGTAGGTCGGCGTCGCCTTCCTTCTCAGGCCGCAGCTCGGAGCCGCATTCGGGACAGTGGGTCGGCATCACGAATGCGCGTACGGCGTCTTCGTCCCGCAACTCCATCACCGGTCCGACGATCTCGGGGATGACATCGCCGGCCTTGCGCAGCACCACCGTGTCGCCGATCAGCACACCCTTGCGCTTCACCTCGCTGGCGTTGTGCAGGGTCGCCATCCCCACCGTCGAACCGGACACGAACACCGGCTCCATCACGCCATAGGGCGTCACTCGGCCGGTCCGCCCGACGTTGACCCGGATGTCCACCAGCTTGGTGGTGACCTCCTCCGGCGGGTACTTGTACGCGATCGCCCACCGCGGCGCCCGCGAGGTCGAGCCGAGTTGATCCTGGACCGACCGCTCGTCGAACTTGATCACCACACCGTCGATCTCATGCACGACGGAATGGCGATGCTCGCCGTAGTAGCTGATGAACTCCCACACCGCATCCAGGTCAGGGCACAGCTTGCGCTGCGGACTGACCGGCAGACCCCATGCCTCCAACGCGTCGTACGCCGTCGAGAGTCGTTCCAGCCGAACGCCATCGATGATGCCGAGACCATGGCAGACGAAGCCCAGGTGCCGGGAAGCGGTGATCTTCGCATCCTTCTGCCGGAGTGAGCCCGCGGCCGCGTTCCGCGGATTGGCGAAAGGTGCCTTGCCGTCGGCCACCAGTGATTCGTTCAGCTTGGCGAAGTCCTGCACCGCGAAGAACACTTCACCCCGGACCTCCAGAGTGGCCGGTACCGGGTGCTCCTCGGTTGCGCTCAGCCGGCGCGGAATCGCGTCGATGGTGGCGACATTGGGGGTGACGTCCTCACCGAACCGCCCGTCGCCACGGGTTGCCGCCCTGGTCAAGCGGCCGTTCTCGTACAGCAGGTCGATTGCCAGCCCGTCCACCTTGAGTTCGCACAGGTAGCCGGAGCGGCTGATCTGCTCCTCGCCCAGTTCACGAACCGCCCGCTGCGCCCACCGGTCCAGTTCCTCGCGGTTGAACACATTGTCCAAACTGAGCAGCCGCATCGGATGCTCCACCGCCGCGAACGTGGTCGCCGGTGGGCCACCCACCTTCTGGGTGGGCGAGTCAGGGGTCCGCAGCGACGGGAAGCTGTCCTCGATCTCGTTCAGCTCGCGCATCAGCGCATCGAACTCGCCGTCGGACATCGTCGGCGCATCCAGCACGTGATAGCGCCAGCGCGCCTCGTCCAGTAGCTCGGTCAGCTCGGCATGACGCTGCTTCGCGGTGGTCTCTGGGGCGTCCGTCACAACCGAAACTCTATTGCGAAGGTCTGACAGCGAGCACGTCCTCGATCCGTTGCACCTTGGCGTGCAGCATGTCGGTGTGGCCGGGGCGGATATCGGCCTTGAGCACCAGGGAGACACGTGGGGCATTGGCCGCGATCACCTCGGTGGCACGTTTGACGACGTCCATCACTTCGTCCCACTCACCTTCGATGGTGGTGAACATCGACGTCGTCTCGTTGGGTAGTCCGGACTCGCGGACCACGCGTACGGCTTCGGCGACCACGTCACCGACGCTGGCGTCACCGCCGGAAGGAGCTACTGAGAAGGCAACCAACATGAAGGCAACCTACCCACCAAGGGTCAGCGCACGAGTGGGTTGACCCAGCGAATCTCGGGGAACCGGGCAAAGTCCGAGTCCGCCGAGGCCACAGCGACGCCATGCTCCAAGGCAAGCGCGGCAAGCTGCGCGTCCGGGACCAAGTTGCCGGTGACATGATGACGGCGCGCAAGCATCCCGTACAGGTGCGCAGTTCGCTGACTGGTCGGCGGCACCCAGGACACGGGCATGGCCATCCAAGCGTCGACATGGTCCTGGGCAGCGGCCGCACTCAGCGGATGGCTGCTCACCCGCGGGTGGGTGGCGATCCGCAGGAATGCTCCCAGGGTCTGCCATGGAAACCCGATCCGCTGATCCCCGTTCAGCGCATCGGAGAGCCAGCGCGCCGCGACGTCATGGTGGACCGAATCCTGGTCTGCGGCATAGAGCAGGATGTTCGCGTCGAGAATCACTGTGCCGCTCGTTCGGCATCATCCTCATCGAGGAGATCAAGGACCGACCCGATGTCGCTCACATCGATCCGCAGCCCGATCGAAGTGCTGCGATGGTGATAGTGCACATCGGCCACGGGGCGCGCCATCCCGCGTCGTGCCAGTGCATTGAGAGCCTCGCTCGGACCCATGCCCTCTTCCCGGCGCAAACGCTCCATTTCTGCCGCCACGTCGTCGGCGACCGTGATTGTCGTACGCATGCGACAAGCCTAGCATCATGATGCGATCAGAAGGGCATGATCATGCTGCACTGGGTGACGGTAGGGTCAGTGACCGTGCGCGTTCTCGTCTCTGGCGGAGCCGGCTACATCGGCTCACACACCGTTTTGTCCCTCATCGACGCAGGCCACGACGTGATCGTGGTCGACGACTTCTCCAACAGCAAGCCGACCGTGATCGCCCGGCTCGAGGCGCTGTCCGGTCGGCACATCCCGGTGCACGCGTTCGATCTGACCGACATCGACAAGACCGAGCGCCTCTTCGCCACCGAGGAGATCGACGCGGTCATCCACTTCGCCGGGTACAAGGCTGTCGGCGAGAGTGTGGAGAAGCCGCTCGACTATTACAGCAACAACCTCGGCTCGACGTTCTCCCTGGTCCGGGCCATGCAGCGGCATCACGTCCGGCTGTTGGTGTTCTCGTCGTCGGCGACCGTGTACGGCACCAACCAGGCGGGGGCGACCGAGGATCGTCCGACCTCCGCCACCAACCCGTACGGCTGGACCAAGGTGATGCAGGAGCAGATCCTGCGCGACATCGCCCAGGCCGATCCGTCGCTCCGATTCGCTTTGCTCCGCTACTTCAACCCGGTCGGCGCGCATCCGTCAGGCACGATCGGCGAGGACCCGCAAGGCATCCCCAACAATTTGATGCCGTACATCGCCCAGGTCGCGGTCGGCAAGCGCGACAAGCTGCGCGTTTTCGGCGACGACTACGACACGCCCGACGGCACTGGCCAACGCGACTACATCCATGTCGAGGATCTCGCCGCGGGGCACGTCGCAGCGCTGGAGGCGTTGAAGCGTACCGATCAGCCTGTCAACATCTGGAACCTCGGTACCGGGCGTCCGACCAGCGTGCTCGAGCTGTTGCACGCGTTCGAGAAAGCCGTCGGCCACCAGCTGCCGTACGAGGTGGTCGAGCGCCGCGCGGGTGACGTCGCCACCTCCTACGCCGACCCGTCGAAGGCCAACGCGGAGCTCGGCTGGGCGACCACCAAGAGTGTCGACGAGATGTGTGCCGACACCTGGCGCTGGCAGTCGCAGAACCCCCACGGCTACCCGTCCTGATCAGTCGTGGATGCCCTCGGCGACGATTGATGCTGCTCGTCGTACGGTGCGGAGGGCTCGAATCCCGTTGGCCCGCGTAAAGCCGGAAAGCCCGCAGGCGGGCGTCACGACGGTGTGACTGGAGATCTCGGGTGGCAGGCCCAGCCGGCGAATCGGCGCCAGCGTCGCCGCAGCGACCTGATCGGGGTTGCGCTGAGTCGCTGAGGGATCGTCGGTGGGCAGCGCGCCGGCGAACAGCCAGAGACCCTGTTCCATCGCCGCGCCGAGCGCGTCCCAGTCGCCGGTGCCGAGCAGAGCGAGGTCGACAGCTACCCCTGCTACTCCGGCCTTGGCGAGCATGGCGATCGGCAGCTCCGGCGCGCACGAGTGGACGACGACTGGCGTGTCACCGAGTCTGTCGACCAGATGCGTGTACGCGGTGCTGACCTCGGGGATATCGATGGCGCGATGCCTGCTCAGTCCGCTGGCCGTAGCGATCCCACCGGCCAGCACCGCCGGGAGCAGCGGTTCGTCGAGTTGGACGATCCAGCTGATACCCGACAGGCGTCGGCTGAGCTCGGAGATCAGATCGGCCATGCCCTGCTGGTGCGACTGGGCGATGTCGCGACGGGCTCCTGAATCCGGAAGCACCTTGTCACCGCGCGGATGCTCCAGGCTCGCGGCCAGGGTCCACGGTCCGGCAATCGCGATCTTGACCGGACCTTCGTAGCCCTGGGCGATCTCCTCGAGCTGATCGAGGTCGGACCGCAGCGTGGCGATCGCCCGGCGGTGATCCCGGGCGGAGACATCGGTCAGGCGCCAGCCGACCGAGGTGAGTTCAACACCGAGTCCGGTCAGCACGGCAGTGCTCCGGCCGATCATGGCAGCATGCGGACCGCGGGCTGGAAGCTCTGGGAGGTAGGGCAGCTCCGGGCACTCGGCGAAGGTGATCTTGAGTGCGTCAGCCAGGTCGGTGCCCGGCCAGGAGCCGATGCCGGTCGAGACCACGCTCTCGATGGCGATCATCAGGTCGTGGCGCTGATCGTTGCGCTGCCGATCACCTGGGAGCCGCGGTAGGCCACCAATGCCTGGCCGGCGGCAACACCCGCGATCGGCGCGTCGAGCCGAGCGACGACCTGCTCGTCCTCGCAGCTGATCATGGCCGGCACCGGTTCGCCGTGGGCACGGACCTGCACCTGACCGCGCCAGGCGGTCCTGATCGGCTGATCGGTCCAAGTCGGTCGGATACCGGCGATCTCGCGTACCAGCAGGGATTCCCGTGGCCCGACGGTGATCGTGTTGGTGACCGGGGAGATGTCGAGGACATAGCGCGGCTTGCCGTCCGCAGCCGGTCGTCCGATCTTGAGACCCTTCCGCTGGCCGACCGTGTAGTGGTGCGTGCCGTCGTGCTGACCGATGACGGCGCCGGACTCGTCGGCGATGGTGCCGGCGCGGGTGCCGAGCCGCCGATCGAGGAAGCCGGCGGTGTCGCCGTCGGCGATGAAGCAGATGTCGTGGCTGTCCGGCTTGTCCGCAACGGCAAGCCCCCGTCGGTCGGCCTCGGCCCGGACATCGGACTTGAGCGAGTCGCCGAGCGGGAAAAGCGAGTGCCGCAGTTGGTTCTGGCTGAGTACGCCGAGCACGTACGACTGGTCCTTGCCCTCGTCGACGGCCCGGTGCATCTCGACTCCCTGAGGTCCGTCCACGAGTCGGGCGTAGTGACCGGTGCAGACCTTGTCGAAGCCGAGCGCCATCCCCCGCTGCAGCACCGCGGCGAACTTGATCTTCTCGTTGCAGCGCAGGCACGGGTTGGGTGTCCGGCCGGCCGCGTACTCCGCCACGAAATCGTCCACCACATCGGCGGCGAACTCGTCGCTCAGATCCCAGATATAGAACGGGATGCCGAGCACGTCGGCCGCCCGGCGGGCATCGTGCGCATCCTCCTTCGAGCAGCAACCGCGCGCACCGGACCGGAACGACTGCGGGTTCTTGCTCAGGGCCAGATGCACACCAGTCACCTCATAGCCGGCATCGACAGCCCGCGCGGCGGCGACAGCGGAGTCCACTCCCCCGGACATGGCCGCCAGCACTCGCATGATCTCCTCCTCGGTCGTCAGCCGTCCAGTCTTCCACGCCCCGCAGCCAGCTCGGCAATTTCCACCCATCGGCGGATGTTCCTCGGTCCGTTGGCCGCATGCTCGTCAGTTCCCACCCATGGGCGGTTTTTGTCGCGCCGGTCGGGCCAGCGGCCGTCAATATCCATCCATGGGCGACTTTTACCGCACCGTTAGCGAGCGCCGGGCTCTCCAACCAACTCTCGATACCACTCGACCGACGGTCGCCGCGTTGTCGTACGCACGCCGCGATCCCGGAGCGCATTCTTGATGTCGTTCAGGGTCTCCTCCGGATGGTCGTAAATCCCCTCTGCCGTCACCAGGATGAACCGCCAACCCATAGCCTCGAGCCTGGTCCGCCGACGAATGTCCTTGTTCCATTGTTCGATGCTCTCCGCGTGCTGCCGGCCCTCGTACTCGATCGCGAGCATGATCCCCAGGTAGTAGATGTCGATTCGATATTCCCAGGTCCCGTCATCGAAACGCAGGATCTTGTTGACCTGTGGCTCCGGCAATCTCGCCAACACCATCAGCATCCGGAGCCGGGTTTCCATCACCGAGTCGACCCCGGTGCGGACGAAACCCGCCGCCCGTCGCGCCCGGCGACAGTACTTTCCGGGCCACGTGGCAGCAGCATCCAAGAGCTGCTGTGGAGTCACACGTTTGGCCTTGACGAGCGCATCACCCACCGCCACGAGGTCAACAAGGCTCAACCCGGTCGATGCTAGATCCAAGAAGACCTTGGTCGGCGCCGCAATCGGTAGACCGTACCTGCTCACCACCGTGGCCTCAGGATCCGCCCGGTGCGCGACCAGACCACGACGCCGCGTACGCGCCAAGTCGCCAGGTGAGCTGATGTGGGTTACAGATGACTTCGGCGCCCAACCACCCCAGAGTCGAGCAGCGGTGTGGTGACTGATGTACGAACCAGCGGGCGCAACCAGCATCGCCGCCTGGGCACGGACCTTGGTCGTGACCTTCACATCCGCGCTGATGTAGACGCCCTGGTAGATCCTTCTGAATCGGGAGCTTTGCAATTCGTGGTCATCGAGCTTCTGCCGTAGCGCGGTCGTGCGGGTGAATGGTACTCGTGTGTTGAACGATGTCATGACGGCCAGTCTGGAATGGCCGGAAAGCTCGTGGAGAGTTATCCACAGGGGATTGTGTTGTCAATTTGGGCGATGTGTTGGCCGTTTCTGTGAAGTGTCTCCCCGCTCCGCCAGGTGTTGTCCGGCATCCCGAATTCGCGCTACCGGCTGGGACCTGATCCCGTCCAGAACTCATCCATGGGTGGAAATTGACCGCACGCGCGTCCGATCGATCAGCAATATCCGCCCATGGGTGGAAATTGCCGCAGCCAGGGCCGAGTCGGACCCGGATACCCACCCATGGGTGGAAATTGCCGGATCAGGGTGCGGGGGTAAGCGACAACGCCCGGAGATACGGCCGGGCTGGTCAGTGGGCGGTGGAGAAAGAGCGGGCGCGGGCTAGGACCTCGGGCAGAGCGCGGGCTACGGCGTCGATGTCGGCCTGGGTGGAGGTATGGCCGAGGGAGAGACGCAGGGCCGAACGGGCTTGGGACTCGGTACGCCCGAGTGCCAGCAGGACGTGGGAAGGCCGGGAGACGCCCGCAGAGCAGGCGGATCCGGCGGAGCAGTCGATGCCGGCCGCGTCCAGGAGCAGCAGCAGCGCTTCGGAGGTGCAGCCGGGCAGTTCGACATTCAGTACGCCGGGCAGCCGCTGCGCCGGGTCGACCGGTCCATGGATGACGGCATTGGGGGCTGCGGCGAGGACGACGTCGATCAGACCGGCCCGAAGCCGCTCCAGCCGTACACGCTCGGCCTCGCGATGCGAGACCGCCGCCTGCAAGGCCGCCGCGAACCCGGCAACCCCAACAACATCCAAGGTCCCGGACCGTACGTCGCGCTCCTGGCCGCCACCGTGCAGCAGCGGTTCGAGCCCGACCTCGCGGCGCGCGATCAGGGCACCGGTACCGACCGGTCCGCCCAGCTTGTGCCCGGTCACCGTCATCAGATCTAGGCCGCTCGCGGCGAAGTCGACCGCAAGGTGCCCCACCGCCTGGACGGCGTCCGAGTGAGACAAGGCACCGGCGGCCCGAGTCAGTTCGGCCACCCGATTCACCGGCTGCGCCGTGCCGATCTCGTTGTTGGCCCACATCACTGAGACCACCGCTGTCCGCTCGTCGACCGCCTCGGCCAGCTCATCGACATCCACGATCCCAGCTGCGGAGACCCCGACCTCGATCAGCTCAGCCTCCCGGGCCGCGGACAACCAACCCGCCGAGTCCAGCACGGCGTGGTGCTCGATCGCGCTCACCACGACCCGGTTCCGACCCGCCCCACGCCCCTCCGCGTACGCACCCTTGAGCGCCAGATTGTCCGCCTCGGTCCCGCCGGAGGTGAAGATCACCTCGCTCGGCCGCGCCCCGAGTAGCTCGGCGACGGATTCCCGAGACTCCTCCACCACCCGGCGCGCAGCTCGCCCGGAGGCGTGCAAGGACGACGGGTTCCCGATCGCGCCCAACTGAGCGGCGACAGCTTCGATCGCCGCCGGAACCATCGGTGTGGTCGCGGCGTGATCGAGATAGGTACGTGCACTCACTCCAACCCTAATTACTCACTGGTAACTTATGGGACTCGACCAGAGATCGCGGGGCGCGGTGCACAATGTAGGCCGACCAGACCAGCCCAGAACTCAGAGGTGCAACGAGCGATATGAGCCCCACCCCGGCAATCCTGCCACCCCCTGCGGACTCGTCCCGGCTGGGTGCCCGCTTGCTCGGCGACGGCGCCCGCTTCGGTCTCTGGGCGCCGCGGGCCACTCGCGTCGAGCTGGTCCTGATCGGGGACGACAGGAAACAGACCAACTACGACCTGCATCGCGGCCACGACGGCGTGTGGACCCGCAACGTCAGCGGGGTCAGCGCCGGCCAGCGGTACGGCTACCGCGTGCACGGTGACTGGGCACCGCATTCCGGCGCGCGGTTCAACCCGGCCAAGCTGCTGCTCGACCCGTACGCGCGGGCGATCACCGGCGGCGTCGACTACCGCGGCCCGATCCTCGACCACACCGACGAGTCCGACTACGAGCCCGACCAGCGTGACTCCTTCAACGCCGTGCCGCTGGGTGTGGTGGTCGCCGACACACCACCACCCACCCCACTGGCCACGCCGATCCCGATGGCGGACACCGTGCTCTACGAGCTGCACGTCAAAGGGTTCACCCGGCTGCACCCCGAAGTCCCCGAACATCTGCGCGGCACCTACGCCGGACTCGCCTACCCCGCGGTGATCGAACACCTCAAGGAGCTCGGCATCACCTCGGTCGAGCTGCTCCCGATCCACCAGTTCGTCTCCGAGCCCTTCTTGATCAAGCGCGGGCTGTCGAACTACTGGGGCTACAACACCCTCGGATTCTTCGCACCGCACTCCGCGTACGGGTCGGTCGGCACCCTCGGCCAGCAGGTCACCGAGTTCAAGGAGATGGTCTCGGCCTTCCACGAGGCCGGCCTGGAAGTGATCCTGGACGTGGTCTACAACCACACCGGGGAAGGCGGCCACGAGGGTCCGACCCTGTCCTTCCGGGGCCTCGACCACTCCGGTTACTACCGTCTCGCCGGCGATCTGCGCACCGACTACGACGTCACCGGCTGCGGGAACTCCGTCGACAGTTCCCAGCCCGGGGTGCTGCAGTTGATCGCGGACTCGCTGCGCTACTGGGTCACCGAGATGGGGGTCGACGGCTTCCGCTTCGACCTGGTGAGCACCTTGTTCCGCAATGAGCACCATCAGGTCGACCTGCACCACCCCTTCCAGCAGCTGCTGCGCACCGACCCGGTGCTCAGCCGGACCAAGATCATCGCCGAGCCGTGGGACCTGGGTCCGTACGGCTATCAGGTCGGTGCCTTCGGCCGGCCGTGGAGCGAGTGGAACGACAAATTCCGCAACTACGTCCGCGACTTCTGGCGGGAGAACACCCACGGCATCGCCGAGATGGGCAAGCGGCTGTCCGGCTCCCCCGACATCTTCGGCCACCACGGGCGTTGCACCACGGCGAGCATCAACTTCGTCACCGCCCATGACGGATTCACCCTGCGCGACCTGGTCACCTACAACGTCAAGCACAACGGGGCGAACGGGGAGTCCAACCGGGACGGCACCGACGACAACCGGTCCTGGAACTGCGGGGTCGAGGGTGACACCGACGATCCGGTGATCAACGCGCTCCGGCACCGCCAAGCGGGCAACATGCTGGCGACCCTGATCCTGTCCGCCGGCGTGCCGATGATCACCGCCGGCGACGAGCAGGGCCGGACGCAGCAGGGCAACAACAATGCCTACTGTCAGGACTCGCCACTGGCCTGGCTGCACTGGGACTCCTCCGAGGACTGGGGGGACCTGCTCGATCTCACCCGCCGGCTGCTCAAGCTGCGCGCCGAGCATCCGGTCCTCCGGCGCGCCCGCTACCGGCATGGCGAGCCCGTCCTGGACAGCGCCGGCAACCCGACCGGCCGCAAGAACCTCGCCTGGTTCGGCGGCGGCGAGTCGGAAATGTCCCACGACGACTGGCACGACCCGCACCGAGCGACGCTGGGCATGTACCTCGCCGACGACGAGACCGACCGCGAAGCCGACGACGCGTTCCTGATCTGGCTGCACCGCGGCTCGGAGCCGGTCCAGGTCACCTTGCCCGAGGGGGACTGGGCCACGACCTACACCGTGGTCGCGTACACGGGGCGCTATGACGAGCTACCCGACGACAAGATCCCGGCCGGCAGCCGTTTGTGGATCCCGGGCCGAAGCGTCGTGGTCCTGCAGGTCGACTGACGATAGGTTGGGCTACGTGACAGACGCAGCCCCCAGCGGAATCAGCCTCGGCGCCACGATCCGCCGCATTCCGGTAACGAAGGTGTCGCCCGTGATCGAAGGCGGGGCCTATCCCGCCAAAGCCGCCGTCGGCGAAGAGTTCGAGGTCCGAGCGACCGTCTTCCGGGAAGGCCACGACGCGGTCAACGCCTCGGTGATCCTGACCGACCCGTCCGGGGTCGAGACCGAGGTCCGGATGAGCCCGACCTCTCCGATCGGCTTCGACTGGTGGCACGCCTATGTCTCCCTCGACACCGAGGGGGCGTGGACGTTCCGGGTCGAGGGTTGGAGTGACCCGTGGGAGACCTGGGTGCACAACGCCGAGATCAAGATCCCGGCCGGCATCGACGTCGCGCTGATGATCACCGAAGGCACCGCGCTGTTTCACGGCGCCGCCCAGCGGGCCCGTGCGGCCGACGACCACGCCACCGCCGATGGGCTCGCCGCAGCGGCCGACGGGCTGGCCGCCCCGCAGCAGGTCGAGGACCGGCTGTACGCTGCCCTGGCGCCCGAGGTCCGCGAGGCGATGGTGGCCTACGGCCCGCGCGAGCTGGTCTCCCCCACTCCGGACTACCCGGTCTTCGTCGACCGCCGCAAGGCGTTGTTCTCCTCCTGGTACGAGTTCTTCCCCCGTTCGGAGGGCGCGTACCGCAAGGAGAACGGTGAGTGGGTGTCCGGCACCTTCGACACCTCGCACAGCCGGCTGGAAGCGGCGGCGGCGATGGGCTTCGACGTGGTCTATCTGCCGCCCATCCACCCGATCGGCACCGCGTTCCGCAAGGGCGCCAACAACACCCTGCAGCCCGGACCCCATGATCCCGGCTCACCGTGGGCGATCGGCAATGTCGAGGGCGGCCACGACGCGATCCACCCCGACCTGGGCGACTTCGACGCCTTCGACCGGTTCGTGGCCCGGGCCAACGAGCTGGGCGTGGAGATCGCGCTCGATCTGGCCCTGAACGCCTCACCCGACCATCCCTGGGTGAAGGAGCATCCGGAGTGGTTCAGCAAGCGGGCCGACGGCTCGATCGCGTACGCGGAGAATCCGCCGAAGAAATACCAGGACATCTACAACTTCAACTTCGACAACGACCGGGAGGGCATCCGGGCCGCCTGGCTGGAGATCGTCCGGCTGTGGATGTCGCACGGTGTACGGATCTTCCGGGTCGACAACCCCCACACCAAGCCGGTCGATTTCTGGGCCTGGCTGTTCGCCGAGGTACGCAAGACCGATCCCGACGTGCTGTTCCTGGCCGAGGCATTCACCAAGCCGGCCATGATGCACATGCTCGGCAAGATCGGCTTCCACCAGAGCTACACCTACTTCACCTGGCGGAACGAGAAGTGGGAGATCGAGGAATACCTGCGCGAACTCACCACCGAGACCGACGCGTTCTACCGGCCCAACTTCTTCGTCAACACCCCCGATATCCTGCCGAGCTTCCTGCAGTGGGGCGGCAAGCCGGCCTTCACCATCCGGGCGGTGCTGGCGGCAACCCTGTCCCCGACCTGGGGCGTCTATGCCGGCTACGAGCTGTTCGAGAACGAGGTGCTGGCCCGTGGCCGGGAGGAGTATCTCAACTCGGAGAAGTTCGAGTACCGCCCACGTGACTGGGCCGGTGCCGAGGCGAGCGGGGAGAACCTCAACCTGCTGCTCGGCCGGTTGAACCAGATCCGTCGGGAGCATCCGGCGCTGCAGCAGTTGCGGGATCTCACCTTCCATCACGCACCGCACAGTCACGTGCTGGCCTTCTCCAAGAAGTCCGGTGACGACGTGGTGCTCACCATCTGCAGCCTCGATCCGACCGCGATCGTGGAGTCGGAGGTCCTGCTGGACATGGAGGCACTCGGGATGGCCCCCGGCGATGTGTTCATGGTCCACGACGAGATCACCGGCCAGTCCTGGCGCTGGGGTCAGCGAGCCTTCGTCCGGCTCACCTTCGACGACCCGGCGCACGTGCTGACGGTCGTCAAGCAGGGCGGGTCGCCATACCGGCGGGCCTGATGGACCTCGAGAGCGCCGACCAGCTGCTTCGCCATCTCACGCAGGCTCGCTGGTTCGCCGGCAAGGGACGCCGGGCCGAGATCGGCTCGGTCACGGCACTGCCCTGGCTCACCGACATCTCGATCTGGCCCGCGATCCGGGTCGAGATCGTCCGGGTCGACTACCCGACGGATGCCGCCTCGGAGCTCTATCAGTTCGTGGTCGCCTATCACCGGGCTCCGGTGCCGGGGCTGCTGCACGCCGAGATCGGCCGCCGCGCCGACGCCGATCTGGGGCCGGTGATCGGCTACGACGCCACCCAGGACCCGGCCGCCTGCGCACTGCTGTGGGAGATGTTGCTCGGCGGCCGACAGACTCGGCACCGCGACAGCGAGATCTCCTTCCACCGTACCGGCATCGCCGAACTGGACAGCTCCGCGCCGCCGCTGCCGTTCACCGGTCAGCAGTCCAACACCTCGGTGATGTTCGGCGACCAGGCGATGGTGAAGTTCTTCCGGCGAATCGAGCTCGGCGCCAATCTGGACATCGAGGTGCACGACGCGCTGGCTCGTGCCGGCGTGTCCGATGTGGCGCGGCTCTACGGTTGGGTCAGCGGTCGCTGGACCCAGGACGGTACGCCGGTGGAGGCCGATCTGGCGATGGCGGTGGAGAAGCTGGCCGACGCCGAGGACGGCTGGGGACTGGCGCTGGAATCGTTGCGCTCCGAGGGTGACTTCAGCTCCGACGCCGCGTCTCTGGGACGCGCCCTGGCCGAGATCCATCAGGCACTTCGGGTGGCCTTTCCGACCGCCGGGATCGACGGCCGGACGACGGCATGGTTGATGGGCGCCCGGCTCCACGCCGCGGTCGAGATCGCCCCGGCGTTGCTCGAACTGGCGTCCGGGCTTGAGTCCGCGTTCGCCGAACTCGGCGCGGCGACTCTCGCGACCCAGCGGGTGCACGGCGACTTCCACCTGGGTCAGACCCTGCGTACCCCGCAGGGCTGGAAGATCATCGACTTCGAGGGTGAGCCGGCGAAGTCGATGGCCGAGCGGGTGGCGCTGGACTCCCCGTGGCGGGACGTCGCGGGCATGCTGCGCTCGTTCGACTACGCCGCTGCGACCGTGCCCGGCCCCGGCGCGGCACGCTGGGTCGCCTCCGCGCGAGAAGCGTTCCTGACCGCGTACGCTGGCGGACTGCCCAGTCTGGATGAACAGGCGATCCTGCGAGCGTACGAAGCGGACAAAGCGGTCTACGAGCTCGTCTACGAGGTGCGCAACCGTCCCGACTGGACAGCGATCCCCCTAGGTGCGATCCGCACCATCGCTAACGAAGGAGATCACGATGGCATTCGACCCCGGCGGTGAGCTGACCGGTTGGGACCTGACCGGGTTCCATCAAGGGCATGACACCGAGGCATGGCGCCGGCTCGGTGCGCACGAGGTCACGGTGACCGATTCCGAGCGGGGCCAGATCTCGGGCACCCGATTCTCGGTCTGGGCACCGAATGCTCAGGCGGTGCGCCTGGCGGGCGACTTCAACTACTGGAACGGCGAGTCCTCACCGATGCACCTGGTGCCCGGTTCGGGCGTCTGGTCGCTGTTCGTCGAGGGCGTCGGCTCCGGCACGCTGTACAAGTTCGAGGTGCTCGGCGCCGACGGCGTCTGGCGGCTCAAGGCAGATCCGTTCGCCCGGTTCTGCGAGGCCCCGCCGCACAATGCCTCGATCGTCTACGAGTCGCAGTACCAGTGGGGCGACGACCAGTGGCTGTGGTTCCGGGGCCAGAAGAAGCAGTACGAAGAGCCGGTCAGCATCTACGAGGTGCATCTGGGCTCGTGGCGCAAGGGCCTGACCTATGTGGAGCTGGCCAAGCAACTGGTGGAGTACGTGTCCTGGCAGGGCTACACCCACGTGGAGTTCATGCCGGTCGCCGAGCACCCGTTCGACGGTTCCTGGGGCTATCACGTCACCGGCTACTACGCGCCGATCTCCCGGTTCGGCTCCCCCGACGAGTTCCGCTATCTGGTCGACGAACTGCACAAGGCCGGCATCGGCGTGCTGGTCGACTGGGTGCCGGGTCACTTCGCCACCGACCCGTGGGCGCTGCAGCGCTTCGACGGAACCGCCCTGTTCGAACACGAGGATCCGCGGCTGGGCTGGCATCCCGACTGGGGCTCCTACATCTTCAACTTCGGCCGTAACGAGGTGAAGAGCTTCCTGGTCTCCAACGCCTACTACTGGCTGGACGAGTTCCACATCGACGGTCTGCGGATCGACGCGGTCGCCTCGATGCTCTACCTGGACTACTCCCGCGAGGCCGGTCAGTGGGTGCCGAACAAGTTCGGCGGCAACGAGAACCTCGAGGCGGTCGAACTGCTGCAGACGGTGAACGCGCACAACTACCGGCGCAAGCCCGGGATCATGATGATCGCCGAGGAATCGACGTCGTGGCCCGGAGTGACCCGATCCGTCGACAGCGGCGGCCTGGGGTTCGGCTTCAAGTGGAACATGGGCTGGATGAACGACTCGCTCCGCTACTACGGGCGAGATCCGCTCTACCGGCAGTACCACCACCACGAGATGACGTTCGCGATGGCGTACGCGTACTCGGAGAACTTCGTGCTGCCGATCAGCCACGACGAGGTCGTGCACGGCAAGGGCTCGATGTTCGAGCGGGCGCAGCAGGACGAGTGGCGCAAGTTCGGCACGATGCGGGCGTTCTATGCCTTCATGTGGGCGCATCCGGGCAAGAAGCTGCTCTTCATGGGCACCGAGTTCGGCCAGCGGCGCGAGTTCGCCGAGACCCGCAGCCTGGACTGGGAGCAGAGTGCCCACTGGGGTCACCGCGGTGTGCAGCGGCTGATCAAGGACCTGAACACGGTCTACAAGGCGCACCCGGCGCTGTATGCCCTGGACACCGATCCGGCCGGCTTCCGGTGGATCAACGCCGACGACGCCGGTGGCAACGTGTTCTCCTGGGTCCGCTTCGACGGCGACGGTCAGATGATCGCCTGCGTGACCAACTTCTCCTCCGAGCCGCGGAACGACTATCGGATCGGGCTGCCGGCCGAGGGGGTCTGGGTGGAGATCTTGAACACCGATGCCGCGGTCTACGACGGCACCGGCCAGGTCGGCAACCTGGGCCAGGTGGTCGCGCACCCGGTGCCCTCCAACGGCTTCCAGGCATCGGCCAGCGTCACCATCCCGCCGCTCGGTGCGGTCTGGCTGTTGCACCAGCCCACCCCGACCGAGGAATCCGACGAACCGGAGAAAGTCCAGGCCGGTGTCCGGGCCGCCGCCAAGCAAGCATCGCCCAGGCCGAGGAGGACGGCGACCAAGAAGACTGCCGCCAAGAAGGTGGCGGCCAAGAAGACGGCGCGGAACGCCGGTCGAGGACGCTAGAAGACCAGGCCGGTGCGCTGCAGATCGCCGGCATCGGCGAAGCGTTCGACCCGCAGGCCCGAGACGTCGAAGCTGGAGATCGCGCCCGCGCTGATCTGTTCGGTGACGAGCCGGCCGATCACCGGGGACTGCATCAGTCCGTGGCCGGAGAACCCGCATGCGTTGACCCAGGTCGGCGCGTCCGGGTGGGCCCCGAGGATCCCCTGCATGTCGGGAGTGACCTCGTAGGTACCGCCCCAGGAGGCGGCCCGATCGAGCGGCAGGTCACCGAGCCAGGGGAAGCGCGCGACTGCGGCCGGATACACCGTCTCGAACCAGTCCCAGTCGGGGACGTCGAAGTAGCCGGGAGCCTGCCCGGTCGGAGCCAGCGAGAACAAAACGTGATCACCGCGCGTCCGCAGGAACACACCACTGGTGAAATCGATCGTCATCGGCAGGCTGCGATCGAATCCGGTCGCATCGGCTGCATAGATGCTGCGGCGGGAGTGCACGACGGGCAGCGGCAGACCGGCCAAGGCGCCCAATTCGCCACCCCAGCCGCCGGCCGCGTTCACGACATATTGCGCGGTGATGCTCGCCGGCCCGGCTTCGACCTCCCACGCCCCGTCAGCCCTGACGGTGAGCGAGCGAACCGGATGCCCGAATCTGACAGTGGCGCCGGCCGCCTCCGCCAGGTCGAGGTAGGCGCGAGTGAGCCCGGAGGGGTCGATGAAGCCGTCGGCTCGGCACAAGGTGGCGCCGACGATGCCGTCGGTCACGAAGGGCGTGATCTCGGCCGCCTCGGCGACCCCGATCACCTCCACCGGCACGCCGTTCGAGCGTTGCAGTTCGACGGCGGCCAGCTGGCTGTTCCAGTGCGCCTCGGAGATCAGCATCAGGTAGCCCACCGGCAGATAGCCGATGTCGATGCCGTGGTCGGCCTTGAAGTCCCGCAACAGCTGCAGGCTGGCCCACGACAGTTCGACGTTCAGCGGGTCGGCCCACTGGCCCCGCACGGCGCCGAACGAGCGTCCGGTGCTGCCGGTGGCCGGCTGGTCGGCCGCTTCCACCACCGTGACCCGATGACCGGCGCGGGCCAAGTGCGCGGCGCAGCTCGCACCGATTACGCCGGCGCCCACAACCAGAACGTCAGTGGAGTCATTCATTGCCTTCGATTCCCCTCGCGCGTCGATATCTCCGTGCGCCTGAGCCTAGGGACAACGGCAAGGGGTCGCACGGTCCGGCCGTGAAATGCAACCCGTCGTTCTGCTACTGGTGTGAATTCAGCCGAATCTGACCAGTACGTCGCCCGGTGCGACGAGCGCGCCGACAGTCACCGCGACTTCGGCGATGACCCCGTCTCGGTCGGCGGTGACGACGTTCTCCATCTTCATCGCTTCCAGGACGGCGACTCGCTCACCGGTGGTGACGCTGTGGCCCGCCTCCGCCACGGCTACCACGGTGCCGTGCATCGGCGCCACGATCTCGTCCGGGCCCGCCTGAACCACCGGGGTGGCCGACCCCCGACCGACGGACGAACCGACCCGCGGCTCGGTTTCGGCGGGCGGCAGGTCGACCGTGACTCTCAGTCGCTCCCCGTCAGCCTCCAGGACCACCTCGCCGGCCTGGTCGCCTGAGTACGGCGGCAGCGGGTTGGCCCATTCGGTCTCGAGCCAGCGGGTGTGCACGCCCAGGCCGGACCCCGACTCATCAGCCGCCCCGTTCCCGGCGAACGCGGGGTGCTCGACGATGTGGCGATGGAAGGGCAGCAGCGTGGCCAGGCCGTCGATCGAGAACTCCGCCAGCGCCCGCCGGGCCCGGTCCAGCGCCTCGGCCCGGGTCGCGCCCGTGACGATCAGTTTGGCGAGCATGGAATCGAAGCGACCACTGACCAGACTGCCGGCCTGCACCCCCGAGTCCACCCGTACGCCGGGACCGGACGGCTCTCGATAACGCTCGATCCGGCCGGGGCCGGGCAGGAACCCAAGCCCCGGATCCTCGGCGTTGATCCGGAACTCGATGGCGTGTCCCCGCGGCGCCGGAAACTCCGAAACGGCCAACGGCTCGCCCGAAGCGATCCGGAACTGTTGTCGGACCAGGTCGATGCCGGCCGTCTCCTCGGTCACCGGATGCTCGACCTGCAACCGGGTATTGACTTCCAGGAACGACACGGTCGGGCCCTGGACCAGATACTCCACCGTCGCGGCCCCGACATAGCCGGCCGCCCGGCAGATCGCTGTTGCCGACTCGTGGATCCGTCGATGTTGCTCTGCGGTCAAGAAGGGGGCCGGCGCCTCCTCGACCAACTTCTGGAAACGACGCTGCAGTGAGCAGTCCCGGGTGCCGACCACGGCCACGGTGCCGTGCTGATCTGCCAGCACCTGCGCCTCCACGTGGCGGGCACGATCGAGGAACTGCTCCACGAAGCACTCGCCGCGGCCGAAGGCGGCTACCGCCTCCCTGGTCGCCGAGGCGAACAGCTCGGGAACCTCGTCGAGACTGCGAGCCACCTTCAGCCCGCGACCGCCGCCGCCGAAGGCTGCCTTGATCGCCACCGGCAGTCCGTAGGTCCGCGCGAACTGGACGACCTCGTCCACCCCGGCCACCGGATCGGCGCTGCCGGCCGCCATCGGAGCGCCGACACCCTCGGCCAGCTGCCGGGCGGTGACCTTGTCGCCGAGGGCACGGATGGCCTCCGGTGGCGGCCCGATCCAGGTCAGGCCGGCATCCAGGACTGCCTGGGCGAAGTCGGCGTTCTCGGACAGGAAGCCGTAGCCCGGATGAACGGCGTCAGCGCCGGACCGAGCTGCGGCAGCCAGCACCTTGTCGATGTCGAGGTAGCTGTCGGCCGCGGTCCGGCCGCCGAGCGGGTATGCCTCGTCGGCCAACTCGACGAACAGTTCGTCCACGTCAGGGTCGGCGTAGACCGCGATGCTGCGCAGCTGTTCGTCGCGAGCGGCGCGGATAACCCTGACGGCGATCTCGCCACGGTTGGCGATCAGCACCCGGCTGAAGCCGAGACTCATCGGACGTCCCCGATCCGAGGCAGACCGAGCCCCTCGAACAGACCTGCGGCGCGTCGAGCCACGGTCTCGATCTGCTGACGTTGAAGACGGGCACGCCGGACCGCATCGGCGACCTCGACGAGGCGGAAACGGACGCGTTGGCCGGGTCTGACCTGAGCGAGGGTGTCCAGACCGAAGCTGGTCGCCACCGCGACCACCGGATAGCCGGCGGTGACGCCACGGCTGCGGTGCAACACCAGCAACTCGTCGCCACCGGGCACTTCCACCGCGCCGATCGGGACGCCGCTCGACCTGATCTCGGCCGCGGCCCGCTCCTGCGGGACCCGTCCGGCCAAACGGAGGCCGACCTGATTGCTGCGATGAGACACCACATACTCCTCCGCATACAGCCGGTCGACGTCGCCGAACTGCGTCGCATGCGGGCCGACGGTCACCTCGATCGTGTCCGGATCGGGAGCGATCACGTCCTCGACGCCGACCCGGGTCAACAGCTGACCGCGCAGCAGCCCGCCGAGTGCCACGTCATCCGACGAGCCGAGAACGTCACCAGCCTCCAGTAGGGCCCCAAAGCCGATGAACGCGTCGGGTGCGCAACTGCCGAGCAGCGACTGCGCGGCGAACCCACCGCGCACGGCCAGGTAGCCGCGCAGACCGGGCTCGATCCGCTCGATGGCCAGCAGCTGCCCGCCCCGCACGACGAGCGGCTGGTACGGGCGGATCGGGTTTTCGTCGACAGTGGCCACGATGCTTCCGGTCAGCGCCAACAGCAGGTCGCGGTGCACGCGGAAGCGGCCGCCCTGGGCCATCAGTTCGATCAGCGGCCGGTCGGCGGTGTTGCCGACCAGCGCGTTTGCCAGCCGGGCGGAGAGCTGATCGAGAGCGCCGCCGACCGATTGTCCGAGGTGGGTGGCCCGGCGGCCCAGGTCGGTGATCGCGGCCCACCCGATCGCCTCGACGGTCAACGCGTCAGACACGGCAGTCTCGCAAGGGCATGCCCTCGAACTCCGCCCAATCGGTATCGGCAATCCGCCGATAGCTGAGCACGTCACCGGGTCGATAATCCAACAGGTCCGGGTTGGTCGGGTCGACCAGCCGCAGCGGAGTGCGACCGATGATCTGCCAGCCCGACGGTGAGGCCACCGGCATGATGAGCGCCTGTCGGCCGGCCAGCATCACCGCGCCATCGGGCACCTGAAGCCGCGGGTCGGTCCGTCGGGCGACTTCGCCCGCGAGGCCGGTGCCGTCCAGCATCGGCGAACCGGCCTGAGCCAGACAGCGGATCGGATGCACCAGTTCACTGTGCGCTCGAATCAAACCATCGGCGGTCGTGCCGAGATCTGCTGCCGCCCGGTCCAGATCGGGACCGGCCTCGCCGCCGTAGACCACAGGGATCCGGTAGGTGTGCCCGGGCCGGATGGGGTCGAGGACCCGGTCCCCGACCAGAGTCGCCCAGGTCCGGATGAACGCGATCACGGTCGCGTGATCGGTGACTATCGGATCGATCTCGACCAGCACCCGGTCATAGGTGGGGATCGCATCGAGCACGCCGGGCAGGTCGGCGTCGAGCAGCCAGCGCGTGAGGTTGTGGACGTAGGTCCAGCGGTCCGCGGGCGAGAGCTCGACCTGTGGCACGGCGAGCACGGCCGCGTCGCCGTAGGTGGTGGTCTGAACGCTGATGGTCATCGCAGCCGGTGCGCAGGTCAGCGCAACACGAACGGGTTGGTCACGGCAGCACCGGTGTTGATCCACACGCACTTGGTCTGGAGATATTCCCCGATCGCTTCCTGGCCGCTCTCGCGGCCGATGCCGGAGTCCTTGACCCCGCCGAAGGGTGCCAGGAAGCTCACCGCCCGGTAGGTGTTGACCCAGACCATACCGGACTGGATTCGCTCACTCATCCGGAACGCCCTTCCGATGTCACTGGTCCAGACCCCCGCGCCCAGGCCGTAGCGGCTGTCGTTGGCGATGGCGACGGCGTCGTCCTCGTCGGTGAAGCGGATGGCGGCCAGAACGGGTCCGAACACCTCTTCCTGGGCGATCCGCATCCGGGGGCCTACCTCGGTGAAGATGGTCGGCTCGACGAACCAGCCGGACCCACACTCAGGGCGCGTGGCCCGTGAGCCGCCGAGGGCGAGCTGAGCACCTTCCGCCCGCGCAATCTCGATGTAGTCGAGGACCTTGTCGAACTGAGGAGGGGTGGTGATCGGTCCGACCTGGGTCTCGGCATCCATCGGATCGCCCATCCGCGCGGTGCCGGCCAGCGCGACGACACGCTCGACGACCTCGTCGTAGACCGAATCTTGCACCAGCAGTCTGGAGCCGGCGATGCAGGTCTGTCCGGTGGCGGCGAAGATACCCGACACCACGCCGTTCACCGCGGCGTCGAGATCGGCGTCGGCGAAAACGATGTTGGGTGACTTGCCGCCCAGCTCGAGGCTGACGTGCTTGAAGTCGCGGGCAGCCGCCTCGTTGATTCGCCGCCCGGTGGCGTCGGATCCGGTGAAACTGATCTTGTCCACCAGCGGGTGCTCGATCAGCGGTCCCCCGACCTCGGGCCCGAAGCCGGTCACCACGTTGATCACTCCGGGCGGGAAGCCCACCTCCTCGAACAGCTTGACGAACTCCAGCGTCGACGCGGAGGTGAACTCCGAGGGCTTGATCACCACGGTGCAGCCCGCGGCCAGTGCCGGCGCCAGCTTCCACGACAGCAGCAACAACGGCGAGTTCCAGGGGGTGACGATGGCCACGACCCCCACCGGCTCCTTGCGGGTGAACACAAAGTAGCCCGGCTTGTCCAAGGGGATGGCGGCACCCTCGACCTTGTCGGCCAGTCCGCCGTAGTAATGGAACCACTGGGCCAGGTAGGTGGTCTGGCCGTACATCTCGGCGTACAGCTTGCCGTTGTCGCGCACCTCGATCCGAGCCAGCCGTTCGGCTTCCTCGGTGATCCGATCAGCGGCCTTGCGGAGCAACGCCCCGCGCTGGGTCGCGGTCATCCGGGACCAGGCGCTGTCGGTGAATGCCCGATGCGCGGCCCGGACAGCCTCGTCGACGTCCTCAGCGCCGCCACGGGCCACCTCAGCCCAGGGTTCCCCACGGAAGGGGTCGTCGGAACTGAACCACTCTCCCGAGCCGGACGGCCGGGCTTCCCCGTCGATGTGGAGCGGGTATCGCTGCATGATGGCCTTTCGTGGGTACGGTCCGGATCGGGCGAAGGCTCAGAACGTGCTGAGCCCGAGCGAGGCGCGGAAGGTGTTCTTGGTGCTCACACCGTCCCGGAGCGGCATCACCCGGGGCGGTTCGGACGGATCGATCGGCACCCGGGCGTAGGTGATCCCCGCCCGAGCCCGGATCCGCTCAGCCAGGCCGGCGATTTGCGACTCGTCGGACACGGTGAAGGCGTCGGCGATCCCGAAGCCCCGGGCCACCGCCACCAGGTCGGTGCCGAAGCTGGTGTGGCTGCGCTGCATCCCGGTTTCGCCGAAGTGCCCGTTGTCCAGACAGACCACGGTGAGGTTCCTCGGCGCGGCAGCCACCACGGTGCCCAGCGCACCGATCCCCATCAGTTGCTCACCGTCCCCGGTGATCACCACCACCGACTCCTCCGGCTGCGCCAAGGCGATGCCCAGGCCGAGCGGGATGGACCCGCCCATCGCGCCCCACAGGAAGAAGTTGCGCTCCCGGTAACCTGCGCTGGCCACGTCGTAGGTGGGCGACCCCAGACCGGTGACCACCAAGGCGTCGGGCACACCGGCCAGTAGTTCCGCGACCACGGCGCGGCGGTCGAACCGGACCGAACCTGCGGCCGGCCGCTCAGCGGTGTTCGTGCTCGTCGACATCAGTCCCGCTCCCACTTCTTGGCCCCGATCAGCTTTTGACCCAACAACACCGCGACCCGCTCATTGGCCAGGAATGCCTGGGTGAAAGCGGCCTCGACGACGCTCTCGACGTCCTCGGCGCGATCGGCGCGGAAGACGGTGATCCCCATCAGCTCCATGACGGAACCGACCGTACTGCCCATCGGGATCTGCCACGGGTTGAACTCGCCGAACTCCCCGCGCATCGTAACCAAGGTCAGGAACGGGAACTGGCAAGTCTTGAGCAGAGAGAACATGTTGACGCAGTTGCCGACGCCGCTGCTCTGCATCAGCAGAACGGCCCGCTCACCGCCGAGCCAGGCCCCGCTGACCACCGCGACACCCTCTTCCTCGGTGGTGAGTACGACGTCTTTGATCTCCGGGTCGGCCTGGGCCGCACGGATGAGGTAGGAGTGGCCCGCGTCCGGAACGTAGGCGACCTGCTTGACGTCGCCCTGCTTCAGAATGTCGAACACCGCTTCCTGCCACGCCCGCGGGGTGGTCGTACTAGTCATCAAGCACTTCTTCCCTCGTTCGCTCTAGGTCTCCAAATATAATATATTCGCATTGTCGCGTCCTGCAACCTCGGTCACCGGAACGGAGACTCACTCATGGATCATCAGCTGTCCCAGCGATTGGCCCGTCACGTACGCAGCGGTGCCGGCTCGGAGGATGTCGAACTGACCGCCTGGATGCGCCTGCTGTTGCTGGACTACTACACCGTGGCCGCCGGCGGTGCGGACCTCGGTTCCACGCTGGCCGCGCGCGGGGCCGTCCGCATCCTGGCCGAACCCTCCCCCGGCGCACTCTCCACCGTGGTCGGAGGCGGATTCGCCGCCGCGGACGAAGCCGCCTTCGTCAACGGTGTCGCCGCCCACGGCCTCGATCTGGACGACACCTACGAGCCGGCGTCGCTGCACCCGGGAGCGGTCGTGTTCCCGGCGGCCATCGCGGTCGCCGAGGCCGAGGGTCGATCGACCCAGGACCTGCTGATGGCGGCCGCCGCCGGCTATGACGTGACCTGCGCCCTCGGGCTGCTGCTCGGTGCCCGGGAAAGCTATGCCCGCGGTTTCCACCCGACCGGTGTCGTCGGCACGGTCGGCGCCGCCGCCGCGGCGGCTCGGCTGCTCGAACTCGACGAGAACCGGCTGGCCCACGCCCTCGGTCTGGCCGCAACCATGGCCGCAGGATCGCTGGAGTTCCTGGCCGACGGGTCGTGGACCAAGCGGCTGAACGCCGGCCAGGCGGCCGCCAACGGTGTCCGGGCAGCCCGCCTCGCCGCCGCCGGGTTCACCGCGCCGGCGACCGCCTTCGAGGGCCGTGACGGCTTCCTGCGCCTGTACGGAGCCGGCCCGGTCGAGGACCGCGACCTGGAACTTCCCGACCGGTTCGGACAAGGCGCTGTCGCAACCTCGGTCAAGTTCTATCCGTGTTGCCGCTACATGCACGGCAACATCGACCTGCTCCGCCAGGTGCACGACGAGTTCCC
The DNA here is from genome assembly GCA_047605905.1 of Microlunatus sp. Classification (GTDB taxonomy): domain Bacteria; phylum Actinomycetota; class Actinomycetes; order Propionibacteriales; family Propionibacteriaceae; genus Microlunatus. The sequence continues at coordinate 36,494 of JASGEZ010000072.1, forward strand.
CGGCCTACGGCCCGAGGACGTGGAAAGCGTCGAGGTCGGGGTGATCAAGGCCGGGGCCACCCTCGTCGCCGACCCGCCCGAGCACAAGCTGATCATCTCCTCCACCGTCGACGCGCAGTTCAGCATGCCGTTCGCCGCGGCCGTGGCGATCGCGACCGGCACCGCGACCGTGCCGCAGTTCGCCGAAGCACCGACGGTAGCGCGGGAACTGGCCGGTTGGCTTTCGAAGGTCCGCTGTGTGAGCAGCGACGCCCTGGAGGCTGCATTCCCGCAGAGCTGGCAGGCCGAACTCCGGGTGATCCTGACCGACGGTCGGGTGATCGAGAAGTCCGAAGCTGCCTTCCGCGGTGCCCCGGGCGATCCCGCCACGCTGGACATGGTGCGCGACAAGGCGGCCGACCTGATCGGGACCGAGGTCGCCGAGCAGTTGAGTGCCCACACGTCGCTCGCCGATCTGGCCGCGCCCTACCGGGGCTGGCAGCTCGCCTGAGGTTCAGGTAGCTGCGTGTTCAGTAACTGCGCGGGAGACCCAGCACCTTGGTGCCGACGAATGCCTTGATCAGGTTGTTGTTGACCGGGGCGACCTGGAACATCCGGGTCTCACGGAACTTGCGCTCGACATCGTACGCGTCCACGAATCCGTACCCGCCGTGCGTGTCCAGGCAGACGTTGGCCGCCGCCCAGCTCGCCTCGGACGCCAGGTGCTTGGCCATGTTGGCCTCCGCACCGCAGGGCTGATGCTCGTCGAACAGCCGGGCCGCCTCGTAGCGCATCAGATCGGCCGCCCGCACCTTCATGTAGGCGTCGGCGATCGGGAACTGCACACCTTGGTTCGAACCGATGACCCGGCCGAAGACCTCCCGCTTGTTCGCGTACGCGGTGGCCCGCTCGATGAACCAGTAGCCGTCCCCGATGGCCTCCGAGGCCAACAGGATCCGTTCGGCGTTCCAGCCGTCGATCACGTAGCGAAAGCCACGGTCGACCGTACCGATCACGTGATCGGCCGGCACTCGCAGCCCCTCGTAACGCACCGAGTTGGTTGCGTAGTTGAACATGGTCCGCACCGGCGTGACTCGCAGCGTCTCCGGTTCCTCGGCCCGGACCCGGCGCAGGTCGATCAGGAATAGGGTCAGGCCATGGGTCCGATTGGGGCCCGGCTCACTGGTCCGGGCCAGCACCAGGGCCAGGTCCGACTCGCCGATCCGACTGGTCCAGTTCTTGTCACCGGTGATGACGAACTCGTCGCCGTCCCGCTCGGCGCGGGTCCGGATGCTGGTGGTGTCCGACCCGGCCACGTCCTCGGTGATCGAAAATGCCTGCAGTCGCAACTCGCCGCGAGCGATGCCCGGCAGGTAGCGGTCCTTCAGCTCCGGGCTGCCATGCCGCAGCAGCGCACCCATGGTGTACATCTGCGCGTGGCAGGCAGCCGAGTGACCGCCGGACCGATTGACCTCCTCCATGATCACGCTGGCCTCCAGCAGACTCATCCCCAGCCCGCCGTACTCGGTCGGGATCAGGGCCGACAACAACCCGGCCCCGGTCATGGCGTCGACGAACTCCTGGGGGTAACGACGCTCGCGATCGGTCTCACGCCAGTACGGGTCGCCGAACTCCGCGCACAGAGCGCGTACCTTCGCCCGCAGCTCCGGCTGGCTGGAACGAGCGGTGGCAGTGGCGGCTTCGGCCACGCTGGTCATGAGTCTCCCTCGGCAGAACGTGATTCCAGCTAAAATATAATATATTCTTTGCCTCGGTGCCACTCACAGACAGGAGCAGTCATGTCGTCACAGACCGAGCGACCCGCGACCTGGACCGGTCGCCTGTTCGAGGACTTCGCCGTCGGCGATGTCTATTACCACCCGTTCGGGAAGACGGTGACCGACGCCGACAACCAGACCTGGACCTTGATGACGCAGAACGTGGCCAAGACCCATGTGGACGCCAACTTCGCGGCCCAGACCGAGTTCAAGGTTCCGCTGGTCAACTCCACCTTCATCCTGGCCCTGGTGACCGGGCAGTCGACCATCGACTTGTCGATGAACGTCTTCGCGAACCTGGGGTGGGACGAGGTCCGGCTGCCGCGCCCGGTGGCTGCTGGTGACACGATCTACTCCCGGTCCAAGGTCTTGTCGGTCCGCGCCTCGGCGTCACGGCCCGCCGTTGGCCTGGTCAACGTGGCCACCGAGGGCTACAACCAGCACGGTGTGGTGGTGATCAGCTTCCGCCGTACCTTCATGGTCTACCGCCGCGGCCATCTGCCGGCGGCTACGTCGCCGCGGCCGGACGAGAGTTCGCTGCCCTCGGTGACGTCGTGACCAGCCTGGCCGCGGCGGTCACCGCGTTGTTCGTTCCCGGCAATCGGCCCGACCGGTTCGCCAAGGCGGCGCGCGCCGGCGCTGACCTGGTGATCATCGACCTGGAGGACGCGGTCGCTCCCGTGCACCGGGCCGAGGCACTGGCCCACACGATCCAGGCGCTGGACCCGGCAACCGGTCTGGCGGCCGTCGTCCGGATCACCGACGTGTCCAGCCCGACCCATCACGAGGAACTCCGGTCCCTGGTCCGGCTCACCGGCACGGCCGGGCACGGGTTGCTCGCGGTAATGGTCCCGAAGGCCGCCAACCCTGCCGATCTGACCCAGATCTCGCGGGCCTTCACCGATGCCGGCTCCGCTGTCCCGGTGATCGCACTGATCGAGTCTGCTGCCGGAGTGGCCTCCGCCCTCGACCTGGCCGGCGTCGACGGTGTGGCCCGACTGGCCTTCGGCGCCCTGGACCTCAGCCTCGACCTCGGCATCCAGCCGGACAGCCAGGTCGTCGCAGTCGCCCAGGCTCAATTGGTGATCGCCTCCCGGGCGGCCGGCCTTCCGGCGCCACTCGACACACCGTCGGTCGAGATCGCCGATGTCGAAGCGGTGAGCGCGGCCGCGCGAGCCTCCCGCGCCCTCGGGTTCGGCGGCAAGCTGTGCATCCATCCGGCCCAGCTGGCCCCGACCCGTGCCGCTTTCCGACCCACCGCGGCCGAAGCCCGGTGGGCCGAGGATATTCTCGCCGCGGCAGGGGACGACGCAGCCCAGGTCGGTGGCCGGATGGTCGACCGGCCGGTGCTGGAACGGGCCCGGCTGATCCACAACCTTCTCCAGGAGTCGTCGTGACCAAGCCCCTGCCACTGGATGGCCTGCTGGTCGTCAGCCTCGAACAGGCGGTGGCTGCGCCCTTTGCCACCCGGCAGTTGGCCGACCTCGGCGCCCGGGTGATCAAGATCGAGCGTGATACCGGCGACTTCGCGCGCGGCTACGACGCCACCGTGCAGGGTATGTCCAGCTACTTCGTCTGGCTGAACCGCGGCAAGGAGAGCGTGGTACTCGACTTGAAGAGCGAGCAGGGGCGACGGGTAATCCACACTTTGGTTGCCCGAGCCGACGTACTGGTCCAAAATTTTGCCCCCGGGGCGGTCGAACGGCTGGGCTTGGGCGCCGATGACACGTTGGCCCTCAATCCCCGACTGATCCACACCTCCATCTCGGGCTACGGCCGCGGCGGCAGCTACGAGCAGAAGAAGGCCTACGACCTGCTCGTGCAGTGTGAGACGGGCCTGCTGAGCGTTACCGGCACACCGGAGGCGCCGGCCAAGGTCGGCGTCTCCATCGCCGATGTCGCTGCCGGTATGTACGCCTACACGGGCATTTTGACCGCGCTGCTCCAGCGCGCAACGACCGGGCGCGGCGACGTCATCGAGATCTCCATGCTGGAGGCACTCGGCGAATGGTTGAGTCAGCCCTACTTCTTCGCCGAGTACGGCGGGACTCCGCCGAGCCGGCAAGGCGCGCAGCACGCGAGCATCGCGCCCTACGGACCGTTCCCGACCAGCGACGGCACCGTCTTCTTCGGCATCCAGAACGAACGCGAATGGGTCAAGTTCTGCGACACCGTGCTCGAGCGACCCGACCTCGCCACCGATCCACGGTTCGCCGGCAACACCAGCCGGGTTGCCCATCGCACCGCCTTGCACGACGAGATCGGCACCACGTTGCGCGCTCTGCGGTCCGTCGAAGCACTCCGACGGCTGGATCAGGCCGGCATCGCCAACGCCCAACTACGCACCATGAACCAGTTCTCGGCCCATCCGCAGCTGGCCGAGCGGGATCGCTGGCGCGACGTCGGCTCACCGGTCGGACCGGTGCGCAGCCCGTTGCCGCCGGTCAACTCCCGTGAGACCAGCGTGGCGATGAAACCGATCCCCGGGCTGGGCGAGCATACTGAAGCTGTACTCGCCGAATTCGACGACTGGGAGTGATCACCCTGGCTGACGTCGCCGCACCGTGGCTGGCCCCGCCTGGCCGGTCAGCCACCGATGTCGGCCGGCGTCAGCTCAGCGATGTGGCCGCCGCGTACCTGAGGGACATGATCATGGCTGGGGAACTTCGGCCCGGCACCTCGGTGCGCGCCGAGACCGTTGCCGAGGCGCTCGACATCTCGACCACCCCGGCCCGAGAGGCTCTGCAGGCGCTTCGGGTCGAAGGGTTCGTCCGGCTGCAGCCGCGCCGTGGATTCCTGGTCGCCGATCTCACCGGAGCGGACATCAGCGATCTGTTCACCGTCCAGTCGCTGATCGCCGGCGAGTTGGCCGCCCGTGCCGCCAAGGCGGTCACCGACTCCGATCTGCGTGAACTGGACGCGCTGCACCTCGAGCTGGTCGCGGCTGCCGCCCGCGGTGACCACGCCGAGCTGGAGGAGACGAACCACGCCTTCCATCGCCGGATCAATCTGCTGGTCGACGCACCCAAGATCATCTGGGTGCTGGGACTGCTGACCCGCTACGTCCCCCGGCGCTTCTACGCGACCATCGAAGGATGGCCGGCCGCCACGGTCGACGACCATGCTGAACTGCTGGCCGGACTGCATGCCCGCGATCCTCAGCGAACCCGCCGGGCGATGGCAGACCACATCATGCATGCCGGGACACTGTTGGCCGCCCATTTCGATGAGCGCACAGGTCCTCAGTCCGCAATACCGTGAACCGGCACCACGGGAGCGGAATCCAGGAAACCATCGACGAACTCGCCGAATTTCTCGGTCATCCGGTACTGATCGAAGACGCGGATCACCAGCCGCTGTGGTGGAGCGAGCAGCACGATGTCGACCAAACCCGGGTCCGGACCTTTCTGCGGCGCTCGATCGACCCTGCGGCCCGCGCCATGCTTCGTCGGCTGAGAGTCTCCACCGCACTCGGCCCGGTGCGGACCCCGGCACTTCCGGAGATCGACATGCGGGCGCGGTGGTGCCATCCACTCCGGGTGGGCCGGACCCTGGTCGGCTATCTCTGGGTGGTCGATGATCAGGAGTCCCTCGAGGACGACGCGCGGACCGCGATAGCCGCCTGCGCTCGGCAGGCGGAGGCGGTCCTCGCCGAGAGTCTCAACGAGGTCGACGCCCGGCTTCGCCGCCGTGCCGAGCTCATCGGCCGGTTGACCGCCGGGCCGGACCCGCAGGCAGCGGAGGAGCTGATCAAGCTGGAGAACCTCGGGCCCGACGCGACCGTGGTGGTAATCGACCATGGCCGAGGCGGGCTTCGCGGCCGGGGGTGGGCTCTGGATGCGGGGTTTTGGGCACTCCCGGATCCCCTGCCAGGCATGCCTGCGGCGTCGGGGAAGCCGCTTCCTCTCGGCCGGCTCGGAGATGCTGTGGACAGGGCCAGAATCACCCGCCGCGTTCTCGCAGCCGGCGGACAGCCGGAACGAGCGACGTACGACGCGCTGGGCATCTGGCGATTGGTCGCCGCGGCACCTGAGGATCTGAACCCCGACGACATCCACCCTGGCGCGACCGCCCTGCACAACCTGGCTCGGCCCGATCTGCTGGAAACGGCGGAGACACTGATCCGGACCGGGGTCGACGTCACCGCCGCCAGCGAGCACCTGCACGTCCACCGGACCACGCTCTACTACCGGATGGAACGGATCGCAGCTGTCACCGGCGTCGATCTGCGCGGCGATCCACACTTCTGCGACCTCGACCTCGCGCTCAAACTCATCCGCTATCGCTCAGTAAAATGAGGCTTCCACACCGGTCGAACCGACCCCCACGGTTCTTCGTTCGGTGTGCATGCTCGAGCTGAACGCTCGGCTCTAGGTTGGACACCAGCATCAGCGCACGCCCAGGGAGGTTCCTGTGACCAGAACCATCGATCTGATCGCCGACGTCGGCGAGAGCTTCGGCTCGTGGACCATGGGGTGCGATGCCGACATCTTGCCCTGGCTGACATCGGCCAACGTCGCCTGCGGTTTCCATGCCGGCGACCCGCTCATCATGGAGCGCACCGTGCGTCACTGCCTCGACCTCGGTGTCCGGATCGGGGCCCATCCCGGGTTCCGTGACCTCGTCGGCTTCGGCCGCCGTGCCATCGAGACCTCAGCCGACGAGATCCGCACGGATGTGCTCTACCAGATCGGCGCGCTGGGCGGCTTCGTTCGTGCCGCGGGCGGCACATTGGCACACGTCACCCCGCACGGCCGGCTCGGCAACCTGGTCGTCACCGATGAGAACTACGCCGTGCCCGTGCTCGACGCGATCGCCGCGTACGACCCGAACCTCATCGTCGTCGCCCAGGACGGCGTGATCACCCGGCTCGCCGCCGAACGAGGGATTCCGGCGGCCCGGCTCGGGCTGGTCGACCGGGCGTACGAGGACGACGGCAGCCTGGTCTCTCGGCGCAAGCCCGGCGCGGTGCTGCACGACCCTCAGCTGATCGCCGAACGCGCCGTCAAGATGGTCCTCGACGGTGTCGTCACCTCGGTCAACGGCATCGAGGTGGCCGCTGGGTGCGACACCGTCCTGCTGCACGGCGACAACGCCGCCTCCGTCGAGGCCGCGCGGATGGTCCGGACCGCCCTCCAGGAAGCGGGCGTGATCCTCGCTCCCCTCGGCTCCACCGTTGCTGCCTGAACTGCACACTCCCCGAACTCCACCACCAACCGAACAGAGGTTCACCATGACCGGAAGACTCGAAGGCAAGGTGGCGGTCGTCACCGGCGCCGCCCGCGGCATCGGCCTGGCCATCGCCGAGCGCTATGCCGAGGAAGGTGCCAAGGTGGTGCTCACCGACATCCTCGCCGACGAGGTCGAGGCCGCGGCCGCCGGACTGCGGAGCCGTGGATTCGACGTCTTGGCCAGCGTCCGCGACGCCGGTCTGGCCGAAGATGTCGATGCGTTGTTCGCGCTGACGGTCGCCGCATACGGCACCGTCGACATCCTGGTCAACAACGCCGCCTTGACCAGCGACCAGCGGCACTTCTTCGACGGCAACGAGGAGTGGTGGGACAAGTATCTGCGCATCAACCTCAAGAGCCAGTACCTGTGCACCGACCGCGCGGCTCGAATCATGGCGCATCACGGAGGTGGCGCCATCATCAACCTGTCCAGCGGCGGAGGGACCCGAGCCCACCGCGGCATGGTCGCCTACGACGCGTCCAAGGGCGGCACCGAAGCCCTCACCCGCACCACCGCGGTGGAGTTGGCTCCCTACGGCATCCGGGTCAACACCCTCGTCCCCGGCCTCATCGCCACCTTCGCAGGCGAATCCGAAGAGGCACAGCAGCGTCGTCACGACACCGTGCCCATGGGACGTGCCGGAGTGGCCGCCGACCTTGCCGGGCCTGCGGTGTTCCTGGCCTCCGATGATGCCGCCTACGTGACGGGAACCAAGGTGGACGTCGACGGCGGTGTCCTGGTCCAGCAACGCAGCCCTCAGGTCGACACGCTCAAGCCTTCGGCGTACCCGCCGCTCGACAAGGTCCAGCTGGCGCATCCCGATCACGCCGGCCCCAGCTGACGAGTGTCAGCGCGCCGACTCAGCGCCAGCGATGGGGTGAGCACGAAGGCTATTACCCGGCGGCCTGAGCTGACTCAGAACGGTGTCACGCTCCCGCGTTTGACCAACTGGCTGGCAATGACGTTGCGCTGGATCTCGTTGGTGCCCTCGCCGACGATCATCAGTGGAGCGTCGCGGAAGTAGCGTTCGACGTCATACTCGGTCGAGTAGCCGTAGCCGCCGTGGATTCGCACAGCGTTGAGAGCAATCTCCATCCCGGTCTCTGAGGCCAGCAGCTTGGCCATGCCGGCTTCCATGTCTGCCCGCCGTCCCGACTCGTAGCGTTCGGCGGCGTACAAGGTCAGCTGCCGGGCGGCAGTCAGCTTGGTGACCATGTCCGCCAGATAGTTGCCGACACTTTGGTGCTTCCAGATCGGCTTGCCGAAGCTTTCCCGATCCTGGGCATACTGCAACGCGTCCTCCAACGCGGCCCGGCCGACACCCAGCGCGCGAGCTGCGACCTGCAGCCGACCGACCTCCAGACCGCGCATCATCTGGGCGAAGCCCTGGCCTTCGACACCTCCCAGGACGGCATCGCCCGGCACGGACAGATTCTCGAACACCAACTCGCAAGCCTCGACTCCCTTGTAGCCGAGCTTCGGCAGATCGTTGGAGACGGTCAGCCCGGCGGGCGAGTCCTCCTTGTCGACGAGCAGGATCGAGATACCCGTATGTCGCGGCGTGGCCTGCGGGTCCGTCTTGCACAGCAGCGCAACCAGGCCCGACCTGCGGGCATTGGAGATCCAGGTCTTGGACCCGTTGACGACGTATCCGTCACCGCTCTTGCGGGCAACGGTCCGCATCGCCTGCAGATCCGATCCGCCGCCCGGCTCGGTGAGCGCCATCGTCGCCCGCAGTTCACCGGTGGCCATCCGAGGCAGATACCGGTCCCGCTGCTCCGGCGTACCGAACTGGCCGATCAGCTTGGCAACCACGGTATGACCGCCCATTGCGCCGGCCAGACTCATCCAGCCACGGGCGAGTTCCTCGGTAACCAGCACGTAGGCGGGCATGCTGACCCGAACGTCACCCCAGGGCTCGCCGATCGCCAGGCCGTAGACGCCCATCAGCTTCATCTGCTCGATGAGCTTCTCCGGGTATGTATTGGTGTGCTCCAGTTCCCGGACAACCGGCTTGACCTCCTGGTCCACCCAGTCCCGGACAGCGAGGACGATGTCGATCTCCTCGGTGGGCAACTCCTGCATCGGATTCCTCCTGCGTGACGATCAAAGCACCGACCGGGACGGGTGCCGGGCCATACGTCGTCGAGATCGTAGTTGACCCGGGCTTCCCCGAGCTGCGGCCTGAAGATATCAATGCCGAAGCTGGGGGCAACGAGAGCGTGCGGCACGGTCCCGCAACCGCCCAGGAGGGACGTGCGGGGGTGGCGGCTGAGCGACGACGGCGAGTGCTACCGCGTCACGAAGTAGCACTCGGTGAGACCCGGTCGTGACCGGTCGCTAGCCTGTGCGGATGAGCACCAGCCAGCCGACTCAGCGGCAGCGAATGGTCAGCGGCCAGAGCTATCGGTCCACCGATGCCGAGCTGTCCGAGGCACGAGCGGCGACCAAGCGCATCCTGCACGAATACAACACCACCCATCCCGACGACGAGGGCACCCGGGACCGGCTGCTGCGGAGTCTGCTGAAGTCGGCCGGCGAGATGATCTGGATCGAACCGCCGTTCCGCTGCGACTACGGCAGCCAGATCACCTTCGGCAACGGGATCTTCGCCAACTACGATCTCTCGATCCTCGATTGTGCGCCGGTCACCATCGGCGACATGGTGTTGTTCGGCCCACGGGTGACGCTGGCGACCGCGAGTCATCCGATCGACTTCACCCAGCGGACCGTCGACATGTACGAGTACGCCGAGCCGATCTCCATCGAGGAGGGCGCCTGGCTCGGTGCCCATGTCGTAGTAGGCCCTGGCGTGACCATCGGCGCCCATTCGGTGATCGGTGCCGGCAGTGTGGTCACTCGCGACATCCCGCCGAACGTGGTGGCGGCCGGCGTACCGTGCAAGGTCGTGCGGGAGATCACCGAGCAGGACCGCGAGGCGTACCTCCGGGCCTACGGCACCGCCGGCTGATCGATGAGTCCGGACCTGGCCACCGGCGACCGCCCGTTGGTCATCCTGCAGCCGGCTCCGCAACGGGCCGACCGGATCTTCACCGCTTCGGCCCGGATGGAGCTGGAGTCATCGTTCCGGGTCATCGATCTGGAGGACGATTCCGATCCGGCGTCCTTCGACGCGGCGTTACCGCAGGCATTCGCCATCATCGGTCAGCCCGAGCTGCCGGCTGACCGGCTGGCTCGGGCCGGCAAGCTGCGAGCAATTTGCAATGTCGAGGGCAACTTCTTCCCCAATGTCGACTATCCAGTCGCCTTCGCCCAGGGTGTGCACGTGCTCGGCTGCGGACCGGCGTACGCGCAGGCTGTGGCCGAGTTTGCTCTCGGCCTGGCGCTGGACACCTGTCGTGGAATCAGCCGCGAGGATCGGGCCTTCCGGTCCGGCACCGAGCGGTATGTCTCGGCCGGCAACGCCGACGCCATCCTGCTGCGTGGTGCCCGGGTCGGGCTGATCGGCTACGGCAACCTCGGCCGCGCGCTGCGACCGCTATTGGAGGCCTTCGATGTCGACCTACGGGTGTACGACCCGTGGCTGCCGGATCGCGCACTCGCCGAGTGGGGTCTGGTTCCCGCGTCACTGGGAGAACTGCTGCGCCACAGCCGGGTGGTGTTCGTACTGGCAACGGTCACCGCCGACAGCGAGCACCTGCTCGGTGAGGCCGAGCTGGCGCAACTCCCCGATGGCGCCCGACTGATCCTGGTCAGCCGCGCGGCGGTGGTGGACTACGACGCTCTCTGGGCCGAGCTGGCCGCCGGTCGTCTGTTCGCCGGGGTCGATGTCTGGCCACTGGAACCGGTGCCCGGCGATGATCCGTACCGTCGGCTCGACAACCTGGTCTTCTCCGGCCATCGCGCCGGCGGCATCCCTCAGGCCTTCGCGCAGATCGGTGAGATGGTGGTCGACGACCTGCGCCAGATCGCCCGTGGTCTGCCCCCGGTCCGCATGCAGTCCGCCGCCCCCGAACTGGTCGGCCGCTATCGCAACCGACCGGTCACCTAGAATTCGCCGAGAAGGAGCAGATACATCTCAAACCCGTGATCTGACCTGCATCTGCTCCTTTTCGATGAGCCTGTGGATAACCACCCACGGGAGGTTGCCAGATGCCACGCTCCCATGTATGACCAGATTCTTAGTCGAACGCAGCAGTTGCCGACCAGCCGCCTCCATGGCGGAGTGGCGTCGCCGGGGCGTTCCGCGGGGAACGCTGGTCGGGCCCAGGTTCGAGCGGACCACGTACGGCTACTACCGACGCGCCGGCACCTTGCCGACCACCACCCAGCGGATCATGGATGTCGTCGCAGGGCTACCCGAAGGTGCCTGGGTCGCAGGCTGGGCGGCCGCGTACGTACGCGGCGTGGACACGCTCGACGGACTCGATGATCACACCATGGCGGAGCTACCGGTCCCGGTGCTGCTTCCTCCGGGCCAGCGACGGCGGGCCACCGACGGCATCACGTACCGACAGAGCACTCTGGTCCCACGCGGCGAGGTGATCGAGGGCGTCCCCGTGACCATTGCGATGCGCACGGCGCTCGATCTGGCTTTGCTGGCGCCTGATCTCACGGAGGCTGTCGTCGCGCTGGACGCGGTACTGGCCGCTCGGATGGTCGACCGCGACCGGTTGCAACGAGCAGGATCAAATCTGCCCTCCAGGCGTGGAGTCAGACAGGCGCGGGCTGCCATTGGACTGGCACGGGTCGGGGTACGAAGCTCCTGGGAATCCCGATTGCGGATGTTCGCCGGTCAGCAACTCGGGCTCGTTGACCTCGAGGTCAACAGACCGGTCTTCGACCGCGAGGGACGGCTGCTCGGAATCCCGGATCTACTCGACCTCGATGCCGGTCTCGCGATGGAGTACGACGGTGCGACCTGGCGCTCGGATCGGGCCGCCGGCCACCGCGATCGGGCCCAGCATCGAGAGGACAACGAACGTGAGGAACGGCTCGAACGCGCCGGTCTGGTGGTGGTCCGGGTGGAGAAGGACGATCTCACCCGCTACCGACGCCAGCTTGCCGAGCGAATCCTGGCCGCGCGCCGGGATGGGCTGAGCCGGAACCGAGCACGAGATCGCTGGACGACCAAGGAGCCCGAAGGGTGGTTCGGCCTACCCGCCTAGCCGAACACCTCGAAAAGGAGCAGATGCATCCCAAACCAGCGATCTGACCTGCGTTTGCGCCTTTTCGAGGTCAACGGCGCCCGCTCAAGCGTCAGAACAGGGCGGTCATCAGGTCGCGGCGGGCCTTGAGCACGCGGGGGTCGGCGTTGCCCAGGGTCTCGAAGAGTTCGAGCAAGCGGACGCGGACCTGATCGCGCTCGGCACCGGTACGAGCACGGACCTGGCCCAGCAGCCGGGCGAAGGCCTCCTCGACGCGGCCGGAAGCCAGCTCCAGGTCGGCGGCATCGAGATGCGCGGCAACCGGCGCGGTCGGGCTGGCGGCAGCCAGCATCACCACCTGGGCGTCGAGAGCGGTCGCCCGCGCCAGCAGACCGGCCTGCGCCTTGCCCACCTTCGCCTCGGCGTCGGCAGGGTTGGCCTGGAGCAGCTTGTCGAACTCTGCCACGGCACCGGCGAAGTCGCCTCGCTCCAGCGCTGCGTCAGCGTCGGCGAATCGGGGATCCGGCCCGGCCTCCTCCTCCGTCTCTGCCGCACCCCCACCGACGGGCTCGGCGCGACCCACGATGCCATTGGAGACCGCGGCCTTCAGCACGGAATCGATCACCTGGGACAGCTGGTCGGACGGGATGGCGCCTTCGAACAACGGGGCAAGCTGACCGCCGATCAGGGCGATCACGGTGGGCAGCGCTCGCAAACCGAGCGCCTGCACGATCTGCGGCGCCGTATCGGCATTCAGCCGACCCAGCAAGAACTTGCCACCGGAGCCATTGGCCAGCTCGATCAGCGCCTTCGAGAGTTCCTGGGTCGCCGGCGTACCCCGGCCGGCGGAATAGACCTCGACGATCACCGGATGTTGCATCGACGGCCGGATCGCCTGGGTCTCAAAAGTCTGCTCGGTGAGTTCCACCACGTACGATCCACCCGCCGAACCCGACCCCGACCCCGCTGGCCGGCCGATTGCAGGTGCAGCTTGCTTGGCCTTCTGCGCGAGCTGGGAGAGATCGACGGCACCATGACGGCTGAAGCTGGACGTGCTCATGGGTGCCATCTTCCCAAAGGTCGCAAGGGCGATGACACCACCCGGCCGGTCATGGGCAGAATGGCCCTATGGCTCATCCCCGCGCCGGCCAGCCGGCCCTCCCCGAAGACCTGATCGACGTCGACGCCGTGATCGGCGCCTACTACGATCTGGTACCCGATCCCAGCAATCCCGACCAGCAGGTCAGCTTCGGCACCTCCGGTCACCGTGGCTCCAGTCTCGACACCGCGTTCAACGAGAACCACATCGCCGCCACCACCCAGGCGATCGTGGAGTATCGCGCCGGTCAGGGCATCACCGGACCGCTCTACATCGGCAAGGACACCCACGCGCTGTCGCTGCCGGCCTGGCAGACCGCCATCGAGGTGCTGATCGCCAACGGTGTCAGCGTGCGGTCCGAGGCCCAGACCGACTACACCCCGACCCCAGCGGTGTCCAGGGCGATCGTGGTGCACAACGCCACCAAGAGCAGCACGGACCCCGAGGCCGACGGCATCGTCGTGACGCCCTCGCACAACCCGCCCCGCGACGGCGGCTTCAAGTACAACCCGCCGCACGGCGGTCCGGCCGATACCGATGCGACCTCCTGGATCGCCGCTCGAGCCAACCAGTTGCTGGCCGACATGTCCGGTGTCCAGCGGATCCCCTTCGAACGTGCGTACAACGACGTGGCTCGGTTCGACTACCTCAGCAGCTACTGCAACGACCTGGTCAATGCCCTCAACTTGGATGCCATTCGGGAAGCCGGAGTGCACATCGGCGCCGATCCGCTCGGCGGCGCGAGTGTGCAGTACTGGGCCTACATCGCCGAGCATCTCGGGATGGACCTGACCGTCGTCAATCCGCGGGTCGACCCCGCCTGGTCGTTCATGACGCTGGACACCGACGGCAAGATCCGGATGGACTGCTCCTCGCCGAACGCGATGGCCAGCCTGATCAAGAACAAGGATGCGTACGAGATCGCAACCGGCAACGACGCCGACTCCGACCGGCACGGCATCGTCACTCCTGACGGCGGGCTGATGAACCCCAACCACTATCTGGCCGTGGCGATCCAATACCTGTATGCCCACCGCGACGGGTGGAATCCGACTGCCGGGATCGGCAAGACCCTGGTCTCCTCCTCGATGATCAACCGGGTGGCCACCGACCTGGGCCGGCAACTGATCGAGGTGCCCGTCGGCTTCAAGTGGTTCGTGCCGGGCCTGCGCACCGGTGACATCGGCTTCGGCGGCGAGGAGTCCGCCGGCGCGTCGTTCCTCACCTTGCAGGGCAAGACCTGGACGACCGACAAGGACGGCATCCTGCTCGCGCTGCTGGCCAGCGAGATCAAGGCCGTCACCGGCAAGTCGCCCAGTGAGCACTATGCCGAGCTCACCGCCCGGCACGGCTCGCCTGCGTACGCGCGCGTCGACGCACCCGCCGACCGGGAGCAGAAGGCCAAACTCGCCAAGCTCGATCCGTCGGCGGTCACCGCCACCGAGCTGGCGGGCGAGCCGATCACCGCCAAGCTCACCAACGCCCCAGGCAACGGCGCGGGCATCGGCGGCTTGAAGGTCACCACGGAGTCCGCCTGGTTCGCCGCGAGGCCGTCGGGAACCGAGGACGTCTACAAGATCTACGCCGAATCCTTCCGTGGCGCCGAGCACCTGGCCGAGGTCCAGCAAGCCGCCCGCGAGGTGGTCTCGGCAGCCCTCCGGTGACCTGGATGAGTGCGTGAGTAACGTCTCCGGGCGAGCCAGATGAACTGTTGATGAATCCGCCGCCCGGAGGCCGTTCTCAGGTGGATTTAGGCGGTTTCGCACCCGCACGATGGATGCGTGACTGAAGCTCTATTCATCCTGCTGGTGGTCATCGTGACCGCCCTGGCATTCGACTTCACCAACGGCTTCCACGACACCGGGAACGCGATGGCCACCTCCATCGCGACCGGTGCGCTCAAGCCGAAGGCAGCCGTTGCCCTCTCCGCCAGCCTCAACCTGGTCGGAGCCTTCCTCTCCATCGAGGTCGCCCTCACCGTGAGCAACAAGGTTGTCTCCATCCAAGACAGCAGCGGCGTACCGATCGAGAGCCTGATGGGGACGCCGATCCTCACCATCGTCTTCGCCGGACTGGTCGGCGGCATCTTGTGGAATCTCGCCACCTGGCTGTTGGGCCTGCCCTCGTCGTCCTCCCACGCCCTGTTCGGCGGCTTGATCGGCTCGGCCATCGCCTCCCTCGGCCTCAGTGGCGTCAAGTGGGACGGCGTGATCACCTCGGTCCTGATCCCGGCCTTCTTCGCCCCCCTGGTCGCCGGCACGGTGGCCGGCATCGGCACCTGGCTGGTGTACCGGCTGGTGACGAAGATCCCCGAGAGCCGCCGCGACGCCGGCTTCCGCTGGGGTCAGATCGGCTCCGCGTCCCTGGTCTCGCTGGCGCACGGCACCAACGACGCGCAGAAGACCATGGGCGTGATCACCCTGGCCCTGATCGCCTACGGCAGCTGGACCGACACCGACGCCATTCCGTTCTGGGTCAAGGCGGCCTGTGCCTTCGCGATCGCGGCCGGCACCTACATCGGTGGCTGGCGCGTGATCCGTACCCTCGGCAAGGGCCTGGTGGAGATCCACTCGCCGCAGGGTATGGCTGCCGAGACCGCCTCTGCCGCGATCATCCTGTCCTCCAGCCACCTGGGCATGGCGCTGTCGACCACCCACGTGGCGACCGGCTCGATCCTGGGTTCAGGGGTGGGCAAGCGTGGCGCCGAGGTCCGCTGGGGCGTCGCCGGCCGGATGGTCGTCGCCTGGGTGACCACCCTGCCCGCGGCAGCCATTGTGGGCGCCCTCTGCTGGTATCTCGCGCATGGCATCGGCGGCGCAATCGGTACGGGTGTGGTCTTCGCCATCCTGGTGGCCGCGGCGGCGTGGATGTTCACGCGCTCCCGCAAGACCGCCATCAACCCCGACAACGTCAACGCCGAGTGGGAAGGCGGACTCGCCGTCACCGAGGGCGACGCCACCCAGGCGACCGTCAAGGTCCCGGCCGGCGCAGAGAGGAACTGACCCATGGAAATCGTCATCAAGACAGCCAACGCTTTGTGGCAGGTGATCGCGGTCGGGCTGCTGCTCGGCGCCGGTCTGCCGGCTCTGTTCTCGCTCGGGATGCGGGCGCTGGAACACAACCGAGTGCCGGCTCCGGCAGGCGTCACCAGCACCAGCACCGACGGCACCGTCGCCAGCGCGGCCGGCAAGATCGGTGCCGGCGTCTGCTTCGGTGTCACCATCCTGGCGGTCCTCTTCGGCATCGTGGTGATCATCTTCGGCAAGCAGCTTTTCAGCTGAGCCGAGCGGACTAGACTCAGCCAGATGGCGTTACCTGGTTTTCTCGGCTCGATCGTGAGCTGGCTGCGCGCCGGATATCCCGAAGGGATCCCGGAGAGCGACTACATCCCCTTGCTGGCCGTGCTGGCCCGGCGGCTCAGCAACGAGGAGGTTCAGCGGGTGACTCGAGAACTCATCGCCTCCGGTGAGCTTCCGGTCGACAAGATCGACATCGGCACGGTGATCACCAAGTTCACCGACGAACTTCCCCGCGAGGAGGATGTCGATCGGGTGCGCGCGAAGCTGGTCGCGCACGGCTGGCCACTGAGCGAGCACACGAGCTAGTGCCCTGATCCGGCGCTGGCGCAGCCACCCCACCCAGCCCGTCTGGCCCCTGCAGCTTCTTCTGCAGGGGCCAGATCCTTTCTCCCCGATCCGTCGATTCCTGGAATCGTGTACTAGGGTCGCCGGTTCTTGCTCTACTCAAGGGAGCCCAGCCCATCCCATTAGCCACGAGGAGATCCATGAGTCGTCAACGGACTCGATCGAGAGTCGGTGCCACGGTCGCGGCGATGATCACCGCCGCCGCGCTGATCGGCACCCTGGGCGGCCTGCCGCCCTCCGCTGCGGCCGACCCGACTCCGGCAGCAAACGGTGCACCTGGCACTGTCGACACCACGACCGCAGGGCCGGTAACGGCCGCAGTCAGCGGCAGCGCACCCAAGGCATTCAAGACCTACCAGCTGAAGGGCGGTTACGTCGCCGCCGGCGTCAGCCTCCGCAACCGAGGTTCCGGCAAGATCAAGGTCTCCGGCATCCCGAGCGGCGCCAAGATCAAGGGCGCCTATCTCTTCTGGTCGGTGCTCGGCAAGGGTGAGGGCTCGGGCTTCAAAAAGGGCAAGTTCGCAGGCAAGAAGATCACCGGTACCAAGATCGGATCGGGCACGGGCCCTTGCACGGTGTCCGGCCCCAAGGGGTACGCCTATCGCGCCAACGTCACCAAGAAGGTCAAGCGCAACGGGACCTTCAAACTGACGGGCTTCGCCTCCGGCACCAAGAACGGTGCCGATCCCTTCACGACGACGTCGGTCCCGCCGCTGGCCGAGGGTGCCTCGCTGGTCGTGGTGTTCGAGAAGAAGAACTACCCGCTCACCAAGGTCGTGCTGTCCAACGGGTACGCGATGCTCGCCGGCGACACCGCCACCACGACGGTGAACTTCGGCTTCGCCGCGACCAACCCGGTCGGTGCGGTGAAGACCACCTTCATCGGCGGCGACGGGCAGAAGGACGCTGAGGACTACAGCACCGTGAACGGAGTGAAGATCGCCGCTGCCGACTGGGACGGCACCGACGGTCCGACGCCGCGCTACTCGCAGGGCAATCTCTGGGACACCGATACCGCAAACCTGGTCAATGTGGTCAAACCCGGCAACACCTCGGCCAAGATCATGGTGTCCAGCGTCCCCCCTGCCTCCGCCAAGGCGGACTGTCTGATCTGGGTCGGCCAGGCATTCTCGATCGGCGTCAACGGCAAAGCCGACACCGATGGCGACAAGCTGCTCGACGGCTGGGAGGCCAACGGCTACGACTACAACGGCGACGCCGCCGTCGACGTGAACCTGCCCGGGATGGGTGCCAACCCGCTCCGCAAGGACCTGTTCGTCGAGATGGACTACATGAGCGATGCTCTGCTGCCGAAGGTCGCTGATCTGAACCGGATCGTGAAGGTGTTCGCCAACGCCCCGCAGGCCAAGAACCCGAACGGCTCGACCGGGATCAGGCTGCATCTGGACGCCGGGGCTGCCCGCGGTACCGCGTACAACCTCGGTGGTGGCAATCAGGTGACATTCGACAGCGACCTGGATCCGGTGGTGACCGAGTTCAAGGCGGTCAAGACCGCGAACTTCAACTCGGCCGCCCGGGCGAAGATCTTCTACTACATGATCTGGGCCAACGGCTACAACGGTGGCACCAGCAGCGGCAACGCTTTCAACATCCCGAGTGACAGCTTCCTGGTCACTCTCGGACGCTGGTCCGGCGGTGGCACCCCGGATGAGCGGGTCGGCACTTTCGTGCATGAGTTCGGTCACGCGCTGGGCCTGAAGCACGGCGGCAACGATGACTCCAACTACAAGCCGAACTACCTGAGCGTGATGAACTACTCGTTCCAGCTCGATGGTGTGCCGAAGACCAACGGGACGAAGTACTTCGGCTACTCCTCGGTCAAGCTGCCCAGCCTGAACGAGAAGAAGCTGAACGAGAAGAAGGGGCTGAAGAGCAGCAAGGCCAAGCCGTACCGTACGAAGTGGCGCTGCCCGAACTACAGCTTCAAGGTCGGTAGGCGGGCGGATCGCAATCTGGACTGGACCTGCAACGGCAGGCTGTCCAGGAAGGTGAAAGTCGACATCAACGGTGACGGCTACCTGTCGACGCTCGGCACCCAGAACAACTGGGGCAACCTCGTCTACGGTGGCGGCGCTGTCGGCGGCGGCTCGGCGGCGATGAGTGAGTCGACGAAGGTGATGAAGGAACTCACCCTCGAGGAGCATGAGGAGCAGCAGCACCGCTGAGCCGGCAGCTGGGAACGCAGTATCGGCGGTGGTCGTTCTCCTTGGTGGAGGGCGGCCACCGCCCCGTTCGGAAGGCAGGGATCATGATCACCATCCGCTCTGCCGCTCGTCCGCTCGCCCTGCTGCTCTTGGCCACCGCCCTGACGGCGTGCCAGTCCGGCCCCGACTCAGCACCAGCCGCCTCCCCTTCCCCGACACCATCGCGAGTGTCGACTCCCAGTCCTACCGACGAACTCACCCGGGACGAGGCCGAGGCCATGCACCCGCCGGCTCCGGTGGCCGTCCGGGCGAAGGTCACCTCCGACACGTCGGTACGCATCACCTGGCAGACTCCCCCAGCACCGACGGTCACACCTCGTTTCAGCGAGAAGATCGTCGAATACCGGATCCATCGCCGCGGACCCGGCGATGTCGAGATGCGTCAGGTCGGCACCAGCAAGACCCTCGAGTTCGTCGACAAGGCACCCGGCAGCGGCACCTTCGCCTACGTGGTGACCGCCGTGCACCAGAACGACATCGAGAGCACCGCGTCCGACCCGCCCGCCGAGGTCAATCTGTAGTCATTCTCTGACCGCAAATCTCCCCACAAGACAACGCCATCAAGTCGCCACGCCTTCGAATTTCTTAACGGTCTCATAACGGTCATGGTAATTTCTGGCGCCGACCAATCCATATTCGACAGGCTGTGCCTTCCCTGTGTCCGATCCCCGTCGGTCCGTTTAAGTGGCAAAGGTGCTGCTTGTGTTGCATGGTCGTGTTCCTGGCTGGTTGGGCTCGTTGTCGTCGGTCTCCCGGTGGTTCCGGTGGCCGGTCTACGCGTTGACGTTGATCGTGTCGTTGGCGCTGATGGTGACGATGGCGCCGACGCCGCAGGCCGCTGCCGAGCCGCCCCCTGCTGTGGAGCCGGCGGATGACGACCGTGAGAACGATCCGAAGGCGGGCGGGTGGCTGGAGTCGACGGGTGCCGGTCTGGTGCGGCCGGACTGGGTGTCGGCGTCGTTGACGGCTCGGATGACCGGGAAACGGGTCGAGGTGCTGTCGGAGCGTTCCGAGTCGGGGCGGTCGTGGGTGTTGCCGTCGGGGCAGGTGACCACGGAACGGTCGGGGCTGGTGAGGTTCCAGGATCCGGCGAAGAAGGATGATCAGGGTGGTTGGCGGGATATTGACACCACACTGGTGAAGAAGCCGGACGGATCGGTGGCGCCGGCGGTGGTGCCGGGATCGCTGGTGTTATCGGGCGGCGGCGACAGTGATGGCCTGGTGAAGCTGACCGATGTGATGGGCGGCACAGTCGCTCTGGGTGCCGGCGTGGCGGGCAAGCTGCCCGCCCCGGTGCTGGACGGCTCTGTCGCGACGTATCCGGACGTGTTGGCCGGGGTGGATGTGCGGGTCGAGGTCCGCCCGACCGGTTTCGAGCTGTTGTGGGTGATCAAGAACGCTGCTGGGGTGGAGGCGCTCACGGCCGCGAATGGCACGAAGGACACGGTCGTGCTGCAGGCGCCGTTGACGTTGGCGAAGGCGTCGGCCCGGCTGGGTAAAGACGGGTCGGTGCAGTTCAGCGACGCGAAGGACAAGAAGGCCGGCTCGTTCCGGCTGCCGTCGATGTGGGACGCCGGCACGCACCGCTCCTCGGGCAAGGCGGCGCGGAAGCCGGTCACGTTCGGTCTTACGGCCGGCGGCACGAACCAGACACCGATGGATCCGGCGAAGTCGGGGAAGCTGGCGTTGACGGTGTCGGCGGACCGGGCGTGGCTGGCCTCGAAGGATCGGGTGTTCCCGATCGTGGTGGACCCGACGTATGAGAACGGGTCGTCGGCGATCTTGTTCGACACCTACGTCCAGTCCGGCGACACCACCGACCGGTCGGGTGATGCGGAGCTGCGGCTCGGCAACGACGGCGCCGGCCGAACCCGGCCACCGCCGGCGGCGGCACTGCTCAGCTCGCCGCATTCGTCTACGGGGTTCCGACCTCCGGTGCTGGGCTGCCGGACATGAGCATCACCTCCCGCTGGGCACAGGAACGGTCGCCGACCTGGGGCGCCGCCGTGTTCGGCCCGGACCAAGCGATCACAGGGACCACACCGGCCGCGGTCACCAACACCGACTGGTGGAAACGCGCCGACCTCTCCTACACCGACACCGACGGCTACACAATCAACACCGCCGGCTGGGGTGCCGGCGACTGGCAATACACTGCCAACGACTACGACACCAACGGCAACGTCATCCGCACCTGGGACGAGTACGGCACCCGCTGGGTGCTCGCCCAGGGCCTGGAGCCAGGAGCCGGGGAACAGTTCGCCACCGTCACCAAGTACAACGACGACATCACCAGCGGTGGCACTGTCGTCACCCCGGCCGGCACGTTGGTCACCGACGTATGGGCACCGGCGAACTGGGCCATCCCGACAGCGCCAACTGGCCCCGACTACGTGCTGCTCCGCACCCACACCAAGATGACCTACGACCAAGGTGCGCCGAACTCCGGCATCGACCCGAACACCGACCAGCCCTATCGCCTCGTGACCAACCAGGTCGTCACCTCCGAGACCCCCGACATTCCCGCGGCGACCGTCGATGACACCTTGTCGATCAGTTTCACCGGGTACGACAAGGTCGAGAGCTCCGATCCCAAATCGGGCTGGGACCTCGGGACGGCGACCTCGATCACGGTCGATATGGACCAGTCGGCGTCGATCAACTCCGGCGACATCACCACCGTCACCCGTTTCGACGGGCAGGGCCGAGTGATCGAGAACCGGCAGCCCACATCGAACGGCGCCGATGCCGGCACCCGGCAGACCATCTACTACACCGGCGACGCCTCCGCTTCGGTGGCTGCCTGCCGGAACAAGCCGCAGTACGCCGGGTGGGTGTGCCAGGTCGGTCCGATAGCTCAGCCGTCGGGCCAGTCGATGCCGGTCACCACCACAACCGCCTACACCTGGGACGGGCAGACCGCGACCGAGCAGGATGTCTCCGGCTCGGTCACCTCGACCACGACGACCACGTTCAACGCCCAAGACCGGCCCGTCACCACCACGACCAGTGTGAGTGGCTTGTCGTCGTCGACCGCGGTGCCGGTGATCACGACAAGCTACGACCTGGCCACCGGACAGACCACCGGCACCAGCTCGACTGCGGGGACGACGGCGATGACCTATGACAACTGGGGTCGTCAGCTCAGCTACTCCAATACCCCGACCGGGCAGCCGGTCGACACCGCCGCCACCACCTACAACAACCTCGGGCGGGTCACCAAGATCGTCGACGGCAACGGTGAGACCCGCTACACCTACGACGGCACCGACGCCAACGGTGTCACCGAGACCCGTGGCCTGGTGACCGGTCTCACCGTCAAAACCACGGGTGGCTCCGAATACACCACCACCGGGGCGTACGATCATGCCGGTTCGCTGGTGACCGAGAAGCTCCCTGGTCAGATCACCCGCTACAGCAGCTACGATCTCGCTGGTCAGAACATCTTCACCGCCTACCACGGCACGATCATCGATCCGGATACCGGAGACCCGACCGAGGATCCACAACCCCTCGCCGTGTTCTCCACCAACCGGTCAGCAGACGGCAAGATCGCCTTCGAATGGGGACCAGGATCCGACCAGACCTACTACTACGACCAAGCCGGCCGGCTCACCATGGCCGAGGACAACTCTGCCTACTTCCCGACCCGGCAGAACCATCTCGGCTGTCAGACCAACACCTACACCTTCGACGCCAACGGCAACCGCACCAGCCAGAAGTCAGCCGAACCCGGCAGCGGAGGCGCCTGCACCCTCACCGGCGCAACCACGACCACCCGGGCCTACGACGCCGCGGACCGCCCCACCACTGGTGGTAACGGCACCGGCTCCTACACCTACGACCAACTCGGCCGGCAAACCAAGATCCCCGCCGCCGACGCGCCACACGATGACCTCGGTGACATCGACCTCGCTTACTACGACACCGATGCCATCAAGACCATCACCCAAGACGGCACCACCACCAGCTTCACCCTCGACGGCGTAAACCGTCGCAACACCCAGACCGCTACGGGAGGGGCCAGCACCAGCACACTCCACCGCCACTACACCGACGACGGCGACAATCCCACCTGGACCGAGGAGACAACCGGCGGCTCCACGATCACCACCCGCTACACCGAAGGACTCGACGGCGACCTCGGCATCACCCTCACCACCCAAGCGGGCACAACCACCGCACAACTGGCGCTCACCACCAACCGCGGCGACAACGCCACCACCCTCACCATCCCTGCCACCGGCACCGCCATCCCCGACGCCGAAGGCTGGCACCTCTACAACGAATACGGCGACCTCCGCGCGCCCACCCCACCCAGCCCAACGCCGGGCAGCATCTACGGCATCGGCTACGGATGGCTCGGCGCCAAACAACGCGCCACCCTCAACACCGGCCTCACCCTCATGGGAGCCCGCCTCTACAACCAAACGACCGGGCTATTCACAAGTACCGACCCGATATTTGGCGGAAACGTCACGCTGTATGCCTACCCGGCCGATCCCATCAACAGTACTGACCTAACAGGGAAATGGTGCGTCGCGGGAGTGGGGACAACCTGTACCCGATATCTCAAGAATGAGAATAAGACTCTCGTACCAGTTCGACACAACATCAAGAAGAAGCTCAAGAAGACCCACAACCTCACTTGGAAATCGGCAAAATGGCTGATGCCTCGACTGCGTTACGATCGTGTCGAAAGAAATCGGTCAACTCCCGGCTGGTACGACATAGTCTATCGACGCCGAATCCACGAGTACATCTGCAACTACTGGGGCACAAAATGCTACAAATCCGGGCGGTCTCTCGTGGTTCGAGCGATCGTGAACTTTGGCAAGGGATCGGATGGCAGAACGATCGGCCTTAAGTCGATGTACTGCGAAGGCTACTATAAGAAGTGTCCTTCTTGGATCAACGGGAGGAAGAAGAAATGAAGCGCCAGCGCCGGGATCCCGTCTCAGCCTCAGGTCAGAGCGAAGCACCCTGTTGGCCGGAATCGTCACCCGAACTCGACACCGCGATTGTTGGCGAACTCCGACGAGCCGAGCGGACCAGCCACGGCTGGGGCCGGAGATTCTGCCTGAAGACACTCAGTGTTGAGAACCATCAAGTAGACGTGCTAATACAATCCGACAACGAGTCGGCGCGTATCTGGATCGCTCTTCCATCATCTTATCGCCCCTCGCCGTGGATGATGTTTGGCCGACCTGATGCAGTAGGTTGGGTCCAAGATCTGATTGATTGGATCAGCGAGGAGGTAGATACCAGTAGACTGGGCTCGAAATTCGTGACAGAAGTCGACTCGGCGGGCGTCTCACGGCTGGTTGTGGACGGTTATGGATTGCGAACGGCCGATGAGGAGGAGCACGCAAGACTCCGCGCTCAGATCGGCCCCCATGGGTTTTCAAAGAAGGGCCGCCGGTCGACGTATCGCCAGGAGTATGCACTTGAGTGTGCCCTCGATCACCTGGAGTTCGAGATCGCTAATAGGATTGACCCGCGGTCGCATATGATCACATCGGAGGGTGTTATGGTGGATCTCTCAGCCAGCCTCATTTCAAAAACAGAAGTTCTCCTGCTTGCGTCAACAGGAATCCGGGCGCGGATCACCGCTTGCCGAAGAGTCTCTCTGCCCATGGAATGAGCCCAGGTGGATATCTCTGATAACCAGATCCCTCGCGTTCGCCAGTCGTTCGACAAATACAAGCACAGGAAATATCTACGCCCAACAAGACGCGAGATGAGGAAGTGGACACACCGAGGGTTATTCACGCGGTGGCCCAGAAATGTAGCGCGGTGACGGTGGAAATAGTGGATGTGAATGTGTCGAGTGGTCGCCGGTAGTCGGTGTGCATGATCCACCAGTTCTTGAAGTGGGCGATGACGCGTTCGATGGTGGCGCGGATCTGGTTGACCTGCCGATTGAACGTCTTTTCCGTATCGCGAAGTTCTCCGTCGATCGGTTTTCTGGTCGGGGTGATCATGCCGCGCCCGATGTAGCCTTTGTCGGCGATCCACTGACCTGGCGTCATGCCGTTCAACACGCCGGAGTCGTCGAGGCAGGCCACGTCGTGGCGAGATCCTGCGATCGCATCGGAGATCCATTGGACCCGGCCAGACAGCGTGGCGGCGACTTGGACGTTCATTCCTGTGGTCTTGTGCTTGCCGGAGAACAGCTCACGATGGCCACGCCAGGACCAGCACGGTAGCAAGGTGCCATCCACCAGGTAGGGCGTAGCCGGGTCCAGGTCGTCGGCAGTAGGGACGACGTGGCGAAGCACCGCCTCGATCAAGGGTGTGACCCGGGTGATCGCACGGCTAATCGTGGGTTGCGAGACGCCCTGGGCTTCGGCGATCTCGGCCTGGCAGCGGTTCCGTCGCAGATAGGTCAAGGCCACGACGACTGATCTGAACAATCCCAGGACCGGTGGCCACCTCTGTTGTGGTTTTGAGATTTCGGTGTGGATCATTGCGCACAGTTCCTGGATCTCATCACGGGTGAGTCCTGTGGTATTCTTCATATCAGGCGGCCCGTCCCCAGGTAGGATTGTTTGTGGTAATCCAATTTTCCCAGGTGGCGGGCTGCTCTATTGTTCGACACGCTGACTGCGTGGGGTCTATTTAATTATCAGGTTCGAGTGGGGATCGCATTCACCGCGACAGCCCGGTGAATATGGCCGGCATTAAACGAAACCGGATTTCTGTCATATTGGCCAATGATTAGAGTTTCGGGCCAGCTCTGCGTGTCAAACACACGATCGGGAAATTCTGGAATATTCTTGGTTTGTGATTGACGTTGAGGCTGATGAGAAGTCCGTGCTGTTGCGGTGGAAGAAACGGTCAGACACTCTGACACTGATCCGACTCAAGGCCGAGGCAATTCTGTATGCGTCGCGGGGTGTGGGGATCGAGATTATCGCCGACATGGTCGACCGGTCCGAGAAAACAGTGCAGGGCTGGCTGTCGGAATGGCGAACGGAACGGTTGTGCTCGGTTGTGACCGGTCATGCCGGCAACCAGAACGCCGCCAAGCTCACCCGGGAGCAGAAGCATGAGCTGGAAGAAGTTCTGGCCGCACCACCGTCAGCTGCTGGTGTTTCCGCCGAGTTGTGGGATGTGCCCGCGTTGGCGGATGTGGTGAAGACCAGGTTCGACGTCGAGTATGCCTCTGACTCCTCCTACCAGTTGTTGATGCGGTTCCTGGGGATGAGCTTCAAGCTGCCCGACCCGTTCGACAAGCGCCGTGACGAGACTGCGATCGCGGCGCGGATGGCCGAGATCACCGCGCAGGTCAGCAGTCTGCTGGCTGAGGGGTATGAGGTGTACACCGTCGACGAGGTGCGGGTCGAGCATGAGTCGGAGACCCGCCGGATGTGGTTGCCTCGTGGCCAGCGGACCAAGTTGTCGGTGGACCGGAAGAAGACCGCGCAGTCGTTCTTCGGCGCGTTGAGCCTGACCAGCAAGCAGGTGAAGATCTATCCCATCGAGGGCCGGCAAAACGCCGAGCAGATCATCCTCATGATGGGACGTCTGCAACGTGAGACCAGCACCAACAAGATCGCGGTCGTCCTCGACAATGCGGGGTTCCATCACGCCAAAGACCTCACCACACTCTTCGACGGCGGCCAAGCATTGGATCGGATCACCCCAATCTATCTTCCCCCGTATGCCCCTGACCATAACCCGACCGAGCATGTATGGAACGCTGCGAAAGGTCACATCGCGAACCTGCAACGCGACAACCCTGAGGAAACCTTCCGCGCCTTCACCACATACGTGAGGAACCGTGAGTTCGACTACGACTTCGAACATTTACCGATCGCGAAATCAGACACTGATTTTGATTAAAGGGAGCCATAACCCTCAAGCCCTCCACGATTCGGGGGGAACCACACAGACTCTGGATTCTTCCTCTACAACGAATACGGAGACCTTCGAAATGGATGGGACCCCACACCGGGGAGCATTTACGGCGTAGGTTACGGCTGGCTCGGCGGAAAGCAACGCGCGTCACTGAACACTGGCCTAACGCTCATGGGTGCTCGCCTCTACAACATGAAGACCGGAAGCTTCACCTCGACCGACAAGGTGGCGGGCGGCAACAGTACCGCATACGCTTATGCGAATGATCCGATAAATTCTTCTGATACTTCAGGATTGTGCACTGTCTGCGGGAATGTCAGGCCTAATCTTTCCAACGAGTTCGGTTACACACTCAAACAAGTCATTAATCGAGCGGGAAATAGAACTCGTAGCTACGGCGTGCCATTTCCAAGTCGGCACGCACCCTCGGCATGGGCTTACCAGAATAGTTGGTACCGGATTTATGTAATCTACTATTGGTATGGTTGCGAGTGCTCGCGCAAGGTTTGGAAGTTCGGGATCACGCGGGCGAAAAAGTGGAAGCGGAGGCTCCAATTGCAGGTCACGGGCTGTAAGGCCTGGACAGGGGGGGCATTGCGACTGGGCACTAGTGGCGGAAACGCGTGGATGGTACAACGCCCGATACACTGAGGCGTCGCTGATCTGGGAGTATGCGCGCAAGTCGGGCTGGTTGCACCATTGTCCGCCTGGACAGATTGTGAGCTGCAAATAGAAGGGAGTCAGGACATGCTAACCCTAGAAAACCTCCTGAATCCGAAGCCGCTGCGAACTGGCTGGCTTCGTGTTTGGACCAATTTTCGACCCTTGAGTGACGAGATCCCCGGTGATGTTGGGGCTCATTGGACTTTGTGCCGTGAGTACGCGAAGTCGAGGGAATGGAAGTCTTGGTGGTTAGATTCCGAAAAGCCGTGGCTAGAATTGCGCCCTTCAGGAGTGGATGATGTTAGTTCAGTTGTTGCCAGACCTCTGGGTCGCGGCTACCTCGTTAAGGCCAACCTGACGAGTCTTGACGCGGCGAGCGTGCCACTGGTGCTGGACTTTCGGCGCTCGAATTTCGTGACCCAGACCCAGTTGGATGATTTCGAAGTGGCAGCCCGCCAAGCATACAAACGCATCTTTTCGTATGTGCGCGACCATCTGAATTTGGGACCCCTGCCTGGAGGTTGAACAGAAGAGGGCTGATAGCTGAGCACCAGCCAGCGTCCTTGAGAGCAGGATCGATCTTCTTCGGCATGCTGTTAATCCTTCCGGACTCAAACAGCAGCGGCATCAAACCTGGGGCGCTTCACAGTGACGCAATTAAGTCCATAGCCCAAGACTCAACAACAACTACATTCACGCTGGACTCCGCTGGACGCCGGTACTAGGCCGCCGCAAAGGCCTGCTGCTCGGCCGTGGTCGGTGACGGTGTATCGGTGGGTGGGTGATGCGGCCGATCGGGCCGCTGATGAACCGCGGAGCTGACCGGTCAGGGTGCGGAGGTCCTGGTTGGTGAGGCCGGCGCTCCTTCTGGCTTGCATCGCTGACCCGGGCCCAAGCCGTGTGATCGCACGATCCGCAGTAGCTCGCGGTGCTCCCGCATCACCGGGCAGCCCAGCCATCCCCGACGCCGAAGGCTGGCACCTCTACAACGAATACGGCGACCTCCGCGCACCCACCCCACCCAGCCCAACACCGGGCAGCATCTACGGCATCGGCTACGGTTGGATCGGCGCCAAGCAACGAGCAACCTCCACTGCTGGCCTCACCCTGATTGGAGCACACCTATACAACCAAGCAACCGGGACGTTCACGAGTTTGGACCCAGTTCATGATGGGGGCGCAACCGCATACGTGTACCCTGTCGCAAGAACTGTCTCAGGGTGTATTGGTGACCGGCAATCGTACTGCGGGTCGTCAAATTCACCCGCTGGCGCTTGCTATCACCCTAGTGGTGGTCATTGTATTCGCCCTTATAGGTGGAGCAGGCGCGATGTACATACTCCTGAGCCACCAGCAACGCAGCTGGATCTCCTTCGCTGCGGCTGGCCAATCCTGGCTTCAAGAACAGGCACCAAGCCATTCGGCCGCCATCGATCCAATTTGTGGCGAAAGTTCCTTACCGGATGGGTTCGTAGTGGTCGACGTCGGCGAAATGAACGATCGGCAGGCGCGACAGATCTTTGAGACACTTGTGATCGAATTCAATTTCACGGAAGAGTCTTCCGAATCGACTTTTGATGGCTACGCAGGTTCCGGCAAGTGGGAGTCCTACAGAATCGAAGGAGCCGTTACTCACTCCGGTCGCAGCTCATACGAACTCAGCCTTTCCTTCGAGCCATTCCTTTGCCTATCGACCTGATTGCCCAGACTCGGCAGCCTCGCTGCCCGTCAATCGCTCTATTTCAGGAGGGCGAAGAACCGTTGTTCACCGAGATGGTGGCGGTCAACCCTGACTATCAGTCATTCACGCATCCGCAGGGCGAGACTCTCTATTCGTTCGGAGAGGTGTGGGAATAGTTCGGTGCTCGCCTTCGAGGCCGTTCAGAATCGAGGGTGTAGCAGTTGGACCACCGCCGGGAATCGCCATCAGGTGTTCGTGGGAGCCGAAAGCTCGACTTCTGCGCGCCCACCTGCGCTAGAACCGGGCTGTTTCGGTGTAGGTGCCCCATTCGTCGCGGAGTACGTCACAGATCTCGCCCAGCGTCGCTTCGGCCCGGGCCGCAGCCAACATGGGATGGACCAGGTTCTCGTGCTCGGTCCGGGCGGCGCGACGAAGCTCTGCCAGGGTGGCAGTGACCAATGCGTCACCCCGGGCGGTGCGGCGTTCAGCGAGCGCGTCGCGCTGGGCCAGTTCGACCTCGTGGCTGACCCGCAGGATCTCGACCTCACCCGACACAGTGGCGGTGTGCACGTTGACCCCGACGATCTTCTTGTCGCCCTTCTCCAGCTTCGTCTGGTACGCGAAAGCGGCGTCGGCGATCTCGGAGGTGAACCAGCCGTCCTCGATTCCCCGCAACAGTCCGGAGGTCACCGGACCGATCGCATGGGTGGCCTCCTCTCCCCCGCCCAGCGCGATGATCTGCGCGAAGATCCGCTCCGCAGCCGCCTCGATCTCATCGGTCAGCGCCTCGACGTACCAGGACCCACCCAGTGGATCCGCGACATTCGTCACCCCCGTCTCGGCGGCCAGCACCTGCTGGGTCCGCAGCGCGATCTCCGCCGAAGACTCCGTCGGCAGCGCCAGGGTCTCGTCCAAGGCATTGGTGTGCAGCGAATTGGTGCCACCGAGCACTGCGGACAGCGCTTCGACGGCGGTCCGGACGACATTGTTGTACGGCTGCTGAGCGGTCAGCGACACCCCAGCCGTCTGGGTGTGGAAGCGCAGCCACTGGGCCTTGGCCGTGGTGGCTGCGAACCGGTCACGCATCCAGCGCGCCCAGATCCGCCGGGCGGCGCGGAACTTGGCGATCTCTTCGAAGAAGTCGATGTGAGCGTCGAAGAAGAAGCTCAGGCCAGGCGCGAACGCATCGACATCCAGCCCGCGCGACAATCCCAGCTCGACGTAGCCGAACCCGTCGGCGAGCGTGAACGCCAGTTCCTGCGCGGCCGTCGAGCCCGCCTCGCGGATGTGATAGCCGGAGACGCTCAACGGCTTGTACGCCGGCACCTCGGCCAGGCAGAACTCCATCAGGTCGCCGATCAGCCGCAGATGCGGCTCCGGCGCGAACAACCATTCCTTCTGAGCGATGTACTCCTTGTAGATGTCGGTCTGCAAGGTCCCGTTGAGCCGGCTGATCGGCACTCCCTGCCGCTCGGCCGCGACCAGATACATGCAGAAGATCGGCACCGCGGGTCCGGAGATGGTCATCGAGGTCGTGACCGCGCCCAGATCGATGCCGGAGAACAGCACCTCCATGTCGGCCGCCGAATCGATCGCCACCCCACAGTGCCCGACCTCGCCGAGACTGCGGGGGTCATCGGAGTCCCGGCCCATCAGGGTCGGCATGTCGAAGGCCACACTGAGTCCGCCGCCGCCGGCCTCCAGGATCATCTTGTAGCGCTCGTTGGTCTGCTGGGCGTTGCCGAACCCGGCGAACTGCCGGATCGTCCACTCCCGCCCGCGGTAGCCGGTCGGATGCAGGCCACGGGTGTACGGGAACTCCCCCGGCCAGCCGATCCGCGGCATCCGCTTATCCGCATCCTCGTCGGCGGGACCGTAGACCGGATCCACCTCGACCCCGGACAGCGTCGTGAAGTCGGCATCTCGGATCCGGCCAGCCCGCTCGGCGGCGTCATAGGCAGACCGCCAGCGTTGACTGCCCGAGGGTGAGGTGCGGTCGGCTCGATCGGTCGGTTCGGACTTCGACATCGTAAGACCTCCTAACCGAATACTAGGATGTCCTACTAAACTCCGGGGTGCGCCAGCTCGCGCACGGCTCAGAAGTCTCCCGCGGCCGAACGAGGCGGCCCGAGCAGCGCGGTCAGCGCATCACATTGCTCATCGGTCAGCGATGACAGCCCGAACCGGGCGGCGACGATCGCGTCGGTGGCCTGCTGCAGCACCTGGCGACCCTCCGGGGTGATCGAAGCGAGCACCGCGCGGCCGTCCTCGGGATGTGGCGTGCGCTGGATCAGCCCGGCGGCCTCCAACCGCTTGACCAGCGGCGTGACGGACGTGGCGTGCACCTGGAGGCGCTCGCCGATCTTGCCCAGCGGCAGCGCTCCGCGCCGAGAGAAGGACAACAGCACCAGCACCTCGTATCGGGCGAAGGTCAGCCCCAGGGGACGTAGCAGCTCGTCCAGTTCGGTCAGCACCAGTTGATGGACTCGCATCAGCGAGGTCACCGCCCGCATCCGGGGGGTCTCGCTCCACCGCAGGCCCCAGAGCCGAGATGCCTCTTGGATCGGGTCGAACGGCAGCCGCTGGCGATCAGTGCCACTCGTCGTCACGTGCCGTCGTCCTTCGTGGAATTCACCGTGGTGGGCCCGGTGCCGAGCCCCGCCTCGTGGATGACCCGCTGGATCAGCCGTTCCCGCTCGTCGATCTCAGGAACCCACTTGATCTCGCGGAGTCCCTGGTCCTGTGCGGCGGACTCGAAGACGAAGTGACCGTAGCCCAGAATCCGCCCGATCAACGGACGATCGACGGTGATGTCCAGAATCCGGGTCAGCGGCATGCTCGCCCGCACCTGGCTGACGGTCCCGTAGACGCGATAGACCTTCTGATTGGTGACCACGAACCGGTCCCGATATTGGCCGGCCAGCCGCCACAGGGCCTGAACCACCACCCCGAGCGGCACCAGCATCGCCACCCAGAAGAACCAGGAGGTGAAGACGAAAGAACTCGCCAGGAGCCACAACCCGATGCCAAGCCGGGTGATAGGCCAGATACCGGCGGCCCAGTGGCGAACCACCTCGTCACGCAGCAACTCGCCGTCCTCGACCAGCACGTATCGCTCGACTCTGGGGTCGAGCCACTCCAGCGGCCCGGCCACGGCTCAGCCGGCGAGCGCGTTGAAGAATGTGATGATGGAGTTGACAGCGTTGCCCACAGCCGATGCGGCACCGCGAACGGCAGCCGCCGCACCCTCCGGCTGATTCACCAGGTAGAAGAGCACGAAACCGATCACCAGGACCGTCAGCAGTCGCTTGATCCACTTCATGTGCGTCACCTCCCCGGTTGCGTGCTAGGCGCTAGGGATATGTCTACCGTATGCTCAGCAGCCTCTCATGCAGACTTTCCGCGCCACGCCCGGACAGACCTCATGCTGTACTTGAGGCTGAGAGCAGCCGCTCGGCGGCCGCGTACGGGTCGAGCTGACCGTTCGCCACCGCCTCCGCCAGTGCGTCCAGCCCGTCGGCGCCTCGCGCCGGAACTGTCGCCCGTAACCGCGCGAGCACCAAGGACTCGACCTCGCGCCGAGCTCTGGCGAGCCGGCGAGCGACCGTCAGACCGGACGCCGAGGCATGGGCGAAGAACCGATCCAGCTCCGTCAGCAACTCGACCACACCGGTGCCGTCCACCGCGGCCAGACTGAGCACCGGCGGTTTCCAGTCGGCCGGCGTACGCGGCGCCAACGCCACCATGTTGCGGACCTCTCGTACCACGGCGTGCGCTCCGTCCCGGTCGGCCTTGTTCACCACGAAGATGTCGCCGATCTCCAGGACCCCGGCCTTGGCCGCTTGGATGCCGTCTCCCATCCCCGGTGCCAGCAGCACGAGGGTGACATCGACCTGCTCGGCCACTTCCACCTCCGACTGACCCACGCCGACGGTCTCGACCAGGACGACGTCGAAGCCGGCCGCGTCGAGCACCCGAATCGCCTGCGGTGCGGCGACGGCGAGACCGCCGAGATGTCCTCGGGTGGCCATCGAACGGATGAACACCCCGTCGTCCAGGGCGTGCTGCTGCATCCGCACCCGGTCGCCCAGGAGCGCCCCACCGGAGAACGGCGAACTCGGATCGACCGCCAGCACGGCGACCCGATCCCCCCGCCGACGGAGCTCGGTGACCAGCGCGGCGACCGTCGTCGACTTGCCCACACCGGGTGCGCCGGTGAGACCGATCACCCGGGCTCGACCGGTGTCCGGCGCCAGCAAGGCCATCAGCGCCGGCAGTTCCGCCGCCTGGTTCTCCACCAGACTGATCAGCCGGCCGGTCGCCCGCGGTCGCCCCGCCCGCGCCTGGTCGACCAGTTCCGCCAGCGGACCGGTCCCTCTCGACGGACTCATCTCGCCCGGCTCAGGCGGCGGTCAGGATCAAGGCGTCGCCCTGCCCACCGCCACCACACAGCGCCGCGACCGCACGACCGCTGCCCCGCCGCTGCAACTCGTACGCCAGGTGCAGCAGCAGCCGGGCGCCGGAGGCGCCGATCGGGTGACCGAGCGCGATCGCGCCACCGTGCGGATTCACCCGCTCGTCGATCTCACCGTCGCTCAGTCCCAGGGCACGCGCGCTGGCGATCCCCACGGCCGCGAACGCCTCGTTGATCTCGATCAGGTCAAGGTCGGCGATCGTCAGCCCGGCTTTGCGGAGAGCCGTCTCGATGGCATGTGCCGGCTGGAGCTGCAGCGAGGAGTCGGGCCCGGCCACCTGGGCATAGGCACCGATCCGGGCCAGCACCGGCAGGTCCAACCGCTGAGCCACCGCAGCCGAAGCGACCACGAGGGCCGCCGCCCCGTCCGAGATCGGGCTCGAGGACGCGGCAGTGATGATGCCGCCGGAACTGAAGGCCGGGCGCAGACCCGCCAGACTGTCGACCGTCACACCGGACCGGATGCCTTCGTCCGCCTCCACCACCACGGGCGCGCCGCGGCGCTGTGGCACCTGCACCGGCGTGATCTCGGCGGCCAGCAGCTCGGCAGCGGCCTCGGCTCGACGATGGGAGCGAACGGCAAAGGCATCGGAGTCGGCCCGGCTCACCTGCTGATCGCCGGTGTTGCACGCCTCGGTCAGCAGTCCCATCGACTGGTCGGTGAACGCATCCCACAGACCGTCGTACGCCAGATGGTCGCGCAGCGTGACATCGCCGTAGGTGAACCCCGATCGCGAGCCCGGCAACAGGTGGGGGGCACGGGTCATCGATTCCATCCCGCCGGCCACCACGATCTCCGCCTCACCGGCCCGAATCAGCTGGTCGGCCTGCGCGACCGCGGCCAGCCCGGACAGACAGACCTTGTTGATGGTGACCGACGGCACCGACATGGGGATGCCACCGCGGACCGCAGCCTGGCGAGCCGGCAACTGGCCGGCGCCGGCCTGCAGCACCTGGCCCAGCACCACCGCGTCCACCTGGTCACCAACCACCCCGGCCCGCCGGAGCGCGGCCTCGATGGCCAGCCCGCCGAGCTCGGTGGCCGGTAGCAGGGCGAGCCCTCCCGACAGCTTGCCGAAGGGGGTTCGAGCACCACCCACGATCACGGATCCCGCTGCCATCTCGTGCTCCCTTCCGTTCGCTCGTGGACAGTTTGGCACCGCGACCACGCCATGGGCGACTTCCGAAGAAACGTTGTGATGCTGGCCTATGATGCAGCCAGGATCAGCGGCGACAGCCGACGATCAAACGGAGGCACCACATTCATGACGTCCTCGGATAACACCGGGCTCGGACTCTTCGACGACACAGCCAGCGCTGCTGGGAACTTCCCACTGGCCCTACGCGGCTACGACCGAACGGCGGTCGACGACTACGTACGCACCCTCGAATCCTCCATGGTCGCAGTCCGGCAACGAGCCGAGGAACTCGCTGACCGCGTCGACGAGTTGGAGCGCCAACTCGAGGAGAGCCGGCACAACAACGAGGTCGACTATTCGAACCTCGGCAGCCGGGCATCAGAGATCTTGCGCTTGGCCGAGGAACAGGCCCGAGACGTGTTGGATCGTGCGGCCACGGACTCCGAGCGGCTCCGGGAGGAGGCCCGCCGGGAGGCTGAGGCGACCCGAGCGCAGGCAACCAGGGAGGGCGCCGAACTCAAGTCCGGTGGCCTCGCCGAGATCGACCGAGTGCGAGCCCGGCTGGAGGCCGACGGCGCGAACCAGCTCGATCGCGCCAAGGCGGAGGCGGAGGCACTGCTCGCCGCCGGCCGCAGACAGGCCGAGTCCCTGCGGCGTGAGGCCGAGCACGACGCTCAGGCGATCCGGCAGCAAACCTACCTGGACACCGAGGAACTGCGCCGTGCGGTGGAGCGTGAGGTCGCGGACCTGCGGCAGGAGATCGCCGCCGAGCGCGAGGACGCCCTTGCCGAGTTGCGTCGGGCCCAGGAGGAAGCTTCGCAGCAGACCTCGGCGCTGCTGGCCGAGGCGACGCGCTATCACGAGGAGTCGGCGGCCCGGCTGGAGGCCAACATCGCGGATGCGACTCTGATCCGCGAGGAGGCCCTGCAGGAGGCCGAGCGGCTCAAGGCGACCTCGATCAAGGAGGCCGAGGACCGGCTGGCCGCGGCGCAGTCCCAGGCCGAAGCGATCAGCGAGCGTACCCACGCCGAGTTCGCCTGGCGCAAGGAGCAGCTGCGGCGGGAGACCGAACTGCTCAGCCAACGCAAGCAGGCGGTGCTGGCCCAGTTGGCCAGCCTGTCCGCACTGGCACAGGAAACGGCGACCGCGTTCCCAGAGCCGACCGAGTTCAGCGATCCCGACGTCGACGATGACGCCACCGTGCTCATCAGCGCCGAAGAGATGGCCGAAGCCGGCGACAGATCCACCCGCTAGACCCGATACCAGCACGACCCAGCACCAGCAAGACAGACAGGATCTCCGCCGTGGCGAACTCACCCGCCTCCCTTCCCTCCAGCGACTTCACCATCCTGCGTCGCGGTTACGACCGCGAGGCCGTCGACAGTTTCGTGCGCGCCGTCCAAGCCCAACTCGCCGAACTGGAGACGCAGACTCAGCGCCTGATCCACGAGAACGGGCAACTGCGTCATGACCTCGCCGACGCCAAGCTCGAGGCCCACCCTGATTTCAACAATCTCGGTGGTCGCGCCCGGGAGATCTTGAGGATCGCCGAGGAACAGGCCGGGGATCTCACCGCTCAGGCCCAGCGGGAGGCCGACCGGCTGTTGGAACAGACCGACACCGACATCCAGACCCAGCGCGAGCGAGCACACAACGAACTCACCGCCGTACGCGACCAGACGCTCAGCGATCTCGATGCGCTGCGACGGCAGGCCGAAGCCGATGCGGCGGCGATCTACGAGCATGCCCGGATCGATTCCGAACAGCTGGTCTCCGCCGCCAGGGTCGAAGCACAGGCGCTGCTGGCCGAGAACGAGCGGCTGAGCGCGGCCCGACTCGAGACCGCCCGCGTCGAGGCGCAACAGCTGCGTGCCGCGGCCGAGGCGGACGCGGCCAGCACCCGCCAGCAGACCGCCGCCGAGCGTGATCGTGCCTTCAGCGAGCTGAAGACTGTCCAGGACGAGGCGCAGGCTCGGATCGAAGAGTTGCTCGCCGAATCCAGCAGACTCCAGACCGAGGCCGCCGCCCATCTCACCGAGCAGACCGAGGCCGCGGCCCGGCTGCGCTCGGAGACCCTCGCAGAGGCGGAGCAGGTCAAGCGTCAGGCGCTCGCCCAGGCCGAGGACATCATCGGTCGTGCTCAGGCACAGGCGGCCACCATCGACGAGCGAGCCCGGCAGGAGTTCGCCTGGCGGCGCCGCCAGATGCGTCGCGAACAGGATCTGCTCGATCGCCGCAAGCAGGCCATGCTCAGCCAGCTCACCTCGCTCAGTGCCTTGGCGGCCGAGACTGCTCAGAGCCTGCCCGAGGTGCCTGATCTGGAACTCAGCGATCTGGAGGAGACCCGGGTCAACCCGACCGTGGCCGCGGAATTGGACTCCGCCGCCGATCAGACCCTGGAAATCACCGACCTCGCGTCGGCCACCAAGCAGTAGCTCGCGGCTAGCTGCTGGCTCGTCCCCGATGTCGGGGATCAGCCAGCAGCTTGTTGCAGGACCGACTAGAACAACCGCTCGGACGGATCGTCGGTGCCGCGCAGCACGTCGTAGTCGACTGTGACACAGGCGATCCCGCGGTCGCCGGCAAGCACCTTGGCCTGGGGTTTGATCTGCTGGGCGGCAAACACCCCCGACACGGTGCCGAGCAACGGATCGCGGTTGAGCAGTTCGAGATAGCGAGTCAGCTGCTCGACACCGTCGATCTCGCCGCGCCGCTTCACCTCAACGGCCACATATCCGCCCTGCTGGTCGCGGCACAGCAGGTCGACCGGGCCGATCGCGGTCGGGTACTCACGGCGTACCAGGGTCCAGCCCTTGCCCAAGGTCTCCGGCTGCGCGGCCAGCAGCTCTTGCAGGTGCGCCTCGACCCCGTCCTTCTGCAGGCCGGGATCCACCCCGAGATCGTGGCTGGAATCGTGCAGCACCTCCGCCAGCGAGATCAGCAAGGTGTCACCGTCTCGTCCCTTCACCTCCCACACCTCGGTAACCGGCTCGCCGGCCAGGCCGCAATCGCCTTCGCGAACGGTCAGGGTGCACGGCGGGCTCATCCAGTTCAGCGGCTTGTAGGCGCGGTCGTCGGCGTGGATCGAGACCGAACCGTCGGCCTTGACCAGGATCAGTCGGGTGGCCATCGGCAAGTGGGCGGTCAACCGCCCGGCGTAGTCGACCTGGCAGCGAGCGATGAGCAAACGCACCCCGACAACCTACCGGTGATTGCCGGTCGGGCATTGCGCGTTCTGGGAGACTCGGACCATGGCCCGACGACCAAGCAAACACCTCCGACCGCCGCGACCGCTGAGCACCGGTCATGCTCGCGCGGAGCAGCGCGGTGACGGTCGCTGGAACGTCCGGACCGTCCCTGGCGCGTCCGCCAGCAAGATCTACCGCTGCCCCGGCTGCTCGCAGAGCATCCCACCGGGTACACCCCATGTGGTCGTCTGGCCATCCGAACCAAGCGGCTGGGCCTCCGACTCTCCGGTGGAGGAGCGCCGCCACTGGCATTCCGGCTGTTGGAACCGGCGTCGATGACCTCACGTGCCGCGGTTGACCGGCAGGCACTGCACTACACCGAGATCGGCACCACCGGGCCGCGCGTGCTGCTGTTGCACGGCCTCTTCGGGCAAGGCAAGAACTGGCTGACGATCGCCAAGAGGCTGGCCGACCGAGCCCGGGTGATCATGCTCGACCTGCCCAACCACGGTCGATCGGACTGGACCGAGTCCCTGACCTACGCCGAGATGGCATCCGCCATCACCGGCGTCCTCACGGCCGACGGCGATGAGCCGCTGAACGTGATCGGCCACTCGATGGGCGGGAAGGTCGCCATGGCCATGGCGCTGCTGCGGCCCGATCTGGTGCCACGACTCGTGGTGGCCGACATCGCTCCCGTGCGCTACGAGCGGCTGGGTGGGCCGGCGGGAGGAAGCCAACGCAGCGGTTTCGCCGACTACGTGACGGGCATGCGGTCGATCGACCTCAGTCGGCTGAGTACGCGAGCCGAGGCCGATCAGGCCCTGCGGCCATACGTGCCCGACGACGTCGTCCGTGCCTTCCTGCTGCAGAACCTCCGGCGTGACCCGTCCAGCAGATCCGGCTGGCGCTGGCAGGTGAACCTCGCCCTCCTCGGCGGCGGGCTGGCCGATCTCGGCGACTGGCCCGACCTCCACACCGCGCCGTATCAGGGCCCGGTGCTGTGGATCGCCGGTGGCCGGTCGGACTACATCCGCCCCGAGTACGATCCCGCGATGCGCGCCCTGTTCCCGCGCACCCAGTTGTTCACCATCAAACAGGCCGGCCACTGGGTGCACAGCGATCAGCCGGAGATCTTCGTCGCCGCCGTACGCCGATTCCTCCGGCTCGAGCCATTGGCGTAGCCCGGAGGCTCCCTGCGCCTCAGACCTTGGTCACCTTGATGATCTCGGACGGATTGTTGGGACGTCCCCCGCCGGCGGGGTTGGAGCCGTCCTGGCCCTCGGCTGCCATCCGCTCGAGAATGCCGATTCCGGAGACGTCGACATGACCGAAGATGGTGTAGTTCGGTGTCTTGTCCAGGGCCGTGGAGTCCCGGTAGACCAGGAAGAACTGGGAACCATTGGTGTTCGGCCCGCCGTTGGCCATCGCGATGACGGCCTTCTTGTAGGACTCGGTTCCGTCCAGTTCGTCGGCGAACGTGTAGCCCGGGCCGCCGCTTCCGGTGCCGGTCGGATCGCCGCACTGGAACAAGAACATGCCGGAGTCGACCAGTCTGTGACACTTGGTGCCGTCGAAGAAGCCCTGATCGGCCAGCGACTCGAAGGAATGCACGGTGCAGGGAGCACGGGCCGGATCCAGGGTGATCCGTACGACTCCCTCGGTCATCTCGAGGTCATAGCTGACCGTGCCGCTGGTCGTCACCCCGGTGGGACTCGGCGGGCGCGCCGACTTCGCCGCAGTGCCGGTCGGCTCGTATTCACACTGCTCGGTGGCGGCGGCGCCGGACTCGCTGCTGGCCGTCGGGCTCGCGACCCCGTCCGCGGTGCCCATCGACTCCCCGGTCGGCGACGCACTCGGGCGTAGCGGATCGTTCTCCGGGATCGTTCCGCAGGCGGCCAGGGTCAGCATGAGCAGGGCCACCGTCAAGAGCAACTGCCGTACGCGCACGACCTCACCCTGCCGCACGGAAGCCGTTCGACCCAGCGGCCACGCCGAGGCTCAGCCAATGCTCAGTACTGGCCCCCTATTACAGTGCTTGCGTGGTTCACCTGACGCGCATCTACACCAGGACCGGGGACGGCGGGCAGACGCGGCTGGTCGACATGTCGCTCACGGAGAAGACGGATCCTCGTGTGGCCGCCTACGGGGATGTCGACGAGGCGAACTCCCACCTCGGCGTCGTGCTGACCACTCCTGGGCTACCGCAGCCGATGGTGGAACTGCTGGCTCGGGTCCAGAACGAGCTCTTCGACGTCGGTGCCGATCTCGGCAATCCCCTCCAGGATTCGTACCGGTACGAGCCACTGCGGGTCACCCAGGACTACGTCGATCGGCTCGAGGCGGCCTGCGATCAGTTCGGTGATCCCCTGCCGGCATTGCGATCCTTCATCCTGCCGGGTGGCTCACCGGCCGCGGCCCACCTGCACGTGGCCCGGACGATCGTGCGCCGGGCCGAGCGGACAGCGTGGATCGCGGTCGAGCAGTACGGGACCGAGACACCCGGCGGGCTCAACCTGCTGGCGATCACCTATCTCAACAGGCTGTCCGACCTGCTGTTCATCCTGGCCCGGGCCGCCAACGCCGCGGACGCCTCCGCAGCCGGCGACGTGCTCTGGGTCCCGGGCGGCGACCGCACCTCTCCATCGGAGTTCTGAACCGCTATCCACGGTAGAGGTGGGTTTCGGTTCAAAAGTCGGTCAGAGCTCAATGACGCCGGTCTCCACCTGATAGCGGAAGTTCCAGTCGTCCCGGGTGGCGGTCTTGTAGGACCAGTAGCACCAGCCCAGGGCGCCGGAGTATCCGTCGAGTTGGGCGTCCACATAGCCGCGAGCCAGATCGGCCGGTGATTCGGATCGGCCGGCCACGGCTCGCGAGTCCATCCCGGCACTCCACTCACCGATCAGAACCGGCTGATGTCGTTGCAGCCGAGCGATCAGCTTCGCCCGCTGCCGCGCCTTGACGAGGTGCTGCTCGTAGGTCTTGCGGGTGTCCCACGGATAGAACGCCTGATAGAAGTGGCAATCCAGCACCACGGGGAAGTCGGGATTGCCACGCAGCGAGCCGGACGTCAGCAAGGGTACGAATCCGTCGGCGAAGACGATGTGGGTGCCTGGTCGCAGCACTTCGGTCAGCCGCCGGTACGCCCGGTGGTGGAACTCCCACAGTCGCCAGATCCTCAGATCCATCGGCTCGTTGAGCATCTCGATCCCCCACAGCGCCGGATGCGCTGCGTAGCGTTCGGCGAGTCCGGTCAGGGCATCCAGACTGTCCTCACGATAGGCCGCCGACCGGTAGAACGACCGCGGGCCGACCAGCCCGCTGTGATCCCGCCCGTTCTGGGAACCAGCTGCGCCGTGCAGGTCGAGCAACACTTTCAGTCCGTACGCCTGCGCCCAGTCCATCGCCGCATCGAGCAGCTCCACCGAGGAGAGGTACGGCGGCGCATCCCGGACGGCCCAATGCCCTACCGGTATCCGAACGAGGTCCAGCCCGGTCTCCGCGATCCAGGCGAAGTCGGCCTCGGTGATGAAGGTCTCGCGATGCCGGCGGATGATCTCGCGCCCACCAGCGGTCTGCACC
Source organism: Microlunatus sp. (assembly GCA_047605905.1). GTDB lineage: Bacteria > Actinomycetota > Actinomycetes > Propionibacteriales > Propionibacteriaceae > Microlunatus. The sequence goes on from JASGEZ010000072.1 coordinate 78,149, forward strand.
AAAGTGGTTTCGTCCACCGCGTTGCTGTCGGCGAACAGGCCCGGTGTCATCCACGGTTCGACCACGAGCCAACCACCCAGGTTGACTCCCCTGAGCTGATCGGACCTCGGCTGCTGCACCCGGCAAGTATGGCCCGCTTCATCCGCGGGGACTAGCGTGGAGATCGTGACGACGCCGGTTCCAGGTGAGCAGCCGGCCGTGGAGGAACTCGTCCTCGGACCCAGCTCGCGAGGCCCGGTCCCCCGGTGGCTGTTGATGGTGGCCTCGATCCTCGCAGTCGTGCTGGTCTGCGGCTTGGCGGTGTGGCGATTCTGGCCGCAGCCGGCAACACCGCTCAGCCTCGCCCAGCTCCAGGACGCGTACGCCGGCATGGTCCGCGGGGATGGCGTCAACGATGCCTCGGTGCTCACCCGGCGAGGCGGGAACGACGCCGATGTCACCGTCAGCCCGACGGACTGCACGTCCTTGGTGGAGACCATCATGATCAATCGGATGCCCGCCACAGCTCTCGACGGCGTCGGCACCTACTGGCTGGAGGGCACCTGGTCGATCGCCCTGTTCACGCTGCGGTTCGACGACTCACCGGCGGCCCAAGCCGAACTGACTCGAGCCGCGACCGCCTTGGACGACTGTGCCGGGCAGCGAGTGAGCGTGGCCGCCCACCCGACCAGCGGCGGCGAGAACGGTAGCGCCACCCTCTGGCGGGCAGTCGTCGGACGCACGTCCGAACCGACCGACGGCACTCGGCTCAGCTACACCTTGGCGACACCGGACGGCTTCACGATCGCCCAGCTGATGACCTACCGGAACACAGTGAGCTGGCAGTTCCGCTACGCGGCGGGGGTGACCAGGTACGCCGACGACCCCGCCGATCAACTGATCCAGTCGCTTCAGAACCAGCTCGACGCGGTCGCCGCCGCAGCGTCCGGCTGAGCAGTGGACTCGTCAGCAGCTCAGATCCGCGGCGGGCGGGGCGGCGCGGCCTCCAGCCAGCTCAAGAAGCCGGTCAGCGACTCCGCACTCATCGCAACCTCCCAGGGCCGACCGCTGACCTCCCCGGGCCCCTGCTCCTCCAGTTCGACGATCCGCTGCCCGGTGTAGAGCGCCACCGCCTCAACCGCGTCGGGCTCCCGGTCGGTGAGCACTCGCACCTCGCTGCGCAAGAAGGACTTCCTGGGCTTGCTGGAGTAGGAGAAGAACCGGAACCACTCCAGCACCTCGGCGTTGTAGCGAGCCATGCCCAACGCCCACCCGGAGCCTGGGGTGGCGCGGCTCAGCCGAACACTGCACTCGAACAGACCGCCGTCGCGCGCCAGCCAGCGCCGCCGCAACGGCAAAGCCGCCAGCGCCGCCGCTGCCAACGCAGCGATGAGCACCAGAAGGAGCCCGAACAACAACCACTCATGCATCGCAAATCGACACTAGCTCTGGAGCGCTGCGAGATGGTTGCGAAATGATCACCTACAGATGCAGCTTCTCGGCTGCCCGGATCTGAGCGCTCGCCCAGGCGAAGTGCTGCCGGGTCTCCTCGTCGTCCTCGCCGTTGTCCAGCCGGGCCCGAGCCTCAGCGAGTTCCCGCTCCGCTTCGCGCAAGCTCACCTCGGTCGCCGTCGCGGCGTACTCACTGAGAATCGAGACATGCTCGTGCGCAACCGAGATGAACCCACCGTCCACGGCGATGATCTCGCGGGTGGCATCCGGGCAGTAGATCTGGATCGCCCCGCCAACCAGGATGGCCAACACCGGCTCGTGACCGGGCAGGATCCCCATGTCACCGTCAATCGTCTTGGCGATGATGTTGGTGGCCTCACCCGACCACACGACGCGTGTCGCCGAGACGACCTCGACGTGCAACGGATCCGCCACGAGGCTCAGGCCTCCTTCTGCAGCTCGGACCAGCGCTTCTCCACGTCATCCAGGTTGCCGACGTTGAAGAACGCCTGCTCTGCGATGTGGTCCACCTTGCCCGAGACGATCATGTCGAACGACTCGACAGTCTCGCCGACCGGCACCGAAGAGCCCGGGATGTTGGTGAACTTCTCCGCCATGTAGGTGTTCTGCGAGAGGAACTGCTGGAGCCGGCGTGCGCGGTTGACGATGATCTTGTCCTCTTCGGACAGTTCGTCGACACCGAGGATGGCGATGATGTCCTGCAGATCCTTGTTGCGCTGCAGGATCTGCTTGACCTCGACGGCCACGTCGTAGTGCTTCTGGCCGATGAACTGTGCGTCCAGGATGCGCGAGGTCGAGGTCAGCGGATCCACCGCGGGGTAGAGACCACGGGAGGCGATCTCGCGGGAGAGCTCGGTGGTGGCGTCCAGGTGGGCGAAGGTGGTTGCCGGGGCCGGGTCGGTGTAGTCGTCGGCGGGCACGTAGATCGCCTGCATCGAGGTGATCGAGTGACCACGGGTCGAGGTGATCCGCTCCTGCAGCTGACCCATCTCGTCGGCCAGGTTGGGCTGATAACCCACGGCCGAGGGCATCCGGCCCAGCAGCGTGGAGACCTCCGAGCCGGCCTGGGTGAACCGGAAGATGTTGTCGATGAACAACAACACGTCCTGGTTCTGGACGTCGCGGAAGTACTCGGCCATGGTCAGCGCAGACAGCGCCACCCGCAACCGGGTGCCCGGCGGCTCGTCCATCTGACCGAACACCAGTGCGGTGTCCTTGAACACGCCGGCCTCGATCATCTCGTTGATCAGGTCGTTGCCCTCACGGGTCCGCTCCCCCACACCGGCGAACACCGAGGTGCCGCCGAAGTTGTGGGCGATGCGGTAGATCATCTCCTGGATCAACACGGTCTTGCCGACGCCGGCGCCACCGAACAGGCCGATCTTGCCACCGGTCACGTACGGCGTCAGCAGGTCGAGGACCTTGATGCCGGTCTCCAGCATCTCGGTCTTCGGCTCGAGCTGGTCGAACCGCGGCGGATCCCGGTGGATCGGCCAGCGCTCGGTGATCTCGACGGTCGCGGGATCGGCGTCCAGCACCTCGCCGGTCACGTTCCACACGTGGCCCTTGGTGACGTCACCCACCGGCACGCTGATCGGCGCCCCGGTGTCGCGCACCTCGGCACCGCGCTGCATGCCGTCGGTCGGCTTCAGCGCGATGGCCCGGATGAGGTTGTCGCCGATCTGCAGCGCGACCTCCATCGTCATGGTCCTGGTCACCCCGCTGACGGTGGTGTCCACCAGCAGGGCGTTGTAGATGTCGGGCATCTGGTCGACCGGGAACTCCACGTCGACGACCGGGCCGATCACCCGGGAGACGCGACCGATCCCGCCGGCCTTGGCCTCGGTGCTGGTCTCTTCTGCAACTGCGGTCATGATCCCTCGTTACTCGTGTGGCTCTGTCGTGTCTGGTCTGGTGCTAGTCCGCGTTCGCGGTGGCTTCGGCCAAGGCGGCGGCGCCGCCGACGATCTCGCTGATCTCCTGGGTGATCTCGGCCTGCCGCGCCTGGTTCGCCTCGCGGGTCAGCTTCTCGATCAACTGCTCGGCGTTGTCGGTGGCCGCCTTCATCGCCCGCTGGCGACTGGCGAGTTCGGAGGCCGCCGACTGCAGCAGGCAGGAGTAGACCCGGGCCGCCACGTACAACGGCAGCAACTCGTCCAGCACCACGTCCGCATCGGGCTCGAACTCGTACAGCGGGTGCAGATCCGGATGAGCCGTCTGCTCCGCACTCCGTTCGACCTCCAGCGGCAGGAGCCGGATGACGGTCGGTTCCTGCCGCAACATGGAGATGAAGCGGGTGTAGACGATGTGGATCTCGTCCACGCCGCCTTCCTCCGTCGGCCTCAGGAACGAGTCGATCAGCGCGTCCGCGATCTCACGCGCATGGTCGTACGTCGGTGAGTCGGAGAAGCCCTCCCACCGGCGCTGGATCTCGAACTTGCGGAAGCTCGCGTAGGCGATCGCCTTGCGGCCGGACAGGAACCGCTGCACCCGGAGACCGTTGCGCTCGAGCAGCTCCCGGAGCTGGGCACTCTGCTTCAGCACCGACGACGAGTACGCACCTGCCAGGCCACGGTCGGAGGTGATCACCAGGATCGCCGCCGCCTGCGGATCGGGGACCTGGTTGGTCAGCGGGTGGTTGATCTCTGGTGCATCGGTGGCGACGGCGGAGACCGCCCGGGTGAGTTCCCGGGCGTACGGCCCTGCCTCCCGCGCGAGACGCTGGGCCTTGCCGATCCGGGCGGATGCGATCAACTCCATCGCCCGCGTCACCTTCTTGGTGGTGGTGACGGCGGCGCGGCGCTGACGCAGCTCCCTCAGGCTGGCTGGCATCGGTTCGTTCCTCCCTGGTGACCGTCAGCGCTTCTGCGCGACGATCGTCTCCTGGCTGACATCCTCCGCGTCGAGGGGCTCGAACTTCTCCAGCCCGGGGAGCAGCTTGCCCTCCGAGGTCTGGAAGCCCTTCTTGAACTCGGTGATGTGCTGACGGAGCGCGGCCGCTGTGTCGTCGTCGAAGACCTTCGACTCGCGGATGGTGGTCAAGGCGGTGCCGTGATGACGCAGGTAGTCCAGCATCTCGCGCTCGAACCGGAGCACGTCGATGACCGGCACCTCGTCCATCAGGCCCTGCAGACCGGCCCAGACCGAGACGACCTGCTCCTCGACCGGGTACGGCGAGTACTGCGGCTGACGCAGCAACTCGGTCAACCGGCCACCGCGATCCAGCTGACGCCGGGTGGTGGCGTCGAGGTCGGAAGCGAACATGGCGAAAGCCTGCATGTCTCGGAACTGCGCGAGTTCCAGCTTCAGCGAGCCGGCCACCGTCTTCATCGCCTTGATCTGCGCCGCACCGCCGACTCGGGAGACCGAGACACCGACGTCGATGGCCGGTCGCTGGTTGGCGTTGAACAGGTCCGACTGCAGGAAGATCTGACCGTCGGTGATCGAGATGACGTTGGTCGGAATGTACGCCGAGACGTCGTTGGCCTTGGTCTCGATGATCGGCAGGCCGGTCATCGAGCCGCCACCAAGCTCCTTGGACAGCTTGGCGCAGCGCTCCAGCAGGCGGCTGTGCAGGTAGAACACGTCGCCGGGGTAGGCCTCGCGGCCCGGCGGGCGACGCAGCAGCAGCGACATGGCCCGGTATGCCTCGGCCTGCTTGGTGAGGTCGTCGAAGACGATCAGGACGTGCTTGCCCTGATACATCCAGTGCTGACCGATGGCCGAGCCGGCGTACGGGGCGATGTACTTGTAGCCCGCCGGATCGGAAGCCGGTGAGTGCACGATGGTGGTGTATTCCATCGCGCCGGCCGCTTCCAACGCGCCACGGATGGAGGCGATGGTCGAGCCCTTCTGGCCGATCGCGACGTAGATGCAGCGGACCTGCTGCTCCGGATCGCCCGACTCCCAGGCGGCCTTCTGGTTCATGATCGTGTCGATCGCGATGGCGGTCTTGCCCGTCTTGCGGTCTCCGATGATCAACTGCCGCTGACCGCGACCGACCGGGATCATGGCGTCGATGGCCTTGATGCCGGTCTGCAACGGCTGGCGAACCTCCGACCGCTCCATCACGCCGGCCGCCTGCAGCTCCAACGGACGCCGTTCGTCGATGTCGGTGATCTCCCCGAGCCCGTCGATCGGTTCGCCCATGGCGTTCACCGTCCGGCCCAGGTAGCCGTCACCAACCGGGACCGAGAGGATCTCGCCGGTGCCCCGCACCGGCTGGCCCTCTTCGATCCCCTCCGAATCGCCCAGCACCACGACGCCGATCTCGCGCACGTCCAGGTTCAAGGCGATGCCGAGGGTGCCGTTCTCGAACTGGAGCAGCTCGTTGGCCTGAGCCGAGGGCAACCCTTCGACGCGGGCGATGCCGTCACCGGAGGTGACGACGGTGCCGACTTCCTCGCGGGTCGCGGTCTCCGGCTGGTAGTTCTGGACGAACCTGTCCAGGGCCTCCCGGATCTCCTCCGGTCGAATCGTCAGTTCCGCCATCGTTTCCTCATCCGATCGTGATCAAGTTCAAGTTCTAGGTACTGCGTTTCTAGGTGCTGGGTGGGCTAGACGAAGAGCTTGCGTGCTTCGGCCAGGCGGCCGGACACGGTGCCTTCGATAACCTCGGTGCCGAGTTCGACCCGGACCCCGCCCAGCAGGTCCGGTTCGACGATGACCTGCAGGCCGACGTTGCGGCCGACCTGTCGGGACAGTCCGGCCCGTAGCCGCTGCAGCTGCTCGTCGGTCAGCGGCCGCGCCACCCGCACGGTGGCGATCACCCGGTCCCGAAGCGCCGCTGCGAGGTTGATGTAACTCTCCAGCGTGTGCCCGTAGGAGCGGTTGCGGGCGCCGACCGCGCGCTTGGCCAGCACCACGGTCGCCAAGGTCGCCTTACCGTCCAGCAGATCGCCGACCAGGCCCTCGCGGAATGCCTTGTCGACCGATCGTTCGCTCAGCGCATTCCGCAGACTGCCGTCGGACTCGACCAGCCGGGCGAACCGGAACAGTTCGTCCTCGGTCTCGTCGAGGTGGCCGGCCCGCTCCGCCAACAGCAACTGCGCCCGAACGGCCTGCCGTTCCAGTGCCGCCGCGAACGTGCTGCCGCTGGACCAGCGTCGCCGCGTCGCGGCGGCGACCAGCGCCACACACGCGTCGGAGACCTTGCCGGTCAGCAGACCGCTCACGAACGCGGCCCGTGCCGTTTCCGGGGTGCTCGGGTCGGTCGCAACCCGACGCAGGGTCGGCGAGCCGTCCAGCGCATCCACGACCGAGAACAACTCGTGGGCGAGCTGGTCGCTGAGCTCGGCCTCGTCCAGCAGCGGATCGAGCACGCTCAGTCGGACATCCTGCGGTGCTGCCATCAGGTGCCGGCCGGGGTGCTCGCGCTGTCGGATTCCAGCTCGGCCAGGAAGCGGTCGACGGTGCGACGAGCACGCTCGTCGTCGGCGAGCGACTCCCCGACGATCCGGCTCGCCAGCGTGGTGGCCAGGCCACCGATCTCGCTGCGCAGCTGGATCATCACCTGGGCCCGCTCGGCCTCCATCTGCGATTCGGCTGCCTGCCGGATTCGCGTTGCTTCCGCCTGGGCCTGCTCCCGCAGCTCGGCGATGATCTCGGTGCCCTGAACCCTGGCTTCCTCGCGGATCTTGGCCGCTTCGGAGCGGGCGTCGGCCAGTTGCGCCCGGTACTGCTGCAGCGCCGCCTGTGCCTCTGCCTGCGCCTTCTCGGCCTTCTCCATACCGCCTTGGATGGCCTCGGTCCGCTCCTTATAGGTCTCCTCGAAGCGAGGCACCACGACCTTGGCGATGATGACCGTGAGCAGCACCACGAAGATGATCCCCATGATCATCTCCGCCGGTGCTGGGATCAGCGGATTGGTCGCTAGCGGGGTGAGAAGCGATGTCATGATCGTCAGATCACAGGCCGCCGAAGACGAAGGCCAGGGCGATACCGATGATCGCCAGGGCCTCGGTCACGGCGAAGCCGATCCAGGCGGTGCCCATCATGGCGCCGCGAGCCTCGGGCTGCCGGGCGGTGCCCTGAATGACGGAGGCGAAGATCAGACCCACGCCGATACCCGGGCCGATGGCCGCAAGGCCGTAGCCGACGATGCCGAGCGATCCCTGGAGCTCCAGTGGAGACATGAACAACATTCCTTTCGGTATTCCGCTGGGGTTTCAGCCGAATCTTGGTTGGACGAACTTCTGGTCGATGGACGAGCTGGCTCAGTGTTCTTCGGCCAGTGAGGAGTGGAGATAGACCGCAGTCAGCACGGTGAAGATGAAGGCTTGCAGGCACTGCACGAAGATCTCCAGGGCGAAGATCGGGAGGCTGAAGGCCAGCGACACGCCACCGGCGATGTGGTTGACCACACTGCCACCGTGCAGCAACAGATACTCACCGCCGACCACGAAGACGACCACCAGCAGGTGACCGGCGAACATGTTGGCGAAGAGTCGCAACGCCAGCGTGACCGGCCTGACGATGATGTTGGAGAAGAACTCCAGCGGGATGATCAGCCACCACATGAACACCGGCACGCCGGACGGCAACACCGAGTGCTTGAGATAGCCGAAGAAGCCGTGCTTGCCGATGCCGACGCCGTTGTAGACGATCCAGACCATCGCGGCCAGGCCGTACGCCCAGCCGGAGTGCGACGTGGTCGGCAGCAGAGTCAGCGGGAAGACACCCCACAGGTTGTTGACCAGGATGAAGGAGAAGAGCGCGATCAGCCAGGGCAGGAACTTGCGGTAGTCATGCCCGATGTTGTCCCGGGCGATCGAGTTGCGGATGAAGAAGTACGCCGACTCGCCGAGGAACTGGCTCTTGCTCGGCACCAGCTTGTTCTTCCGGGCCATCGTGACCCAGAAGACCGTCACCAGGAGGAAGGCGAGGACCGCCATCAGCAGATACTTGTCGAACCAGTCCACGCCCGGGAAGATCCCGGGCAGGGTGAAGTCGTCCGCACTCGGCGGGTGGTAGCCCTCCCCGCCGGTCTCCAGCGGCAGGAGTCCCAAGGTCGGCAGGCTCAACGTGCTCCCTCTCCAATCGTGGCCTTGGATGTCTCATCGGTGGCGACGGTGACCCGCCCGAATCGCCGGATGATCGTGTAGACCGCCGTGGCGGCGCCCAACACGATCCCGATCGGCAGCAGGAAACCGGTGCCCAGCAGGTGGTCGGCCAGCCAGCCGAGCCCGCCATACAGCGCGACGCCGGCCAAGAGGTAGGACAGCACCCGCATGCCCTGGTCCATCCCGGCCGCATGGCTGTGCACCTGCCCCTCCTCCGCCTCGCGTTCCCGCTGCATGGCGAGAGCCACGCTAGCAGCACGCTGTGACGGTCTGAGTGGTCGGACACGTCGCGTCGGCGACATATTCGACGGGCTGCCGGTGACGCTTGTCACTGGTCACCGCCCTCGGTCGCTGGCGGCACGTATTCGGTGTCGTAGACGCCGATCCGCAGCCGGCTGAACACCCAGATCTCGACCGCGATCCAACCGGCCACCACCGCGATGGTGGTGAGGAAGATGGCGATCGGCCACAGCGCCGGGAACGCCTCCCGATGCTTGCTGTAGACCAACAACACCAGTCCGAGGATCACGACCCGTCCGGTGTAGCTCGCCATCGAGACCGCGAGCAGCGTCCGTGCTCCGGCATCGGCGAACGCGACCATGATCAGCTGGCCGACTCCGTAGAAGAACAGCACCATCGCCGCGGCCAGCGCGGCCGAGGCGAGGCCCCGGGTGCCGTCCAGCACCGTGAACAGCACCAGCGACAACACCGTGGCGCCGACACCGCCGGCCAAGCCGCCGAACAGCAGCTTCCGGGCACGGATCACGTGAATGCTGGGTCCGGTCATGGCCACCTCGTCGCCGCCGTCGGCAGGCCGGGCCGAGAGCCCGTCGGTGGTGGTCATGAGAGGCGTCGTCCTTAGTCATCGGGCAGCGCGCGGCACGAAGCTGCACGCCGGAGGAGCCGGCGAGAAATGGTCCGTGAAAACTACCATGAAGCTGTCGTTCCGCGCCCAGGGGACTTCGCCCCTGGAATCGCGAGTCCTTTGGCCCCTGGTGCGGTTCCGGCTTCTCTGCTAATCAGGCGGGTCCGGGAATACCGGGGATGCCACGCGCCTACCGGCCCACTCAGGGGGTCGGCGGACGCTGAGGTCGGCGCAGGCCACGAATCGGACGCCCGAGCGTGGCCAGCACCAGCACCACTGCAATCAGCAGCACGACCGCGACCACCTGCCAATGCCGGTCAGTCCGGACCAGTCCGAGGACGATCACTCCGAAGGACACCAACGCCGACCAGGCATACATGAGAAGCACAGCACGGCGCTGACTGTGGCCACGCTCCAACAAGCGGTGATGCAGGTGCTGTTTGTCCGGCAGGAACCACCAGCGGCCCGCATAGGTACGCCGGATGAACGCCATGCTGAGATCCAGGAACGGCAGCGCGAGAATCGCGAGCGGCAGCACCAACGGCAACACCAGCGGCACCAACCCGCCGCCGATTCCTCCCGCCACCCCCCCACCGTCGCTGAGTTGGGACGGGTCCAGCTGGCCGGTCAAGCTGACCGTCGACGTCGCGAGCAGCAGCCCCAGCAGCATGGCGCCGGAGTCGCCCATGAACATCCGGGCCGGGAAAAAGTTGTGCGGCAAAAATCCCAGGCAGATTCCGACGATCGCCACCGCGATCAGGCCGGAGGTGGTAGCTCGGCTGAGACCCTCGTACCAGTACAACACGTAGGAGTAGGCGAAGAACGCACCCGCGCCGATGCCCACCACACCGGTAGCCAGACCGTCCAGACCGTCGACGAAGTTGACCGCGTTGGAGCAGAGCACGATGAAGAACACCGTGATGGCGACCGAGGCGCCATAGTCCAGCGAGATCACTTGGCCTGGAAGCGGGATCCAGAGCATCCGCACGCCAAGTGCGACCACGATGCCGGCAGCCAGGACCTGTCCCGCGAACTTGGTGTACGCCCGCAGGTCGTAAAGGTCGTCGAGCACCCCAACGGCACAGATCACCGCGGCAGCGACCAGGACGGCCAGCGAGTCCTGCCCGACCAGCGGCTGGCGACCGAGGAAGGGCAGCTGCCAGGCGAGCACAATGGCCGACAGCAAGCCCAAGAACATGGCCACACCGCCGAAGTACGGCATGGCAACGGTGTGCACATCCCGGTCGCGTACGTGGGCCAGCGCCCCGGCGCGCAGCGCAACACGCCGGCAGACGCCACTGGCCAGGAAGGTCACCGCCGCGGCGACCAGCATCACCAGCAGGTACTCCCGCACCCGCTACGCCTCCGGGTTCGCAGAATCGGCCTCGTCGTCTTCGACCAGGTCCTCGATGTCGGGCAACGTCTCCGCGAGCACCTCGCGAGTCAGCACACCGTGCCGCAGGATCTGTCCGTGATCGGCCTGGGTGAAGTCCACGATGGTCGACGCCGGCTGGCCCTCGTCACCGAGCCGGCCACCATCGAGGTAGACGCTCACATTGGCGCCCAGCTGACCCAGCGCGTCCTCGCAGGTCAGGGTTGCCGGCAAACCGCTGATGTTGGCGCTGCTGACCGCCATCGGGCCGGTGGCGCGCAGGATGTCACGGGCCAGCTCGTGGTCGGGCACCCGCAACGCGACGGTGCCCTCGGCATCGCCGAGGTCCATCCGCAGACTGGGCTGCCGCTTCAAGATGATCGTCAACGGTCCGGGCCAGTGCCGCGCCACCAGCTCCCGGGCCTGGTCCGGGATGTCGACCGCCAGGGCCCGGATCAGCGAGCTCTCGCCGATCAGGACCGGCGGCGGCATGTCCCGGCCGCGCACCTTGGCATCCAGCAGCCGCTGCACGGCATCGGGGTTGAACGCGTCGGCACCGATCCCGTACACGGTGTCGGTGGGCAATACGATGCACTCGCCGCGCTCGATGGCGGCCCGGGCATCGTCGGCGGCTTGCGCCAACACCTCCGGGTCGTCACCGGTGCAGTCCCAACGTCGATAGCCGAGATCGTTCTCCTGCTCCGGTTCGGCGCTCACTCGTCCCATCCTGCCAGAGCACGACCGTTTCGGACGGCCGTGACGAACCGAGGTCGGCCGGTCAGATCCTGACGATCTCGGACCTGAGCGAACAGCCGGCTGTCGAGCACGACCTGGGGCGCGCTCTCGGCCTGGGCTTCCGCGTGTTCGAAAGCCAGTAGGCCACCGGTGCGCAGCAGCCGGGCAGCGACCCTGGTCAGCACCTTGATGGCGTCCAGCCCGTCGGCCCCGGAGAACAACGCGAGGCTCGGATCGTGGTCCCGGGCTTCGACCGCGACCGTGTCATAGGCGTCCAGCGGGACGTACGGCGGGTTGGCGATCACCAGATCCACGGTGCCGTCCAGTTCCGGCAGTGCGTCGGCCATGTCTGCGTGCACCAGCCGTACGTCGGTGCCGGCCAGATTACGTTCCGCCCAAGGCAATGCCTCGGCGGACAACTCCACCGCATGGATCTCGGCCCCGGGGACTTCTCTCGCCAGCGACAGGGCGATGGCTCCGGAACCGGTGCACAGATCCACCGCCACCGGGGGTCGAGCCACCTCGGGGTGACGTGCCCGGAGTTCGGCGCAGGCCCAGGCCATCATGGTCTCGGTCTCGGGCCGCGGGATGAAGACCCCGGGTCCGACCGCGAGTTCGACATGCCCGAAGTGGGACACACCGGTCAGATGCTGCAGCGGAACCCGTTCCGCCCGCCGCTCGATCAGTCGGGCGTATTCGTCGGCCTGCTCGGCGCCGACCTGGACCCGGTGCCACCAGGGATCCGGACGCCCTCCCAGCACGTGCGCCAGCAACATCCGAGCATCGTTCTCGGGACTGGGCACGCCCGCCGTCCGCAATCGCTCCGCGGCCCTTTTCACTACGGTGTGGTCAGATTCCACGGTCGCCCGGGCGACCGTGGAATCTGACAACTCGGTCATGAGGTGCCGGCCAGACGCTCGGCGGTGTCAGCCTCCTGCAGGGCGACGACGACGGCTTGCAGGTCGCCGTTCAGCACCTGATCGAGGTTGTAGGCCTTGTAGCCGATCCGGTGATCGGCGATCCGGTTCTCCGGATAGTTGTAGGTCCGGATCCGCTCGGAACGGTCGACCGTACGCACCTGCGACTTCCGGGCGGCGGAGGCCTCCTGGGCTGCCGCTTCCTCGGCCGCGGCCGTCAGTCGCGCCCGCAGCATCCGCATCGCCTGCTCCCGGTTCTGCAACTGGGAGCGCTCGTTCTGGCACGACACCACGATCCCGCTGGGCAGATGGGTGATCCGGACCGCGGAGTCGGTGGTGTTGACGCCCTGTCCGCCGGGCCCGGAGGATCGGTAGACGTCGATCCGCAGATCGTTGTCGTCGATCTCCACCGCGGACTCCTCGACCTCGGGCATCACCAAGACGCCGGCCGCGGACGTGTGCACCCGACCCTGCGACTCGGTCACCGGGACTCGTTGCACCCGGTGCACCCCGCCCTCGAACTTCAACACCCCGTACGGCATCTGGTCCGGCTCACCCACCGACGACGCCTTGATGGCGACCGTGACGGACTTGAAGCCGCCCAGATCGGTCTCCTGGGCGTCGAGAACCTCGACCTTCCAACCACGAGTGGCGGCATACCGGGTGTACATGTTCAACAGGTCGCCGGCGAACAGCGCCGACTCCTCCCCGCCTTCGCCGGACTTGATCTCCAACAGCGCATCGGAGGAGTCGTTCGGATCGCGCGGGGCCAGCAGCCTGGTCAGCCGTTCGGTGACCGGACCCAGCCTGGCCTCCAGCTCGGCCGCTTCCTCGGCGAACGAGGAGTCCTCGCCGGCGAGCTCACGGGCCGCACTGAGATCGTCGGTCAGCGACGCGTACTCGGTGAGGGCTTTGACGATCGGAGTCAGCTCGGCGTACCGTCGGCCGACCTTGCGAGCCCTGGCGAGATCAGCGTGCACAGCGGGATCGGACAACGCAGCCTCGAGCTCGGCGAACTCCGCCTGCAACCCCGCGGCTGCCTCGAATGGCGTGGAGCTTGCTGATGCCGACACCTGATCTCCTCTCCCCTAAACACGGACAAGCTCCCGGATCGAGTGATCCGGGAGCGCGGGTAGGGGCTACTTCTTCTTCGCGGGCTGCTTCTTCGCGGGCTGCTTCTTCGCGTACCGCTTCTCGAAGCGAGCGACCCGACCACCGGTGTCGAGGATCTTCTGCTTGCCGGTGTAGAACGGGTGGCAGGCCGAGCACACGTCGGCGCGCAGGACGCCGTCGGGCGAGGTGCTGCGAGTGGTGAACGTGTTGCCACAGGTGCAGGTCACCTGGGTCTCCACGTACCGCGGGTGGATGTCTGGCTTCATGGTGTCTCCTCATCAGTCGCACCGGGTCGCCGCGTCGACTGACGAGCGTGAACCGGCACAAGGATCTAGTCTGCCGCAGGCTGTCCCGCGACACCAAACCGACCAACACAAGCCGGCCCGGGTTTACTCCCCGCGCTGGGGAATGGACTTGGTGATGGCCAGCAGGAACTCGTGGTTGCTGCCGGTCTTGCGGAGCCGATCCAGCAACATCTCCAGACCCTGCAGATTCTCCCCGCCCGACAGCACCCGGCGGAGCTTCCAGATGATGTTCAGCTCCTCGCGGCTCATCAGCAGCTCCTCGCGGCGGGTGCTGGAGGCGTCCACGTCGATGGCCGGGAAGATCCGCTTGTCGGCGAACTCGCGCCGCAGCCGGAGCTCCATGTTGCCGGTGCCCTTGAACTCCTCGAAGATCACCTCGTCCATCTTCGAGCCGGTCTCGATCAGGGCGGTCGCCAAGATGGTCAGCGAGCCGCCGTTCTCGATGTTGCGGGCCGCGCCGAAGAACTTCTTCGGCGGATAGAGCGCGGCGGAGTCCACACCACCGGAGAGGATCCGGCCGCTGGCCGGAGCGGCGATGTTGTACGCCCGGCTGAGCCGGGTGATGCCGTCCAGCAGCACGACTACGTCGTGACCCATCTCGACCAGGCGCTTGGCCCGCTCGATCGCCAGCTCGGCGACGGTGGTGTGGTCGTCGGCCGGCCGGTCGAACGTCGAGGAGATGACCTCGCCCTTGACGGTCCGCTGGAAGTCGGTGACCTCCTCCGGCCGCTCGTCGACCAGCACCACCATCAGGTGGACCTCGGGGTTGTTGGTGGCGATCGCGTTCGCGATGGTCTGCATGGCCATCGTCTTGCCCGCCTTCGGCGGCGACACGATCAGGCCACGCTGGCCCTTGCCGACCGGGGACAGCAGATCGATGATCCGGCCCATCAACTGGTTGGGCGCGGTCTCCAGCTTCAGCCGCTCCTGCGGGTAGAGCGGAGTCAGCTTGGCGAATTCCGGACGGTTCCGCGCTTCTTCCGGCGGCCGGCCGTTGATCGAGTCAACCCGGACCAGAGGGTTGAACTTCTCCTTGCGCTCGCCCTCACGAGGGGTACGGATGGCGCCGGAGACGATGTCTCCCTTGCGCAGCCCGAGCTTCTTCACCATCGACAGCGACACGTACGCATCGTCGGAGCCCGGCAGGTAGCCCGAGGTCCGCACGAAGGCGTAGTTGTCGAGCACATCGAGGATGCCGTTGATGGGCGCGAGGACGTCGTCCTCGGACACGACCGGCTCGGACTCGTAGCGGTCCATGCCGCCGCCTCGGTTGTTCCGGCGGTTCTGCCGGTCCCGGCTGCGCCGACGCCGGCTCCGCCGGCCGCCACCTTCGTCGTCGTCCCGGTTGTTGTCATTGCCGCGGTTGTCATTCCCACGGTTCTCATTACCGCGGTTGTCACTACCGGACCGGTTGTCGTTGCCCCGGTTCTGCCGGTTCTGCTGATCCCGGTTCTGCTGCTCCCGACCGGCACCATTGCGGTCGTTGCCACCCCGGTTGTCGGCACGGTTCTCATTACCGCCGCGGTTCTCGCCGGTCCTGTTGTCGCCGGTCCGGTTGTCGCCGCCCTGCGTATCATTGCCGCGGTTCTCACCTGCGCGGCTTTCAGCGGGCCGACCATCGGCGCCACGGTTCTCGGCGGGCCGGCTGTCCGTGGCGGCATCACGGTTGTCCTCGCGCTGCCGGCTGGACGACTCATTGGCCGGCCGCTCGGCTTCACGATTCGCTGACTCGCCGGACGGCTGCGTACGCGACTGCTCGGCAGTCTGCCGGGTCCGCTGTCCACGGCTCTCGGCGGTGCGCTCGATGGCCTCGCTGACCGCATCGATCGTCGGTTGGCTGTCATTTGCCGGCTTGTCGGCACGCGGCGTCCGCTGGCGCCGGGACCCGTTGGTCGCGGCGCCGTCTTTGCCGGCGGTGGGGCCGGACTGAGCGGCGCGGATGGCGTCGATCAGCTGGCCCTTCCGTAGTCCGGTCGTCTTCACGCCGAGACCTTGGGCAACTTGCTTCAACTCCGGTAGCACCATGGCATCCAGCCCGGTGCCCTTGCGCCGACGGCGCTCCCCAGGCTCTGTGGCGGGGGCTGCCTGCGCTTCGGCGATATCTGTCACGGGTGTCCTTTCGGAGTGGGCGATATCCGCCCAGTCCATTCACAATCAAGCCGGTTGCGGTGGGTTCGCTGAACTCCGGCTCGGGGTCTTCGCCAGGTCCACTCGCCACCACATTGCTTGGCGGTTCGAAGTGTTGGCGAAGAAGTTCGCCGCGCCGGACCTGTCGGCGCTGTAGCTGAAACCGTACTGGTTCATCGCGGAAGTTGGTGGCGCGGCTCACCGTTCGGTTCATCCAAGGTTAGCACTCTCGACCACCGATCTCACCGCGCCACTCGGGCGCCGACGCCGACGCGACCTCGACGCACCCGGAAACCCTCCGCTCCGGAAACCCAGCCGGCCGTCTCGGCGGCATCCAGCTCTGCACTCGTCCCGAGCACGAGCACCGTCGGTCCGGCGCCGCTGATCACCGCGGCCAACCCGGCGCTGCGCAGCTGCGTCAGCAGTTCCAGTGACCTCGGCATCGCCGGTCGGCGATACTCCTGATGCAACCAGTCCCGGGTCGCTTCCCACAGCAGTTCTGTCCGGCCGCCGACAGCGGTGACCAGCATCGCCGCCCGGGCAGCGTTTGCCGCGGCATCCACGTGGGGCACCAGGTCGGGCAGCAGCGCCCGAGCGGCCTTGGTCGCGACCGCGGTCGACGGCGTGAATGACACCAGCGCCAGCTCGTCGGCTACCGGCGCGTTCACTACGGCCACACCGTCGCGCCCCTCGTACGCCAGCACGAAACCGCCGTAGATGGCCGCCGCGACGTTGTCCGGGTGGCCCTCGATCGCCGTCGCGTGGCGCAGTGTCCAAGCTTGGTCCGGCGGCAAACCGGCGAGCGTGCGCGCCGCCACCAGTCCAGCCACGATGGCGGCCGACGAGGACCCCAAGCCGCGCCCGTGCGGGATGGTGTTGTGACACGTCAGACCCAGACCGGGGACCGAGAGGCCGAGATCGGCGAGGCCGAGGAGTGCCGAGCGGATGATCAGATGCGACTCGTCGCGCGGCACCTGGTCGGCACCCTCGCCGGTGATTTCCAGGTGATAGCCGCCCGGCTCCGTGCGCACGGTGACCCGCTCGTACCAATCGAGGGACAGACCGAAGCAGTCGAACCCCGGACCGAGATTCGCGCTGGTCGCCGGCACCTCGACGACGACCTCGCGCCCAGCGGGGAGGTTCATCCAGCCAGACCGCAAGCCGCCGCGACCTTGGTCAGGTCCGCCGCCACGACCTCGGCCTGGATCGAACGGCCCGACAGCGCGGTGTCGATGTCCTTCAGCCCGTGACCGGTCACCGTGATCACGATCCGCTGCCCCGGATCGACGTCGCCGCGCTGGTTCAGCTGGCGCAACCCGGCCACACCCGCGGCGGAAGCCGGCTCCACGAAGATGCCCTCCCGGGACGCCAGGAATCCTTGTGCCGCGAGGATCTCCTGATCGGTGACGGCGCCGAAGCGGCCGCCGGACTCGTTCTTGGCAGCGATCGCCAGGGTGGTGGACGCCGGATCCCCGATCCGGATCGCCGTCGCCACGGTCTCCGGATTCGGCACCGGATGACCCAACACCAAGGGGGCGGCACCGGCAGCCTGGAAAGCCCACATTCGCGGTCGCCGAGTCGCCTGACCCGCGGCGGCGTACTCCACATAGCCGCGCCAGTAGGCCGAGATGTTGCCGCCGTTGCCGACCGGCAGCACGTGCAGGTCCGGCGCGTCCCCCAGATCGTCGACGACCTCGAAGGCGGCTGTCTTCTGCCCTTCGATCCGCACCGGGTTGACGGAGTTGACCAAGGCCACCGGATAGCTGTCGGCCAGTGAACGGGCCAGCCGCAGGCAGTCGTCGAAGTTGCCCTCGACCTGCACCACCTGAGCACCGTGCATGATCGCCTGGGCGAGCTTGCCGGCCGCGATCCGACCGGCCGGCAGCAGCACGATCGGCTTGAGCCCACCACGCGAGGCGTACGCCGCCGCCGACGCCGAGGTGTTGCCGGTGGAGGCACAGACCACTGCCTGCGCGCCCTTGCCGGCAGCGACACTGACAGCCACGGTCATGCCGCGGTCCTTGAACGAGCCGGTCGGATTGGCGCCCTCGACCTTGAGCCAGACCTCGCAGTCCAGCTCAGCCGACAGCACACCTGCCCGGACCAGCGGGGTGCTCCCCTCGCCGAGAGTGATCACCGGGGTGGCCTCACTCACCGGCAGCCACGATCGATAGCGGTCGATCACACCCTGTCTCGGTGCGGCCCGGTGGGCCACCATTGATGTGCTCACGGTCATGGGCAGAGCCTCTCGGGAGTGCAGGAGTGTTTCCGAACGACGCACCGAACTGAACCGCTGTCAGAGTCCGTCGTTCGGAAACGCGACGAACGAGCGAGATTCGCGGAGACCAAGACCGCGGAGCGCGGAGCGCGACCATTCAACATCGTCATCCCTCTCCCTCTACCCGCATCACACTGGCCACTTCACGCACCGCTTCGAGCGAGCGCAGCGCCCGGACCGTCGCCGAGAGCGCCGCGTCGCGAGCCCGGTGCGTCACGATCACCAGTTGCGCGTCGGAGCCGCGGCCCTGCTGTCGTACCGTCTGGATCGAAACGCCGTGCTCGGCGAAACAGGCGGCGATGCTCGCCAGCACACCGGTGACATCGGCTACTTCGAGTGAGATGTGATAGCGCGTGACGACGTCGTCGATCGGGCTGACCGGGCGCGCCGCATAGCTGGACTCCCCCGGGCCTGCGGCCCCGCGGACCCGGTTGCGAGCCACCGTCACCAGATCGCCGAGCACCGCGCTGGCGGTCGGCGAGCCACCGGCTCCGGGGCCGTAGAACATCAGCCGGCCAGCCGAACGGGATTCCACGAAGACCGCGTTGTACGCACCGCCGACCGACGCCAGCGGATGGCTGCGCGGGATCATCGCCGGGTGCACCCGGACCGAGACCCGGCGTTGCCCGTTGTCGCCCTCGGCGTCGGAGAGTTCACAGATGGCCAGCAGTTTGACCACCGAGCCGATGGCCCGGGCCGAGGCGATGTCGGACGTGGTGACCTCGGCGATCCCCTCCCGATAGACATCGGCGGCGGTCACCCGGCTGTGGAACGCGAGGCTGGCCAGGATCGCCGCCTTCGCGGCGGCATCGAAGCCTTCGACGTCAGCCGTGGGATCGGCCTCCGCGTAGCCCAACGCCTGCGCGTCGGCAAGGGTCTCGGAGAATCCGGCACCCTCGGTGTCCATCTTGTCCAGGATGTAGTTGGTGGTGCCGTTCACTATCCCGATCACCGAGGTGATCTCGTCTCCGACCAGCGATTCGCGCAGCGGCCGCACGATCGGGATCGCGCCTGCCACGGCGGCCTCGAAATAAAGATCCACACCCGCTTCCTCGGCCGCGGCGAACAAGGTGCCGCCGTCCTCGGCCAAGAGTGCCTTGTTGGCGGTGACGACCGAGGCGCCGTGCTGCAGCGCACTCAAGATCAGCGACCGGGCCGGCTCGATGCCGCCGATCACCTCGATCACCAGGTCCACGTCGGGCCGCGCCACCAGCGCTGCCGCATCGGTGGTGAACAGAGCCGGGTCGATCCCCTCCCGGGTCCGGTTGAGCCGCCGGACGGCGATGCCGACCAGTTCCAGCGGCCGGCCGATCCGGGCGTGCAGGTCGTCGGCGGAGTCGGTCAGCAGTCGCGCGACCTCCGAGCCCACGGTGCCGCAACCGAGCAGCGCGACCCGGAGGGGCGGCATCTGGTGCGCGGCCGACTGTGGGTGCACAGCCGCCTCGGTGGTCGTCGTCACTTCTGCCTCACGTCGTTCGTCTGCCCCTGTGATTCTTCCCGGGAGGTCCCGGGGCCGCCGGCCGCCGGCCAACGGCAGTTCATTCTTCCCCATCGCAGCACTGCGGTGTTAACCCTCGCGCTCAACCCACGTCCAGCCGCAGGATGTCGTCCAGCGTCTCGCGGCGCAGCAAGGTCTGGAGCCGTCCGTCGGTCACCGCGACCACCGGCGGCCGAGGCACGTGGTTGTAGTTGCTGGCCATCGAACGGCTGTAGGCGCCGCTGGCCGGCACCGCCACCAGATCGCCAGGCGCGATGTCGGCCGGCAGGAACTCGTCGCGTACCAGGATGTCCCCGCCTTCACAATGCTTGCCGACCACCCTGGAGATGGCGGGACCTGCGTCGGACCGGCGGGAGGCCAGTGTGGCGGAGTATTCGGCGGCGTACAGCGCCGTGCGGATGTTGTCGCTCATCCCGCCGTCCACCGCGACATAGGTCCGGACCGCGCCGCCGTCGAGCACGACCCGTTTCACAGTGCCGACTGTGTACAGCGCGAAGGCGCTGGGTCCGCTGATCGCCCGGCCGGGCTCGATCGACAGATGCGGGACGGCAACCTCGTGCGCCGCGCACTCGACCTGGACGATCCGCCGCATGGCCTCGGCCAGTGCCGCGGGAGTCGCCGGGGTGTCGGTGCTGGTGTAGGCGATGCCGAAGCCACCGCCGAGGTCCATCTCGGGCGGCTCCACGCCGGTCCGAGCCGCGAACTCCGCATGCAGACCGAGGGTCCGCCGAGCAGCGACGGCGAAGCCCTCGGCGTCGAAGATCTGCGAACCGATGTGGGAGTGGATGCCGGCCAGCTCCAGCTCCGGCGCAGCGTGCACCTGCAGCAGCGCTTCGAGGGCCTGGCCGGCGGCGATCGAGAAACCGAACTTCTGATCCTCATGGGCGGTGGCGATGTAGGCGTGGGTGTGCGCCTCGACACCGGTCGTGACCCGGACCATCAGCCGCGGTCGCTCGCCTCGATCCCGGGCGCGTACCAGCCGGATGATCCGGGCGATCTCGTCGAAGGAGTCGGCGATGATCCGGCCGACCCCGGCGTCCAATGCCAGTTCGATCTCGGCGTCGCTCTTGTTGTTGCCGTGCAGACCGATCCGCGCGGGATCGACACCGGCTCGGAGCGCCACCGCGAGTTCCCCGCCGGTGCAGGTGTCGACGCCGAGTCCTTCCTCGGCGACCCAGCGTGCGACCGCCGTGCAGAGGAACGACTTGCCCGCGTAGTAGACGTCCCAGCCCGCGAACGCCTCGGCGAACTCCCGCGCCCGCCGGCGCAGGTCGTCCTCGTCCACCACGTACGCCGGAGTGCCGACCTGTTCGGCGATCTCGGTCACGCTGAGCCCGGCGACCGTCAGGACGCCCTCGGCGTCCTTGGTGACGTTCCGGCTCCACAACGGCGTCAGCAGGGCGTTGACGTCGGCAGGGACCTCCAGCCAGCCCGGCGCATGGGTCAGGACGTCGGCATGGATGGAACCCGCCACATGCATGTGGGTCACCCGATCACTCTGCCAGAGCGGGCTGTCGGGAGCCGGTGAATGCCAGCACCTGGACCGTGTTCGCGCCCGGGACAACGATTCGGTTGCCCGCGCCGACCACTGGTACAGTCTCCTTCGGCCCAAAACGCCAGGGCCCCCGTAGCTCAGGGGATAGAGCACCGCCCTCCGGAGGCGGGAGCGCAGGTTCGAATCCTGCCGGGGGCGCAATTTGATGGGATGATGGCGACATGGCTGTCGGAGCTTTGGAGCGCAGGCCAGCGACCTGGGATGAGTATCAGTCGCTGGACGAGGATGTCCGGGCCGAATACATCGACGGAGAGATCGTCATGACCCCGAGTCCGACCAGACGTCATCAAAACGCCGTCGATCGCCTGAAGGCTCTCCTGCTGCCGGTGCTACCGAGTTCCCACACGATCACTCGAGAGTGGAACTGGAAACCGCAAGGCTCCGACGACGAGTACATCCCGGATCTGTCCGTACACCCCGAAACCGACGAGGACGTCCGTTTCACCGGTACGCCGGTGCTTTGCATCGAAGTGGTCTCCGGCAATCGTGGCAATGACTATGTGACCAAAGTGGCCAAGTACGCGATGGCCGGGCTGGTGCACTACTGGATTCTCGACCCGGCCGGGACACTCGACGTCCTGACGCTGGACGAGACCGGTCATTACCGGCTGGAGGCCGAGGTGCATGTCGACCAGCCACAGGATGTGTCGTTCGGGATCGCCACTGCTCACGTCGATCTGGCCACGATTCTGCGGTAGCACGAGTCAGGTCAGCGAGTGGCGGCTGACGGGGACGATCACAGGGGAACCGTCGTCGTTGAGAATCTTCACCACTTGCCCGAATACCCGGCGCACCAGTTCGATATTCAGGATCTCTTGCGGAGGTCCGGAAGCGACGATCTTCCCGTCCCGGACGGCGACCAGGAAGTCGGCGTACCGGGCAGCCTGGTTCAGGTCGTGCAACACCATCACGATCGTCTTGCCGGAGGTGCGATTCAGCTCGGTCAGCAGATCCAGGACCTCGACCTGGTGCGCCAGGTCGAGGTGCGTCGTTGGTTCGTCGAGCAGCAGGATGTCGGTCTGCTGAGCCAGAGCCATCGCAATCCAGACCCGCTGTCGCTGGCCGCCGGACAGATCGTTGAGCGCCCGGTCGGCAAGTGCGGCTGTCCCGGTAGCCTCCATCGCCCACGCCACGGCGTCCCGGTCCTGCGCCGACCAGGGCTGCAGAAATCTCAGGTGCGGGAACCGCCCGCGGGCCACGAGGTCGGCAACCGTGATGCCCTCCGGCGCGCTCGGCGACTGCGGGAGCAACCCCACCACCGTGGCCACCTGCTTGGTGGACTGCGTGTGGATGCTTCGGCCGTCCAACGTGAACACGCCCGCCCGCGGCTTCAGCAGGCGGGCTGCCGCCCGGAGGAACGTCGACTTGCCGCAGGCGTTCGGGCCGACGATGCAGGTGATCTGGCCCTCGGGGATGCGCAGCGACATTCCCTCGATGATGGGCGTGTCGCCGTACGCGATGGTGATGTCGTCGGCTTGAAATGAGTGCCGGTCGGCCATCTCTCAACCACCTCGTCCCGCCCGGCCGGCCCGGGCCAACAGATAGATGAAATACGCTCCGCCGAAGATCCCGGTGACCACACCGACCGGCAGCGCAAACCCCAACGCCGCGCTGCGACCGGCGAAGTCGGCGACCAGCACCAACAGCGCCCCGAACAAGGCGCTGGGCAGGATGCTCAGCGTGCTGCCCACCAGTATGCGGGCGATCGCGGGCGCCACGAACGCAACGAACGTGATCGGCCCCGACGCCGCCGTCGCTGTTGCCGCCAGCGCCACTCCCACCAGGATCAGGAGTCCTCGGGCGAGCTCGATCCGCAGTCCGAGCACGCGGGCCAGGTCGTCGCCCAACAGCAGCAGATGGATCGACCGGCCGAGCAGCACTGCCACGGGAACCAGCATCATCGTGCACACCGCCACCACCGGCACGTGCTCCCACTGGCGACCGGTGAGCGAGCCGGTCAGCCAGACGGTGGCGCGCTGCAGCTCGTTCTGAGCAGCCCGCACCAACAAGAATCCGCACACCGCCGAGAAGAAGGCCGAGATGCCGATGCCCACCAGCACCATCCGATAGCCGGACGTTCCGTGGCGCCAGGACAACAGGTAGATCGCGGCCGCAGCGACGAAGCTGCCCCCGAAGGCCAGCGCACTGACCACCGGGCCGGACGCGCCCAACACGACGATCCCCACCACCGAAGCAGCGCTGGCACCGGCCGTGATACCGATGATGTCCGGTGAGGCGAGCGGGTTGCGGGCCACTGCTTGGAAGATCGCACCGGAGGCACCGAACGCCGCGCCGGAGAACACCGCCACCAGCGCCCGCGGCAGTCTCAGCTCGGTGACAATGTACTGGGTACGGGCGCTTCCCTCGCCCACCAGCGACTTCACGACATCGCCGAACGGCAGGTCATAGTCGCCGATCGCGAGGCTCCAGGCGAAAGCGACGACGATGAGCCCGGTCAACACCAGGCCTACCGCGACGGCACGGAGCCGATTGCCGGTCACAGTTCGGCCATCCGGCGGCGACTCGCCAGCGCAACGAAGAACGGTGCTCCGAAAAGGGCCGTCATGATGCCGACCTGGACCTCGAGCGGGCGATCCACCACGCGCCCGAGTACGTCTGCGGCGATGAGCATGATCGGGCCGAGCAGAGCCGAGTACGCCAGCACCCAACGGTTGTCCGGGCCGGTGACCAGCCTAGCCAGGTGCGGCACGACCAAGCCGACGAAGCCAACCGGGCCGGCCGCCGCGGTAGCCGCCCCACTCAGGAGCACGACTGCGGCCGCGCATTGCAGCCGCGCCAGCCATTGCCGCTGCCCCAGCGCCGCAGCCAGATCGTCGCCCAAGGACAACGCGTTCAGGTGCCGGCCGAGGGACAGCGTGAGCAGGACACCGAGCAGGATGAAGGGCAGCACCTGCCAGGCCGTGCCGATGTCGCGACCGCTGAGCGAGCCGACAGCCCAGTGACGGAAGCCGCTCAGGGTGTCGATGTTGCGGATCAAGATGGCAGCGGTGATCGACCCCAGCAGCAGCGAAGCCGCGGCCCCCGCGAGCGCGAGCTTGACCGGGTTGGCCCCATCACGCCCCGAGACGCCAAGGGCATAGACCGCGACGGAGACGATTGCTGCACCCAGGAACGCGAACCAGACATACCCCAGCAGGTTCCCCACGCCGAAGACATAGATGCCCAGCACGATCGCGAGGGAGGCCCCGGCCTCGACGCCGAGAATGCCGGGATCGGCCAGCGGGTTGCGGGTGAGGCCCTGCATCAACGCGCCCGAGAGTCCCAGTGCGACGCCGACCAGCAACCCGATCAGGGTGCGCGGGACGCGGACCGTTCGGACGATGACGTGGTCGGTGATGCTCAGGTCGGTCCGCAGGAAAGCATCGACAACCACCAGGTACGGGATCTGCTTCGAGCCGAGCATCAGCGAGGCCAGGATGACCAGGACGACGCCCGTCACGAGCACGAGCAAGCCGGCCACCAGCAGCTGGCGCTTCACCCGCCCGGCTCCTGGGCGCGCCGCCACAGGAAGCGGTTCACCACGTCGTCGAAGGAACGGAACTTGCAGTTGCCGCAGTAGTCCGGTTCACCGGACACCTGCGGGAACGCCAGCTGAAACGCACGTTCGAGCTCGTCGGGTTCGTCGGCGGCGTCATCGACGGAGGTCGCGGTGAAGGACTGACAGCACCCACCACGATGGCAGACGCTGGCCGGACCTCGGGCCGACTCGACCAGCTCGATCCGTGGGAGCCGCTTCCATGGACGGATCGGCACCGCGACGAGCTCACGCAATCGTTGGATCTCCTCCGGCCGGGCCGGGCTCTCACGCTCCACGATGCTGGTTGCCAGCGCGTCCGACACCTCGTGCCACAGGCCGACGACGCCGGCGCGGGTGCTTGTTCGGATCGCCTCCACCAAGGTCGAGACGGCGGCCACGAGCGCCGTCGCCGTCAGCTGGGCTACTGCGGCAGACGCGACCTGTGTCTCCACGTTCGGCTGTCCGGACCAGGGATGACCCGGTCCGACCAGCACCCGCACCGAGTCCGAAACACTCAGACCAGTCGTCCAGCCCTCGACATGGAGCCACCAGTGCAGCTCGTCGGCTGTCAGCGCCAGTCCGGCACCGGTCTCGGCGTACAGGGCACCCACCAGATAAGCAGGTGAGGCAGGCAGCCAGCCCGCCACGTACGTACCGGCAGCAGCCTCCGGGAAGCCTTCGGCCTGGAGACGCGCCAGTACCCCCGGCACCGTGTCTCGTACCTCGGCGGTGCTCAACGACGCAATCGGCTCCACCGGTGGCGGAAAGATCGAGGCTCCACGCTCTGCCAGCCAGGTTCTGGCATCGGGGTACGCCCCTGTGCACGAGTCAGGTGCGCAGGGGCGGGCCTGTTCAGCCTCCGTCGCCACGCTCGGTGACGCCCTTGACGATCTCGTCGGCAATGCTGCCCAACTGGAGCAGATCGCCGTTCCACCATTT
The DNA here is from genome assembly GCA_047605905.1 of Microlunatus sp. Taxonomy (GTDB): domain Bacteria; phylum Actinomycetota; class Actinomycetes; order Propionibacteriales; family Propionibacteriaceae; genus Microlunatus. The sequence goes on from JASGEZ010000072.1 coordinate 103,904, forward strand.
CGCGACGAAAACGATCACCTTGTCGTTCTTGACCGGGGTGAGCGTCTTCCAGACGTCAGATTGCAGCACCGGCAGCTTCTTCGGGTTGACTTCGGTCTCCACGAAGAACGTGTCCACGATGTCCAGCTTCTCCAGCGTCTCGACATCGACCTTGAAGTAGCCGTCCGCGTTGGCGGCAGGCCAGTCGGGGGTCTTGATACCAAGACCTGGCAGGAGGGCGGTCGCCACGACATCCTCGACCCGCGCACCGACCCAACCCTCCTCGGTGGTGCGCACGATCCCTACCGTCCCGAGGTCGGCGACATAGGGCTCCAACGCCTTCTTGCCGTCCGCCAGCTTCTGCTCGAAGGCGCCGATCGCCTCCTCGGCTGCCTCAGCCCGACCCAGGTCGGCGGCAAATTTGCGGAACTTGGCGTAGACGTCCTCGATGTCCTTCCAGCCTTCGTCCAGCGCGTAGGTCGGGATCGGGCTGGCTTTGTAACGCTCGATGTTCTCGGTGTTCCAGTCCGCAGACAGAGTGACAATCAGGTCCGCGTCGAGCTCCAGTGTCTTCTCCAGGTTCACCGTCCAACCGTCCTCGGCAACCACGTTGGGGATGTCGACGCCATCGGGGCGGAAGTAGTCGGTAGGAACCCCCTCGGGCAGCGCTGCTGCCACCGGCTCGATCCCCAGTGAGACCAACTGCGCGAAGGTGGATGCGTCCGCGGCGACGACCCGCTGCGGATTCGTTGGGATCGTCACCTCACCGACACCGTCGGTGACCGTTCGCGTGGTCTCCTCCTCAGCCGCCGGTGGCCCGGACGAGCAGGCAGTCAGCAGCACCAACAAGCTGGCGAGCAGCCCCGCAGCGAAGGCGCGAGCCTTTCGAGGCAGGGCGCGGTGGGCATCGGCGGTGGTGCGCTCGAACATGATGCTCCTCGATGAGACAAACGCGAGCCGAGTAACCAGGCCCGGCAGTTAGGTCAGACTAACCATAGACGCGAAACAGCAAGGTCAGCGTTCGAGATGTCCGCCGCTACACCACTTCGGGCTAGTCTGCTCCGGTGTCGAGTGCCGAACCCATGCCCGCGTCGGAGCGATCCGGACTGATCGGGTGGTGGGACGCCCACCGCGGCGGCAAGACGGTCATCCTCGCCTGGCTCGTGACCAGGCTCGCGATGTTCGCCATTCTCGCCGTCATCGACAGCGCGAACGGCGGACGCCCGATCACCGGCGACGTCCTCTACTACCACCGCAAGATCGTCGGACTGTTCGAGGTCGGGCTGCCGGGCACGATGATGGAGTACCCGACACCGGTGGTGTGGATCCTCACCCTCCCGTACGGGCTCGGGCTCGGCAGCCAAGCCGGGTATGTAGCCGCCTTCGTGGTCTTCATGCTGGCGCTGGACGGCGTGTTCACGTACGCGATCTGGCGCAGCGCCGGGCGCCGGCACGACTGGGCCGTGGACTTCTGGATCGCGTTCATCCTCCTGATGGGTCCGCTCAGCTACGGCCGATTCGACATCATCCCGGCCGTGCTGGCCGGCGGTGCCCTGTTGGCGGCGCGCCGTCATCCCTGGGTGGCCGGGGCACTCACCGGACTCGGCGCGGCGATCAAGCTCTGGCCGGCGTTACTGATTCCGGTGCTGTTGGCGGACAAGCAGCGACGCAAGCCGACCGCGACCGGCTTCGTCGTCGTCGGCTTCGGTCTGGCGCTGATCAGCCTGATCGCCGGCGGGACGACCCGGCTGTTCTCCCCGCTGACCTGGCAGTCCGGTCGCGGTCTGCAGATCGAGTCGGTCTGGGCCAGTCCGCTGATGTTGGTCCGGATGATCCACCCGCACCGCTGGGTGGTGGAGATCTCGAAGTTCCAGGCGTTCGAGATCTTCGGACCGGGCGTCAGTCTGTGGCAGACGGCCAGCAGTGTCGCTACGGTCGCCGGTCTGGTGACACTCGTGGCGCTGTGGATTCGCGCCTTCCGTGCTCGCGGCGGGGTCACGCCGATCGCAGTCGCCTTGGTGGTGCTGGCCACCGTCGCGGTGATGATCATCACCAACAAGACGCTCAGCCCACAGTACGTGCTCTGGCTCGGCGGACCGGTCGCCGCGCTGGTGCTGCTTCGCACGCAGGCCACCACTCCCGAACTCCGCCGGTGGATCGCCCGGATCGCGGTGGCCACCCTGATCCTCGCCGGGCTGACCCAGCTGGTCTACCCGCTGCTCTACGACGGCTACCTCAATGTGCGCGGCCCGCTGCGGCTGGTGGTAGCCACCGTGGTGACCACCGTCCGCAACCTGGGTCTGCTCGGCTACACCGTGGTCGCGGTGCTGTTGGCCTGGCGGACTACTTCATCGTCCCCTGCGACACCGAACCCTGCAGCTGACGCTGGAAGATGACGTAGACGATCAGCACCGGTGTCACGGTGATCACCACCGCGGCGAACAACGCCCCGAAGTCGACCGCATAGCCGGCTTGCGAGGCGAAGGCCGCCATGCCCTGGCTCAGCACATAGTTGTCGACGTTGGTATTGATCGCCACCGGGATGAGGAACTGGTTCCACAGTCCGAGGAAGTTGAAGATCGCGACCGAGGCGAACCCGTTGCGCGCCATCGGCAGCATCACCAGGAAGAAGGTGGCCCACTCCCCTGCCCCGTCCAGCGAGGCCGCCTCGGAGATCTCGTACGGCAGTGCCTTGAAGAACGCGAACAAGAAGAACACCGTGAACGGCAGCGCGAACGCCACGTACGTCAGCGTCAGGCCGGGCAAGGTGTTGAGCAGTCCGAGATTTCGCAGGGTGAAGAACAGCGGCACGATCGCCAGGAAGATCGGGAAGGTGAGCCCGGCCAGCATCAGGTAGTAGATGACGCGGCTGCCCGGGAACTGGAACCGAGCCAGCACATAGGCGCACATCGAGCCGAGGACCATCACGATGACCAATGCGGCACCGACCACCAGCACGGTGTTCACGAAGTACTTGCCGATGCCGGCCGTCGTCCAGGCGTTGACGTAGTTCTGGAGGTTCAGGCCGCTCGGCAGCGAGAATGGGGACGCGAAGATCTCCCGGGTCGTCTTGAACGACGTCATCAAGGTCCACAACATCGGCCCGATCACGATGATCGACCACAGGATCAAGACACCATGGGTCACGCCGAGGAACGTCTTCTCCCCCGCGGAAGCGGGCCGCTGGTTCTCCGGCACCGGCTCGTCAGCGCCAATGCGCGGTTGGGTCACAGTGCTCATCGGCGTCCCTCATCCTTTCCGCCGAGCAGTCGGTTGACTCCGAAGACCAACGCCGAGAACAGCAGCGTGATCCCGGCGAGCACGACGCCCATGGCACAGGCGAGACCGAACTGGCCACGGGTGAAGGCTGTGGTGAACAGCTGTTGCGCCATCACCAGGGTGGAGTTGTTCGGTCCGCCACCGGGGTTCAGGCCGGCCATGTAGACGAAAGCGTCCAGAGCGAGGATGCCGAGATAGATCCAGGCCGTCTGCACGTTGTCACGGATCAGCGGCAGAGTGATCGAGGTGGCGATCCGGAAGCGGCCGGCGCCGTCGATCCGAGCCGCTTCGAAGATCTCGGCCGGGATGTCCTTGATCGCCGCCACGAACAGCACCATGTAGAACCCGACCATGCTCCACACGATCACGAAGATCGTGGCGGCCATCGCGGTCCGCTCGTCGCCCAGCCACGGGAACGACTCGAACACATCGAGCCCGAAGGCGGTCAGGATGCCGTTCAGCAGGCCGTTGCTCGGGTCGTAGATCTGCTGCCACATGATGGCGATCACGATCGCCGGAATGACGTACGGGAAGAACGAGACCGTGCGATAGAAGCCGGAGCCCCGCATCCCGCGGGTCTGCCCCCGCATGGTGCCACCCACGGTCAGCAAGGTGGCCAGTGCGAAGCTCAGGGTCAGCGTGACGATCGGCAGCACGATGGCCAACACGACGTTGTTGCGCAGCGCCTTCATGAAGATGTCGTCGGTGAACACCCGCTGGAAGTTCTTCAGTCCGATGAAATTCTGCGTGGCGGTGAAGCCGGACCAGTCGGTCAGTGAGTAGTAGACGGCCTGAATGAAGGGCGAGACGACGAAGACCAGATAGATCACCAGCGGCAGGCCGAGGAAGACGGCCAGGAAGCTGATCTTGTCGAACGTCCAACGACCGCGCCGGCGCCGGGTGGGGAGCACGCCCGCACCCGACGTCGGCTGAGTGGCCGTTGTGGTCACTTGATCTCGATCTTCTTGACCGAGCTGTCGTTGGCGATCTTGTCGGTGATCTGCTGCAGACCCTTCGTCAGCTCTGCGACCGACGACTTGCCGTCCAGGAAGGTATTCCACAGCACCAGCTGGTCGGGGTTCATGCCGTAGTAGTCCACGAACTGCCAGGAGAAGATGTTCTCCCCGGCCGCACCGAGCATGGTGGTCTGCGAGACGAGTGCGGTCGAGCCGAAGCCGTCGGCCGGGACCGTGTCCTTGACCACGGTCGGCGCCAGCTTGGTCTTGGCGAAGTTCGTCGCGGCGTCCTTGCTCAACATGGTCCGCAGCAGTTCCTTGCCGCCGGCCACGTTCTTGCCCTTGCTCGGGATGACGAACGGCTCGCCGGCAGTGCTGTGCAGTGCTTCCCACGGCATCGAACTGGAGGAGTCGACTGTCGGCTCCGGGCAGCCAGTCATCTTGAACCCGTCGGCGGTCTGGTCCTTCATCTCGTTCTCGATCCAGGACCCGGACGGATAGAGCAGCGCCTCCTGCTTGTTGCTCCACTGGGCCTGCGCCGCGGTGAACTGGGTGCCGGAGCCGCCCGGTTTGAACATCCCGGCGTCGATGATCTTCTTCATGCCGGTGAAGACGTCTTGCACAGCCTGCTGCGACCAGCAGTCCGGCTTGAGGTTCTCCAGCGACAACCTGACCTCGTCGCCGCCCTGCTTGATCGCCGAGCAGATCGCCAGCGTCTGGTAGTAGGTCGCGGCCTCCTTGCCCCAGACGAACAGGTACTTGTCCTTCTCCTTGGCCTTGACCCCGAGTTCGTACGCCTCGTCCCAGGTCTTGGGCGGCGTCCAGCCGTTCTCCTCGAACAGCGCCGCCGAGTACCACAGCGCGTACACGGTGAGGGCGTAGTTGATCGCGGCGAGCTTGCCGTCGAAGGTGCCCGGCTCCAGCACCCCGCCGAACAGGGTGTCGCGGATCTTGGTGCCCTCCAGGTTCGGCGCATCGATCACCGAGGTGAGGTCCTCCAGCTGATCGATGATGGTCGACATGCCGATATTGCCGGCACCGGAGTTGTCGATCATGTCCGGCGGATTGCCCGCGACGAAGCGAGGCTGCAGTTCCTGGGCGATCTTGGTGGACGGCGAGACCTTGACGGTGACTCCGGTCAGTTTCTTCTGCATCAGGTCGGCAGCGAACTCGACGTAGTCGATCCCGTAGCCGCCGTTGAAGATGACGGCGTCGACAGTGCTGCTCTCCGGCACGCCGAACGGGTTGTCGGCCGAAACGGCACCGGTCTCCTGGCCGCCGGCGGGCGTTTCATTGCCGCCACTCGCCGCGCAGGAGGCGAGGGTGCCGGCCAGCGGAGCGACTGCGGCCGCGGCCAGGGCGAACTTCAGGAACTGCCGCCGCTGCAGGGGGATCTTGTCGACTGTCATCGAGGTGTGCCTTTCGTCACCGGTGCGCCGCGCGCACATGGGCTCTTGTGGTGCTCCCGGAGGGAGGTGATGACTGGTGCGAGCGACGCTCGCGGTAACAAACACCTAAGCACAAGTTTTGCGATTGTGCAGTATCTGAGCCCAAAGATGCAGAAAAATGCAACACGATGGTGATCTGGTCGCCACGAAGGCCGGTGCGGATGAGCGGCGTCGTACGGCAGGATGGCCTCGTGGCAGCGCTGATCGTGGGGGCGGATGTCGGTGGCACGTCCACCCGGGTCGGGATCGCGTCGCTCGACGGCCAGGTGCTGACGCTGGCCTCCGGACCTGCCGGGAATCCCAACAGCGTCGGCCTGCAGACCTCGGCCACCCGGATCCGCGCGGCGGTCGACCGGTGCCTCACGGCACCGGCTGTCGAGCGGGCCGAGATCGGCGCGGTGGTGATCGGACTGGCCGGCGGCTCGCGCGGTGACGATGCCTTCCTGACCTCGCTCTTGCCACCCGGCCTGGAGGTCAGTCCCCGCCTGGTCTCCGATCTCGCCGTGGCCTTCAACTCCGCCACCGCCGAGCGGCAGGGGTATGTCCTGGTCGCCGGCACCGGAGCCGTCGCCGGGCGGATCGTCGACGGTGAACTGCGCGAGCGACGGGACGGCTGGGGCTGGCTGCTCGGCGACGAGGGGTCCGGCTTCTGGCTCGGCCGCGAGGCAGTCCGAGCCACACTCCGGCAACTTCAAGTCGACCCGACTCGGCTCGGGTCGTTGGCCTCGGCCGTGATCGAGGCCGCCGGCACCGGCCCCGACCCGGTGGCCATCATCACACGCTGTTACACCGAACCGCCGATCTGGCTGGCCGGCTTCGGCGCCCTGGTGAGCCGACATCTCGACGATCCGATTGCGGCCGAGATCGCCGAACGTGCTGCCGGGTACCTCGTCGCCACCTTGCTGGATCTCGGCCTCGAACCCACCTTGCCGGTCGTGCTGGCCGGCTCAGTCGCGACCCGGCCGGGTCCGGTGCGATCAGCGCTCATCGGCCGCCTCCAGGAATCGTTGAGCCGGCCGCCGCTGGCCGCCGAGGCCGGGGTCGTCGGAGCCTTGTGGCTCGCCGCACGGCAACTGGGAGTCGATGAACCCGCCGTTCACGCTGAACTCACCGCAACGACGCGCCGAACCACCGTCGAAGTGGTATGAACAATGCCGGTAACCTAAACAGACGACGTAGCCGGACGACCTGGGCGAGATCGAGATCGCCCCTCGCCCACCAGACCGCGACGGAAGAAGGCGATTGTGGCCACCGTGCCCGACCCATCCACCTCCTCGAAGACAGCTACTGACTCGATTGCTGAGGAGTTCGGGGCGAACGACTGGCTGATCGAGGAGATGTACGAGCAGTATCTCGCCGATCCGAGGTCGGTGGATCCGAGTTGGGCGTCGTACTTCGAGACCCATGATCTCGGTGCCGGCTCCAACGGCTCCGGCGGCAACCGCACCGCGCCGGCCAGGTCGTCGTCGAGCCGGTCCCGTACTGCCGGTGCGCCCGCTACCCCCGCCCCGAAGGCGACCCCGACGGTCGCCCCGCAACAGCAGCCCTCCCCGGCCCCGGCCCC
>JASGEZ010000073.1:0-56748 GCA_047605905.1 Microlunatus sp.
GAATTGATTCTCGACCCGCCGACCGCGACGCGGTGATCGTCGCCACCGCACGGACTCCGATCGGACGAGCGGTGAAGGGATCGCTGGCGAGCGTACGGCCCGACGATCTGGCTGCCGGCGTGATCTCGGCGGCCTTGGCCAAGATCCCAGACTTCGACCCGGCCACCCTGGATGACATCTACCTCGGCTGCGCGGAGCCGAGGGACGAGCACGGCGGCAACATCGCGCGACGAGTAGCGGTCCAACTCGGTCTGGACACCGTGCCGGCCGCCACGGTCAACCGGTTCTGCGCGTCCAGTGTGCAGACCGCACGGATGGCAGCACATGCCATCTGGGCGGGGGAGGGGGACGCGTACGTCTCCGGCGGGGTGGAGTGCGTGTCGCGCTATCGCGGATTCGGGTCGGCGGGCGTTGATCCGGCCGACACGCAGAACCCGCTGTTCGCCACTGCGGCTGAGCGCACCCTCCGCACCGCGGCGACGAATGCGCCCTGGCACGACCCGCGCGCGGACGGAGAACTGCCGGACATCTACATCGCCATGGGACAGACCGCCGAGAATGTCGCAACCGCGTACGGGATCACGCGGGCCGATGCCGACGCCTTCGGTGTCCGCTCCCAGAATCTGGCCGAGCGGGCCATCGCCGCGGGTGTCTTCGACGCCGAGATCGCCCCGGTGACCCTGGCCGACGGAACCGTGATCGGCACCGACGACGGACCACGGCCGGGCACCACCCTGAACGCGGTCTCGGGACTCAAGCCGGTCTTCCGTGCGGACGGGGTCGTAACGGCCGGCAACTGCTGTCCGCTGAACGACGGCGCGGCAGCCGTGGTGATCATGAGCGCGGCCCGGGCGTCGGAGCTGGGCCTGACCCCGCTGGCCCGGATCGTCGGTTCCGCCGCGACCGGGCTCAGCCCGGAGATCATGGGCGTTGGGCCGGTCGGGGCGACCCGCAAGGTGCTAGGTCAGCTCGGGATGTCGCTGTCCGACATCGGCCTGGTCGAGATCAACGAGGCCTTCGCGGTCCAGGTGATCGCCTCGGTGCGGGAGCTGGGACTGGACGAGGACCGGCTCAACGTCCACGGCGGCGCCATCGCATTGGGGCATCCCTTCGGCTCGACCGGCGCCCGGATCATGACGACGCTGATCAACGCCATGCAGCGTCGAGATGTCGAATTCGGCTTGGAGACGATGTGCGTCGGTGGGGGCCAGGGCATGGCGATCGTCCTACAACGGCTTTCCTGATCCTGGTGCCAACGATGGTGTGCGGACCCCATCGTTGAACCGGGCGGTGCACGGGACCTTGTGCCGTTCCCGTCATTCGTCTGTGCCCATTAGGCTTGTGGAGTGGCAAGCGCGCCTGAGCGTCGGTCCGATCCACCAAAACCTGATCCCTGAACCCGAAGGTGACTCAACGATGATGCCCCTCGAGCAGCAGCAGGAAGTGCTGGCGAACCGACCTGGCAGCGTCGGAGCGATGCTTCAGGACCGAGTCGCCGCCTCCGGTCCCCGCGAGGCGTTCCGCTACCTCGATGGCAAACGCTGGGTTTCACTGACCTGGAACGAGACCAAGACCGCGGTCTACGAGGTGGCCGCGGGCCTGCTCGCGCTGGGCCTGCAGCTCGAGGATCGGGTCGCGATCGCCTCCGGAACCCGGATGGAGTGGATCCTCGCCGACCTCGGCATCATGTGCGCGGGCGGAGCCACGACGACCGTCTATCCGACCACCCAGCACGAGGACGTCGCATACATCCTGCGCGACTCCGAGTCCAAGGTGGTCTTCGCCGAGGACGACTTCCAGGTGGCCAAGGTCGTCGATCATCTCGACGAGTTGTCGGTGGTCAAGATCGTTCAGCTCTCGGGCAAGGCCGACCATGCGCTGGTCGTGTCGTGGAGCGAGTTCCGTGAGCTGGGTCGCAGCCATCTGGCCCAGTATCCGGGCTCGGTGGACAACGCCATCGCCACGACTGGTCCGGACACGCTGGCCACCTTGATCTACACCTCCGGCACGACCGGTCGCCCGAAGGGTGTTCGGCTCACTCAGGACGCCTGGACCTATGAAGGTGCCGCGGTCGAGGCGTACGACATCATCCGCCCGGACGACCTGCAATACCTGTGGCTGCCGCTGTCGCACGTGTTCGGCAAGGCACTGATCGCCATCCAGCTCAAGATCGGCTTCACCACCGCGGTGGACGGCGTGATCGAGAACATCGTGGACAACCTCGGTGTCGTGAAGCCGACTTTCATGGCCGGTGCGCCCCGGATCTTCGAGAAGGTGCGCGCCAAGGTGATGACCGGCGCGCAGCATGGTGTGAAGGGCAAGATCTTCAACTGGGCGTTCAGTGTCGGCTACAAGACGATCCCCGGCCGGCTTGCGGGCAGTGATCCTGCCGGTCTGCTCGGCATTCAGTACGCGCTCGCCGACAAGCTCGTCTTCAGCAAGCTCAAGGACCGGATGGGCGGCAACATCAAGTTCTTCGTCTCCGGTTCCGCCGCGCTCAGCCGGGAAGTGCAGGAGTGGTTCTATGCCGCGGGCCTGCTGATCCTGGAGGGCTACGGGCTGACCGAGACCAGCGCGGCGACCTTCGTCAATTCCCCGAGGGCGACCCGGTTCGGGACCGTCGGTCCGGCAGTGCCCGGCACCGAGGTGAAGATCGCCGACGACGGTGAGATCTTGGTCCGCGGGCCCGGTGTGATGCGGGGCTACCACGGCAACGAGGAGGCCACGGCGGAAGTGCTGTCGCCCGACGGCTGGCTCTCCACCGGTGACATCGGCGAACTCGACGACCATGGCTATCTGCGGATCACCGATCGCAAGAAGGACCTGATCAAGACCTCCGGTGGCAAGTACGTGGCGCCGCAGAAGGTCGAAGCGGCCGTCAAGGCAGCCAGTCCGTACGTCTCGCAGGTGCTGGTCCACGGTGAGGGCCGCAAGTACATCAGTGCCCTGGTCACCCTCGATCCGGAAGCCATCATGACCTGGGCCAAGGAGCACGGCGAGACAGCCACCGATGTCGCGACGCTGGCCGGGTCCGCCGCAGTGAAGGAGCTGATCAGCGGCCACGTCGCTCAGGCCAACCGCAAACTCGAACGCTGGGAGACGATCAAGAAGTTCGAGATCCTGCACCAGGAGTTCACCGTTGACGACGGCGAGGTCACCCCGAGCCTGAAGATCCGGCGCAAGGCAGTCGAGAAGAAGTACCACGACACCCTGAACACCCTCTACGAGGATTGAGGGTGACGCCGGGCGCGCCGTCTTCCCGCTCGCGACCCTAGTCTTTGGGCCCACCGGCGACGTAGATGACCTGGCCGGAGACATAGCCGGCATCCTCGCTGCACAGGAAGCCGGCGACGGCGGCGATGTCTTCCGGGGTGCCGACCCGGCCGACGGGGATCTCGCGGCTGACGGCTACCTTCCAGTCCTCGAAGTCGACGCCGAGCCGGTCGGCGGTGGCCTGAGTCATCTCGGTGTCGATGAATCCCGGTGCGATGGCGTTGGCGGTGACGCCGAACTTGCCCAGCTCCAGCGCCAGTGTCTTGGTGAAGCCCTGCAGGCCGGCCTTCGCCGCGGCGTAGTTCACCTGGCCGCGGTTGCCCAGGGCCGAGGTCGAGGACAGATTGACGATCCGGCCCCACTTCGCCTCGATCATGTGCGCCTGGGCTGCCCGCGTCATCAAGAACGCGCCCCGAAGGTGGACGTTCATCACTGCGTCCCAGTCGTCGGTGGTCATCTTGAACAACAGGTTGTCGCGGATGATCCCGGCATTGTTGACCAGGATGGTGACCGCCCCCAGTTCGGCGGACGCTCGCTCGACGGCGTGGGCGGCCGCGGCCTCGTCGCCGACATCCGCACCGATCGCGATGGCGTGGCCGCCGGACTCCACAATCGCGTTGGCGGTCCGTGCGGCACCGTCGGTGTTCAGATCGACCACGGCAACGGCGGCACCACCCGCCGCCAGCCGACGAGCGATGGCCGCGCCGATCCCGCGGGCCGCACCGGTCACCACAGCAACTCTGGATGTCGTCATGGCAGGAGAGTAACGGTGTTGGATGGGCCCGTGGTGTATCGCTATCTATGTCCGATGCGGTGGGGTGACATGGACGCCCAGGCCCATGTCAACAATGCCGCGTTCGTCGACTACCTGCAGGAGGCTCGGGTCGACTTCCTGCTGAACGGTCCGCCGGTGATGCACCAGTTGCTCGACACCGGCGTACTGGTCGTCCAGCATCAGGTCGAGTATCTGGCGCCGGTGCAGTTCCACGACCGCGGGTTGGCCATCGACCTGTGGGTGGACTCGGTCGGCGCCAGCCGGTTCGTGATCGGCTACGAGATGCGCGACGGTGACCGGGTCGCAGTTCGGGCCCGGACGACAGGAGCGCCGTACGACCTGGCGGGCAGTGGGCTCCGGCGGCTCACCGACGAGGAACGGTCGGTCTTCCGGGACAGTGTCGAAACCGGTTACGAACCTTTGCGGGCGCTGCCCAAGCAGACCTGGACCGGAGGCGGCCACCACTACCCGCTGCAGGTGCGCTGGTCCGATCTGGACTCCTACGCGCACGCGAACAACGTCAAGTACTACGACTACATCCAAGAGGCCCGGGTCGCACTGATGACCCGGACCCTGCGCTGGTCGTCGCGGAGCTCACCGAGCGCCGACGACGTCTGGGTCGTCGTCCGGCAGGACATGGACTATCGGCGTCCGCTGGACTTCCGGGTAGCGCCCTATCGGGTCAACACGGTGGTGACCGATGTCGGCAATCGGTCGATCCGGCTGGCGGCACAGATCGACGACCCCGAATCCGGGACCGTCTACGCCCAGGCTCGGACCGTACTCGTCGGCCTGCAGCTGCTGACTGACGCTCAGCGAGCAGCTCTCGCCGAGCTGGCACCTCGGTGACCTGATCTTCATCGCAGTTAGCTGCTGTCTGATCCCCGACATCGGGGATGATCCAGCAGTTAGCGGCGGTCGGCACCCACTCGCCGGCTGCATACCGACTTGCGAGAGGCTTCGTCCATGACCGAGATTCCCGCCAGCATGCGAGCCGTGGTCTGCCACGGCCCGGAGGACTACCGGCTTGAGGATGTGCCGGTGCCGACGCCGGGCCCGGGCGAGGCCCTGGTGCAGGTCGAAGCCGTGGGGATCTGTGCCAGCGACCTGAAGTGCTATCACGGCGCGCCGAAGTTCTGGGGTGACGCGAATCGCCCGGCGTGGGCCGAGACCGAGGTGATCCCGGGTCACGAGTTCGTCGGTCGCATCGTTCAGCTCGACGACACCGCGGCAGCCCGCTGGGGTGTGAGTGTCGGTGACCGAGTCACCAGCGAGCAGATCGTGCCCTGCTGGAAGTGTCGCTATTGCGTCCGCGGCCAGTATCACATGTGTGCACCGCACGATCTGTACGGCTTCAAGCGCCGTACGCCGGGCGCGATGGCGGAGTACATGGTCTTCCCGGCCGATGCACTGGTGCACAAGATCAGCGCCGACCTGCCACCGGCTCACGCGGCATTCGTCGAGCCGTTGTCGTGTGCGCTGCATGCGGTGGAGCGGTCCGGCATGAGATTCGACGATGTTGTGGTGGTGGCCGGCTGTGGACCGATCGGACTGGGCATGATCGCCGGCGCACGGGCCCGATTCCCGCGACGGATCGTCGCCCTCGACCTCGCCCCGGACAAGCTGTCGCTGGCATTGCGCTGCGGTGCGGACGAGGCCCTGAACATCGCGGAAACCGACGTGGTCGCCGCGGTGCGCGACATGACCGACGGCTATGGAGCCGATGTCTATCTTGACGGCACCGGCCACCCGTCGGCCGTGGACCAAGGGCTGCAACTGCTCCGCAAGCTCGGCACCTACGTGGAATACAGCGTCTTCGGCAGTGACGTCAGCGTCGACTGGTCGATCATCAGCGACGACAAGGAACTGGATGTCCTCGGTGCCCATCTTGGCCCGCACACCTGGCCTGCCGCGGTGCGAATGCTGGAGTCGGGGATCTTGCCGATGGACGACATCTGCACCCATCAACTGCCGTTGGCAGAGTTCCAGCGCGGTCTCGATCTGGTCGGGAGCGGTCAGGAATCGGTCAAGGTGTCGCTGATTCCCTGACCTGCTCGAGAGGTTCAGGCGCGGGGCGCGTGCCCGAGGTCGCAGGCTGCTCCGTCGTCGGTGTCGATCCGATCGGCGAAGCCGTCGGTCAGGACGCACAGCCACGATGTCAGCCGGGCAGCATCGAGGTCGGTGCGAATGCTGCCTTGTTGTTGCGCCAGTTCGACCCAACCGAGCGGTCCCGTCCTGCTCGCCTGACGAGTGGCGGTCAGACGATGCGGAGACCTTGGGAGGCCCTCGGCTCTTCGTCCAGCGTGTTCACCATGAAATGGGCGACGCGCTCCATGTATGCCCACAGCTCGGCTTCATGCTCAGCGGAGAGGTCGATCGAGTCGATGGCATCGCGCAGGTGCCGGAGCCAACGGTCCCGCTGTGCGGGGGTGATGACGAACGGGGCGTGTCGCATCCGCAGCCGCGGGTGGCCCCGTTGATCGCTGTAGGTGGTCGGCCCGCCCCAGTACTGCTCGAGGAACATCCGGAACCGATCCTCGGCCGGGCCAAGGTCTTCTTCGGGATACATCGCGCGTAGCGGGGGATCCCCGGCCACCCCTTGATAGAAGCGGTGGATCAGCTTCTGAAAGGTCGGATGGCCGCCGACCGCCTCGTAGAAGGTAAGTGGCTCCGCAACCGGCGAGTCTGTGGTGCTGGAGTGCTCCGTGGGACCGTTGGGAGTGGGCGAGGGGGAGTTGGCCATGATGACTTCCATTGTCCACGACCTGCCAGCCTCCGCTCCCACGTATCAGGCGCACACCTGCGTCCATATCGGTGTCGCCGTGCGCTTCTGCACTCGGCACTTGACCCGGCTGGACGGCCCCGGGATGGGCGCTGGCAGTATGGGTGAGGTTCGTGTCTTCGTACCCACAGAAGTTCACCGTCATAAGGGAGTATCAGCATGGCAACCGTCCGTTCCGCCAACGCCCATTGGGAAGGCTCATTGCTCGAGGGATCCGGCACCGTCGAGCTCGCCTCGTCAGGCTTGGCCACCTTCGATGTGAGCTGGCCGGCTCGCTCCGAGGCGGCAAACGGCAAGACCAGCCCTGAGGAACTGATCGCCGCCGCCCACTCCACCTGCTACTCGATGGCGCTGTCGCATGGTCTCGCCGGTGCCGGCACTCCGCCCACCACCGTGGACACCAGTGCCGATGTCACCTTCCAGCCGGGTCAGGGCATCACCGGCATCCATCTGACGGTGAAGGCCGCCGTGCCGGGTCTGACCGCCGAGCAGTTCGCCGAGGCCGCGGAGAACGCCAAGAAGAACTGCCCCGTCTCCGCAGCTCTGACCGGCACCACCATCACCCTCGACGCCACCTTGCTCGACTGATTGCGTGCCTGAGTTATCGGATCCAGCCCGGGCATGAACTGAGTTTCAGCTCGGGATTTGCGTTCCACGCCTACGAGGCGCCGCCCCTGATGGGGCGGCGCCTCAACTCGTCCCAGGGCACGGTGACGACGGGCAGGCGTTCATCCCGTCCGAAGAGTCGGGGGCGTGACGGGAGCTCGATCGCCCGCCGGTTGATCCGACCTGAGGTGGCTCACCAGTCCCGCTCGTCCCGCATCTCACCATTGGCACCCCAGGGGACCGGCTCGCAGTTCCGCGAAGCCGCGGAGGATGTGCAGCGGCAACTGCCGATCCGTGCATCCGCTGACACCGTCACGCTCATGACCGAGCTGGCCGGCGGCCGGTGGGAGCGGCGGCACACCTTCGCGCTCAGCGGCAATGGCTGAGCGACGGGGAAGCCGGGCCGAGCAGCGGTGCTACTGACCGACGCGACCGTCGATGCATTCGCGGAGTAGGTCCGCATGCCCGCAGTGTCGGGCGTACTCCTCGACCCGGTGCACGTGTAGTTCCCGGACGGCGATCTGATCCTTGCCGAGCCGTTCTCCCAGATCGGCGTGTTCGGCGAGCAGTGCATCGGTTGCGGCCTGCTCGCGGGCCAAGTCGGCGTACGCCGCGGCGACGACAGTGTCATCCGCCACGGCGCCGTCGAAGTCGGCGTCTCGTCGTCCGTAGAGCTTCGGCAACGGGTCACCCGGCGTGATCCAGTTCCGCCAGTCCCGCTCCGCGGAGGCCAGATGCCGGATCAGACCGAGCAGCGAGATGGTCGAGGGCGGCACCGAGCGCTGCGCCAGTTGCTCGGCGTCGAGACCTTCGCACTTCATCAGCAGCGTCAGTCGGTAGTTGGTGAGATAGTCCAGCAGGGTGGGCAGTTCGCCATCGGGACTGGGGCCATCGCTGTTACGTGGATCGTCGTCGGGGTCGAGCCACATGTCCGCGTACACCGTGGATTTCGTCCAGCGTTCGGGTTCACCTTCCATTCTCGCCATGCTGGTCCCATCCGATCGGAATTGCCACCACTTTTCACCTCGCCAGCTGGCCCGATTGGTGAGTACCGGATGGTTCAGCGGCCGCTGAAGCGTCTCGAAGTCGCCACTCACCCATCGGAACCGTCCGCAGCACCGATTGTGCAGCGCTGCGGCGTGACCCGACCACAGACCTGACGCACACCCGCCGGTTGGGCTCGTGGGCCCGAGTGTCAGTGCCTACGGTCAGGATGGACGCATGGTCACCATCGATGATGTCCGAGCCGTGCTCGACGGCTTGCCGCGCAGTACGGAGGTTCTGGTACGCGATCGCGTCAAATTCCGGGTCGGCCAGATCGTCTACGTGGCCTTCAGCCAGGACGCGACGCAGATCGGGTTCGCCTTCCCGAAGGAGGAGCGGGCTGCGTTGGTCGAAGCGCAACCCGACGTCTTCTTCCTGCCCCGCGAGTCGGAGCTGCGCTTCCACTGGGTCGAGGCCTGGCTCGATGCGCTGGATGAGGACGAGATGCGCGAGCTGGTGCTGGATGCGTGGAGGATGGTGGTGCCGAAGCGGGTCGCCCGGGAGGTGCTTGGACCGCCGTGATCACGCGACGGAGATGGCGACCGCATCGAGTTGACCAGCTGAGGGCACCCGTCGATCGCGCGCGGGCTGGCGGTCCTAGGCGCCGTCCCGGCTGGTGCCGCGGAGCAGCTCTGAGACTTCGGCCGATGTCCGGACGTCACCGAAACTCCGATAGACGACCGTAAATGTCGAACTCCTGGTCGCGAAGTCGCCGCCGACATTGAGGTCCGCGATCATGACGACACGGAAGCCGAGCATCGCCGCATCTCGCACTGATGACTCGCAACAGACGTTGGTGACAGTCCCTGCCACCAGCACCGTGTCGATCCCACGGGCCGACAACTCGGTGGGCAGATCGCAGCGGCCGGGAAAGAAGGCGCTTGGACCGGACTTCTCCACAACCAGATCATCGTGACGGACCTTGAAACCTGGCCAAACCCGATCCCGCGGCGTACCGGTGCCACCGGATGCGGCATACATCGCGGCCACCTCCGGCCCGTAGAACTCGTCGGCATGGGCCGTCGGGACACCGCTCGAAGGGACGACCCATGCCACCGTTCCGCCTCGTTCTCTCAGCTGATCGGCAAGAGACGCAATGTCAGGTGCGACTGCGCGGCAGGCGGGATTTTCGTCGACGAAGAACGAGACCATGTCGATCACGACGAGTGCCGATGAGGAAGGATTGAGCCGCTCGTACGCGTGCCGGCGGCCGCGCCGTGATTCCATCCGCTCGTATTCGTGGGCAGCGATCGTCCATTCCAAGCCGCTGGCCGGGGCTGGCATGCCGCTACTTCTCGGCGTCCTCGCCGTCGGGTTCGGCTGGTTCGGGGTCCAGCAGGCGGACGTTCATGTGCTGGTACGACGTCGCGGGACGGCTGGGTCCGCCCTTGCTGTAGTTGGCGAGTCGGAGTACTTCCCCGTTGCGGACGTACCAGATGGTCCCGTCGTCAGCGCGGAGCTGGGTGACTCGCAGGCCGATGTCCTCGACAGTTCCCGACGCGAGCTGCATGTCGACGTAGTCGCCGATGCCGAACTCGTCCTCCAGCAGCAGAAACACCCCGGACACCAGGTCCTTCACGATGCTTTGGGTCCCGAAGGCGACCGCGGCCGCCACCACCGAGGTCCCGGCCACCAGAGTCGTGACGTTGAAGCCCAGCTCGGACAGTGTCGCGACCAAGGCGATGATCAGGATCAAGACGGTGACGATGCTCGACGCCAGCGAGCCGAGCGCTCGCAGCCGCTGGGCTCGGCGCTCGGCCGGAAGCCCCGACGCGTTCTCCAGCGCGACGGCGGCCCGTGATTTGACCGGTCGGCGGATCGACTGCTCGACGGCACGGTTGATCAGTTTGTGGGCGACCCAGCGGGCCAGGATGGCGATCAGGATCAGGAAGGTGATCCGGGTCACCTTCACCACGATCACGTTGTCGATGATCGCCTGCAGCCACTCGATCACGGGTCAGCCCCTCGGCTCTCGGCGGTAGGTCACCTGGCCCCGCCATACCGTGGTCACCACCGGGTCGGGCAGTTCCCGACCGTGCCAGGGGTTGTTGCGCGACAGCGAGGCCGAGGCATTCCGGTCTACCACTGCCCGGGCAGCCGGATCGACCAACACCAGGTTGGCCGGCTCTCCGACGTTCAGCGGCCGGCCCTGGTGGGGCAGCCGGGCGATCCGGGCGGGCTCGTACGCCATCCGCTCCGCCACCCCTGCCCAGTCCAGCAGCCCCGGCTTGACCATGGTTTCGATCACCACCGCCAGCGCTGCCTCCAGCCCCAGCATGCCGGGGGCGGCGTCGACGAAGGCGTGCTCCTTGTCGTGCCGGGCATGCGGTGCGTGGTCGGTGCCGACAGCGCCGATGGTCCCGTCGGCCAGCGCCTCCCGAAGGACGGAGACGTGCTCGTCCGGTCGCAGCGGGGGATTGACCTTGTACGTCGGGTCGTAGCCCGTCAGCTCGGCGGTGGTCAGCATCAGGTGATGCGGGGTCACCTCGGCGGTGATGGGAATGCCGCGCTTGTGCGCCCAGCGCAGCACGTCGACGGTCTCCGCCGACGAGACGTGGCAGACGTGCACCCGCGATCCGGTCAGCTTCGCCAGCTCCGCATCTCGGGCGACGATCGTCGCCTCTGCCGCCGGCGGCCAGCCGGGCAGACCGAGCTTGCCGGACAACTCGCCCTCGTGGCAGCAGGCATCAGTGCCGGCCAGCCGCGGGTCCTGGGCGTGCTGCGCGACCACCCCGTCGAAGGCGCGGACATACTCCAGTGCCCGGCGCATCAGCCGAGCATCGGAGACGCACCGGCCGTCGTCGGAGAAGACCCGTACGCTCGCCGCCGACCGAGCCATCAGCCCGAGCTCGGCCAGCTCGGCGCCGGCCAGCCCCTTGCTCACCGCGCCGACCGGGACGACCTCGGCGGCGCCCTGACGCCGGCCGACCGTCCAGACGTGCTCGGCAGCCTCGGCGGTGTCGGTCACCGGTGTGGTGTTGGCCATCGCCAGCACGGCGGTGAAGCCGCCACGGGCGGCGGCCTGGGTGCCGGTCGCGATCGTCTCCGCATCCTCTCGTCCGGGCTCGCGGAGATGGGTGTGCAGGTCGACCAGACCCGGCAGCGCGATCAGCCCGTCGGCGTCGATCCGTTCGACCTCCGCACCGGCCTCGGCCGGGTCGGCGAACACGCCGTCGCGGATGTACAGGTCCGCCTGGCCGGCTCCGACCAGGTCGGCCCCGGTGATCAACAACTCATTCGACATGCTTACGCGACAACCTCTCGTACGCGGGTCAGGGGCATCTCGTCGGCCCCGCCCAGCAGTTGATAGAGCACCGCCATTCGCACCGCGACCCCGGCGGCCACCTGGTCGAGCACCAGCGAGGTGGCAGCATCGGCGGCCTCGGCCGAGATCTCCAGACCGCGGTTCATCGGACCGGGATGACAGATCGGCACGCCGGATCGCAACGCACGGAGCCGGTCGCGGGTGAGTCCGTAGCCGATCGTGTATTCCCGCGGAGTGGGGAAGTAGCCGCCGCTCATCCGCTCCCGCTGCACGCGCAGCATCATCACCGCGTCGACAGCCGGCAGCACCGCATCGAGGTCATTGCTGACCGTGACAGGCCAGGAGTCGACGCCGGACGGCAGCAGGGTCGGCGGCGCGACCAGCACCACCTTCGCCCCCAAGGTCTGCAGCAGCAGCACATTGCTGCGCGCGACTCGGGAGTGGGTGATGTCGCCGACGATCGCGACGGTCCGCCCTTGCAGGTCGCCGCCGTCCAGCGCGCGGAAGTGCCGGCGCATCGTGAATGCGTCCAGTAGCGCCTGGGTCGGGTGCTCGTGGGTGCCGTCGCCCGCATTGAGGACATGGGCATCGATCCAGTTGGTGACCTGCCACGGCGCGCCGGAGGCCATATGCCGGATGACCAGCGCATCCACGCCCATCGCGGCGACCGTCATCACGGTGTCGCGCAACGACTCGCCCTTCGACACCGACGAGCCCTTGGCGGACACGTTGATCACGTCGGCCGACAGCCACTTGCCGGCGATCTCGAATGACGACCGGGTCCGGGTGGAGTCCTCGAAGAACAGATTGACGACGGTCCGACCGCGCAACGCCGGCAGCTTCTTGACCGGACGGCTCTGGACGGTCGACATCTCCTCGGCCAGGTCGCAGATCTCGGTGATCTCGCCCAGACTGAGGTCGCCGGCGGACAGCAGATGACGCATCAGACCTCCTCGGAGAAGTCGGTGGGCGGTTCCTCGGCGCTCGTGCTTCCCGGTGGTCGGGAGATGGTCACCTCGGTCATTCCGTCGGATTCTTCCAGCCGGACGCGTACGCGTTCCGAGGCCGCCGTCGGCAGATTCTTGCCGACATGGTCGGCGCGGATCGGCAACTGCCGGTGTCCGCGATCGACGAGCACGGCCAGCCGGACGACCCTAGGACGGCCGATGTCGCCGAGCGCATCCAGCGCCGCCCGGACCGTACGACCGGAGTAGAGGACGTCATCGACCAGCACCACCACGGCGTCGTCGATCGGCCCCGGCAGATGGGTGTGTCCGACCGCGCGGGTCGGATGCCGGCGCAGGTCGTCGCGGTACATGGTGATGTCCAGCGAGCCAGTCGGGATCTCCACCCCCTCGACCTCGGCCATGGCGGCGGCCAGCCGGTGGGCCAGATGCACGCCGCGAGTCGGGATGCCGAGCAGCATCAGGTCCTTCGCGCCCCGGTTGGCCTCCAGGATCTGGTGGGCCATCCGGGCGCACGCCCGGGTGATGCGATCGGCGTCCATCACGACCCGGGTGGTCTCCCCGGCGGGACCCGAGGAGTCGGGAGTGGAGACACCGGATGGGCCGGTCGCGGGTGTCGGCGACGTCTCTGACACGCGGGATCCTCCTGAAATGGCGTGCTGCTGTGGGCGCACCGGTCCATTACCGCTACGGTATGGAGGGTGAGCGAACTGCTGAGCATGCTAGTGCCCCTGGAGACGCTACAGGGTTGGCCATCGGCCCCGGATCCCTCGGTGATCCACCTCCTAGGACTGCTGTTCGGGCTGCCGATCCTGCTCGGACTGGTCATCGCCGGCCTGTCCTATGTCGGGACCGGAAGTGACCTGCGTCGGTTCGGGCCGCCGGTCCATCCGGTCAAGACCTTCGCCGATCCCGCCGCCATCGAGGGCGGGTCGGGTGCGGGACCGGCGAGCATCGAGGCCAAGTCCGGTGCCGACAAGGAGACCGGGGGTACCAGTGCTCGGTGGTGAGAGTCTGAGCTACAGCGACCGTCGGCAGATCGACAGCGCTCTGGCCATGGCCTCACGCGTCAGCGACATCGACTTCGAGGCCTACATCGGTCCGGCCGGTGAGGACGCACGGGCGTACGCGCTCGCGGTGCACAGTCAGCTGGCACGGCCGGACAACTCGGTATTGGTGCTCTGCGACCCTGAGTCACGCGCGCTCGAGATCGTCACCGGTCATGACACCCGCCAGTACCTCAGCGACGCCGACTGCCGACTCGCGGTCGCGACGATGACGTCGTCCTTCCTGGCGGGGCTGTTCGCCAACGGTCTGGCGCGCGGCATCTCCCAGCTGGGCGAGATCGCGCATCACCCCGAGACACTGCACGCCGCCGGCTTGTTGTAATCCCGCCTCACAGCGAGTCGACGACTAGCACAGTAGACTCTGTCTCCGTCGAGAGGCGTTGCAACGGGTCCGGCCTTCGAGCCGGTGCCCGCCACGCTCGGCAGAGATAAGGACGCCTTCCGTCAAGGAAGGAACGCACGTGCCCGCCGCCCCATCGCATGCCGTCCTGTCGAGCGGCATGGGCTCGAGCGGCGTGGGCTCGACCACCAGGGCGTCGAACGTCCGCCCCGACTGCACCGATGAGCTGACCGCGGCGCTGCGCCGGCGGATCCTGGTGATCGACGGCGCGATGGGCACGGCGATTCAGCGGGACCGCCCCGACGAGGCCGGTTACCGCGGCGAGCGGTTCGCCGACTGGCCGAGCGATCTGGTGGGCAACAACGATCTGCTCACCCTGACCCAGCCGCAGATCATCGCCGACATCCACCGCGAATACCTGCAGGCGGGCGCGGACATCCTGGAGACCAACACGTTCAACGCCAATGCGATCTCGCTGTCCGACTACGGCATGGCGGAGCTGAGCTACGAGCTGAACCACGCCGGCGCGGCTCTGGCGCGGGCGATCGCGGACGAGTTCAGCACGGCCGAGAAGCCTCGCTACGTCGCCGGGGCGCTGGGGCCGACGACGCGGACGGCCTCGATCTCGCCGGACGTCAACGATCCTGGCGCCCGAAACGTCTCCTACGACCAACTGGTCGCCGCCTATCTCGAGGCAGCCACCGGCCTCGTCGATGGTGGCGCCGACCTGCTCATCGTCGAGACGATCTTCGACTCGTTGAACGCCAAGGCGGCGGTGTTCGCCATCGAGACGCTCTTCGAGAACCGCGGGCGCCGCTGGCCGGTGATCATCTCGGGCACCATCACCGATGCCTCCGGGCGCACGTTGTCCGGCCAGGTCACCGAGGCATTCTGGAACGCGATCCGGCATGCGAAGCCGATCGCGGTCGGCCTCAACTGCGCTCTGGGTGCCCCGGAGATGAGGCCGTACATCGCCGAGCTGGCGCGGCTCGCGGACACCTTCGTCTCCTGTTACCCCAACGCCGGGCTGCCCAATGCCTTCGGCGAGTACGACGAGTCCCCGGAGCGTCAGGCCGGCTACCTCGCCGAGTTCGCCGAGGCCGGACTGGTCAACCTGGTCGGCGGTTGCTGCGGAACGGCATCGGAGCACATCGCCGAGATCGCCAAGGCTGTCGAGGGGGTGCCTCCGCGCGAGCTGCCGCAGATCGAGGTGGCCACTCGGCTCTCCGGCTTGGAGCCGCTCAACATCACCGCCGAGTCCCTCTTCGTCAACATCGGTGAGCGCACCAACATCACCGGCTCCGCGCGGTTCCGCAATCTGATCAGGGCTGCCGACTACGACACCGCGCTGTCGGTCGCCCTGCAGCAGGTCGAAGCCGGGGCGCAGATCATCGACATCAACATGGACGAAGGCATGATCGACGGCGTCGCCGCGATGGACCGGTTCACCAAGCTGATTGCCGCCGAGCCCGATATCAGCCGCGTCCCGGTGATGATCGACTCCTCGAAGTGGGAGGTCATCGAGGCCGGCCTGAAGAACGTGCAGGGCAAGCCGATCGTCAACTCGATCTCCCTGAAGGAGGGCGAGGAGATATTCATCCGGCAGGCGCAGCTGTGCCGCAAGTACGGCGCCGCCGTCGTCGTGATGGCCTTCGACGAGCGGGGGCAGGCCGACAACCTGGAGCGGCGCAAGGAGATCTGCGGGCGCGCCTACCGGATCCTGACCGAAGAGGTCGGCTTCCCGGCCGAGGACATCATCTTCGACCCGAACTGCTTCGCGCTCGCGACCGGGATCGAGGAACACGCGACGTACGGGATCGACTTCATCGAGGCCTGCGCCTGGATCAAGGAGAATCTCCCCGGCGTGCACCTCTCCGGCGGCATCTCCAACGTGTCGTTCTCGTTCCGGGGCAACAACCCCGTCCGTGAGGCGATCCACGCGGTGTTCCTGTTCCACGCCATCAAGGCTGGTCTGGACATGGGCATCGTGAACGCCGGTGCGCTGGTGCCGTACGACTCGATCGACCCCGAGCTGCGGGACCGGATCGAGGACGTCGTGCTGAACCGTCGCGAGGACGCGGCCGAACGGCTGCTGGAGATCGCGGAGCGGTTCAACGGCAAGGGCCAGCCCGGGGAGGGCGATGCCGCGGCGGCAGCGCAGTGGCGCGGTCTGCCGGTCCGAGAACGGATCACTCATGCCCTGGTCAAAGGCATCGATGCCCACGTCGACGCCGACACCGAAGAGCTGCGGGCCGAGATCGCGGACGCCGGCGGGCGGCCGATCGAGGTGATCGAAGGCCCGCTGATGGACGGTATGAACGTCGTGGGCGATCTGTTCGGCGCCGGCAAGATGTTCCTGCCGCAGGTGGTCAAGTCGGCTCGGGTGATGAAGAAGGCCGTCGCCTACCTGCTGCCCTACATCGAGGCGGAGAAGGCCGTGGCCGGCGAGGCTGCCGCCGCGGACGAGACCAACGGCACCATCGTGATGGCGACCGTGAAGGGCGACGTGCACGACATCGGCAAGAACATCGTCGGGGTCGTCCTGCAGTGCAACAACTACACGGTGATCGACCTCGGGGTGATGGTGCCGGCGGCCAAGATCCTGCACGCGGCCCGGGAGCACGACGCCGACATCGTCGGACTGTCCGGGCTGATCACCCCGTCGCTGGACGAGATGTCCAACTTCGCCGCGGAAATGGAACGCGAGGGGCTGGACATCCCGCTGCTGATCGGCGGCGCGACCACCTCGCGCGCGCACACCGCGGTGAAGATCGCGCCGCGTCGCAGCGGTCCGGTGGTCTGGGTCAAGGACGCCTCCCGCTCGGTGCCGGTCGCCGCCGCGCTGCTGGACGACAGGCAGCGACCGGCTCTGCTGGAGGCCACCGCGAAGGACTACGCGGCGCTGCGCGAACGGCACGCCCAGAAGCACGAGCGGCCGATGCTGACGCTGGAGAAGGCCAGGGCGAACCGGACCCCGATCGACTGGGACGGCTACACTCCGCCGGCGCCGCTCCTGGGCGTCGGCGTGCGGGAGTTTCTCGACTACGACCTCGCCGAACTGCGTGAGTTCATCGACTGGCAGCCGTTCTTCAACGCCTGGGAGCTGAAGGGTCGGTTCCCGGACATCCTCCACAACCCGGCCTCCGGCGAGACCGCCCGCAAGCTGTACGACGATGCCCAGGACATGCTCGACACCTTGATCAAGGAGAAGTGGCTGCGGGCCAACGGGGTGTTGGGCTTCTTCCCGGCGAATGCGGTCGCCGACGATATCGAGGTCTACACCGATGAGAGCCGGAGCGAGGTGCTGGCCACCTTGCACAATCTGCGCCAGCAGGGTGAGCACCGACCCGGCATCCCGAACCGATCGCTGGGCGACTTCGTCGCGCCGAAGGACACCGGTCTGGCCGACTATGTCGGCGCCTTCGCCGTCACCGCGGGCCTGGGCAGCACTGCCAAGATCAGGGAGTTCAAGGCGGCACTCGACGACTACAGCGCGATCCTGCTGGAGTCGCTCGCCGATCGGCTCGCCGAGGCGTTCGCCGAGCGGCTGCACCAGCGGGTCCGCACGGAGTTCTGGGGATATCAGCCCGACGAGCAGCTGGACAACGAGGCACTCATCGCCGAGCAGTACGCAGGCATCCGCCCTGCTCCGGGCTACCCGGCCTGCCCGGAGCACACCGAGAAGGCCACGATCTGGCAGCTGATGGACGTGCAAAGGCGGACCGGCATCGAGTTGACCGAGTCGATGGCCATGTGGCCCGGTGCCGCCGTCAGCGGCTGGTACTTCGCGCACCCGCAGTCGCAGTACTTCGTGGTCGGCCGGCTGGCCCAGGACCAGGTCGCCGACTACGCGAGGCGTAAGGGCTGGACCCTGGCCGAAGCCGAGCGCTGGCTGTCCTCCAACCTCGGCTACAACCCCGAAAGCTGACAGTGCAGGGCGCGGGCGGTGTTGTCGCGGCCCTCGATGATCGGGCGGCGAACCGAGTCCACGAGTTCGGTCGACGCCAGCCAGGCATCCAGGCGGGCGAGGAAGGGCTCCAGCTGATCAGGCACCGGGAACAGATAGCGCAGCACGTTCTCGCGCAACGCGTACCCCTTGCTCGCCCAGCCGCCCTCACCGCGTGAGATCTGCTCGGCGGTGCTCAAGAACTGCTCCACATACGGGGCCAATGCGTCGCTCTGGCCGCGTTGCCAGAAGGCCAGGGTGATCGCCCGCTGGGTCCCGTTGGGTACGTCGGAATCCTCGGTGGCCAGCCGCCAGGCTTCGGCCTTGGCGGCCGCCGTCGGTCGGGCCGCGCGCGCGGCCGCGGCCTGTTCGGCACCGGTCACGGTCTGATCCCGGGCGGCTTCGGCGGCAATCGCGTTCTCGTCCAGTCGTCCGAGCCGGGCCAGATTCACCACCGCTGACCAGCGCAGTTCCGGGTCGATCTCGACGCCGGCCGGTACGCCGGTGCCGGTCAACCAGCCGGCCAATCGATCTGCGCCGGCGTCGTCCTCGGCCGCATTGGGGAACGCCTTGACCAAGGCGAGCTGCAGATCGGAGCCGGGCAGGGCGGCGTCCATCAACGCCGTGATGCCCTGCTGCCAGCGCACCAGCACCGCTGCCCGCTGCCCGAGCGGGGTGTAGTGCCGCGCCGCGCTCGCCGCCTGGCCGAGCACCGTCCGCACCGCGACCGGATCGGACTCGACGGCCACCGCGGACAGCACCAGCTCGACGTAGTCGGCGGCGGCCATCTCGCCGTCTCGGCACATGTCCCAGGTCGCGGCCCAGCACACCGCCCTAGCCAGGGCACTGTCGACATCGGCCAGCCGCGAGATCACGGTGGCCAGCGAGGCCGGATCCAGGCGCACCTTCGCGTACGTGAGGTCGTCGTCGTTGACCAGCAGCAGGGCCGGCCGGGGCCGACCGACCAGCTCGGGGAACTCGGTCCGCTCGCCTGCGATGTCGTGCTCGAGCCGGGTGCCCCGGATCATCCGACCGTCCCGCTCGTCGTAGCAGCCGACCGCGATCCGATGCTGCCGCAAGGTCGGATGCCGCGGATCGGCGCCCTGGATGACAGCGAAGGAGGTGATGATGCCGGACTCGTCGACGGTGATCTCGGGGTGCAGCGTGTTGACCCCGGTGGTCTCCAGCCATTGCCGGGACCAGTCCGACACGTCCCGGCCCGAGGCGGCGTGGAGCGCGGCGAGCAGGTCGGACAGCGACGTGTTGCCGTACGCGTGCCGCTGGAAATACTGCTGACATCCGGCCAGGAACTCGCCCTCGCCGACGTAGGCGACCAGCTGACGCAGCACCGAAGCACCCTTGGCGTACGTGATTCCGTCGAAGTTCTGCTCCACTGCCTCGAGATCGACCATGTCGGCGGCGACCGGGTGGGTCGACGGCAGCTGGTCCTGGCGGTAGGCCCAGGTCTTGAAGCCGTTGGTGAAGGAGGCCCACGCCAGATCCGGGTCGTCGGCGATCTGGCTGAGACCGTAGTTGGCCGCCCAGGTCGCGAACGACTCCTTCAGCCACAGGTCGTCCCACCAGCGCATCGTCACCAGATCTCCGAACCACATGTGGGACAGCTCGTGCAGGATCGTGTCGTCGCGGACCTGATACGACGCCGGTGTCGCGCGGCTGCGGAACACGTACTCGTCGCGCAGGGTGACGCAGCCGACGTTCTCCATCGCGCCGCCGTTGTATTCCGGGACGAACACCTGGTCGTACTTCCCGAACGGGTACGGCTGAGAAAACGCTCGCTCGAAGACAACGAAGCCCTTTTCGGTCACGTCCCAGATCCGGTCCGCATCCAGATGCTCGGCGAGTGATCGCCGGCAGTAGACGGCGGCCGGCACCTCGCCGCTGGGGGTGTTCAGGGTGCGTTCGACCCCGTGGTAGGCGCCCGCGATCAGGGCGGTCAGATAGGTCGAGATGGGCTTGGTCTGGGCGAAGGTGAAGCGGGCGAAGCCGTTGCCGAGCGGTTCGGTGCCCTGCAGCGCGCCGTTGCTGACCACGGTCCAGTCCTCCGGCGCGACCGCGGTGATCGCGAACTCGGCCTTCAGATCGGGCTGCTCGAAGCAGGCGAACATGCGCCTGGCGTTGGCCGGCTCGAACTGGGTGTAGAGATAGGTGCAGGAGTCGGCCGGATCGACGAACCGGTGCAGGCCCTCACCGGTCCGGCTGTAGCGACAATGGGCCAGCACCCGTACCTGGTGCGAGCCGGCGCCCACCCGCAACGGCAGCCGGGAATCGGCAAAACTGGCGGGATCGAGCGGAACGCCGTCGAGCGAGGCCGCCTCGACGTGGTCGGCGATCAGATCGACGTGCAGTTCTCCGGCATCGACGGCATCGAAGGTGATCGTGGTGTCGCTGCGGAACAGTCGCTCCGGATCCTCGACGTGCTGTCCGCTGAGATCGACCTCGATCTCGTAGGTGTGGGTGCGGATCAGGTCCGCCCGGGCTCGGCACTCCGCCCGGGTCAGATTGTCGGGAAACATAAGGGCGATCCTGTCATGAACCAAGGAGCGGTTGGGGCCCGAGTGGGGCGCTTATGGTGTGACCATGACCTCCGAGAACACCGTTGACTTCTGGTTCGACCCGGCCTGCCCCTGGGCCTGGCTCACCTCGCGCTGGATGCTGGAAGTGGAGAAGGTCCGCCCGGTGCGGACGGTCTTCCATGTGATGAGCCTCTCCGTGCTCAACGAGGGACGTGATCTGGACGAGGGCTATCGGACGTTCCTCGACAGCAACTGGGCCCCGGTGCGGGTCGCGTTGGCGGTCGAGGAGGAGTACGGCTCGGAGAAGCTGGGCGAGTTCTACACCGCCATCGGGACCCGGTACCACCTGGGCAAGCAGGAGCGGAATCGGGCGACCATCGAGGCTGCGCTGGCGGAGATCGGCGTACCGGCCAGCCTGGCCGACCGTGGCGAGACCGATGCCAACGACGCGGCGTTGCGCGCCTCGCATCATGCGGGGATGGATCCGGTGGGCATGGATGTCGGTACGCCGGTGATCCATGTCAACGGAGTCGCCTTCTTCGGCCCGGTCATCACTCCCGCTCCGAAGGGCGAGGCAGCCGGCAAGCTGTTCGACGCCGTGGTGGCGCTGGCCGGCTTCGAGGGCTTCTACGAACTCAAGCGGACTCGGACCATTGGGCCGATCTTCGACTGACCTCGGCACGCCAGCCAGGGAGCTACCTGGCACACTGCTGCCATGCGCGTACACATCGGCACGGACCATGCCGGATTCGAACTCAAGCAGCACTTGGTGAGCGAGTTGACCGCCAAGGGATACGAGGTCATCGACCACGGACCGCCGGAGTACGACCCGGAGGACGACTACCCGGTCTACTGCCTCCCGGCGGCGGAGGCGGTTGTCGCCGATCCCGGCTCTCTCGGCATCGTGATCGGCGGCTCCGGAAACGGCGAGGCAATCGCCGCCAACAAGGTCGACGGCGTCCGGTGTGCGCTGGCCTGGAGCGAGGAGACCGCCAAGCTCGGACGGGTGCACAACAACGCCAACGTGATCTCCGTGGGTGGCCGGATGCACACCACCGAGGAGGCGACCGGTTTCATCGAACTGTTCCTGGAGACGGCGTTCAGCGAGGACCCACGGCACGAGCGCCGGATCCAGTTGCTGGCCAACTACGAGAAGCAGCGGTAGCCGCGCCAGACTCGGGCTGGATGGGATCTCGCTGGTAGCGTATTCCCATGGAAGCTGTCATCGACTCCGGCGGGCGCATCCTGCTCCCGAAGCACCTGCGCGATGCCCTCGGCCTGACTCCCGGCACCACCGTGGACATCTCGCCGTACGGGGCCGGAGTCCAGGTGACGCCGGGCGGGCGGACCGCGCGGTTGGAGCGGGATCCGGATGGCCGGTTGGTTTCGCGCGGCGATGTTGTCGTCACTGACGACCTGATGTACGCGCTGATCGACTCAGGGCGACGGTGACTGACCAGCGCGTCTGCGTGGACACGAGCGTTGCGGTGCCCCTCCTGGTCGCCTCTCATGAGCACCACCGCGCCGTCGCCAGATGGGCGCACGGGCGGGATCTCCAGCTCAGTGGTCATGCACTGGTCGATACGTACGCGGTCCTCACGAGGCTTCCTGGCGACTCGCGTGTCACGCCGATGGATGTTGTCCGGCTCATCGAGGAGAACTTCGGCGAGGCGCTCGCCTCGTCCCCAGAAACAGCACAGGAGGTGCACCGGGAACTCGCTCGCAGCGGGATAGCCGGGGGCGCTACCTATGACGCGCTGGTGGCGTTGGCGGCTCGTGAGCACGGCGCGACTCTTGCTACGAGAGACGCGCGGGCGCGGCCGACGTACGAGGCGCTGGGCGTTGTCGTCGACGTCGTGCCGAGCGAGTGAAGACGATCGTCGGCTGACCCTCGGGCTTCAGCGGCGGCCGTCGACCCGGGCCAGCAGTTGTCCGAGCACGTCCAGGGCCAGCTGCTCGTCCTCATGATCGGGTCGGGAGACGTCACGGGCACGCATCGCGCGGTCCAGGGTGAGGAGTCCGGAGACCCCGTCGCGGCCGAAATCGCGGGGCCAGAGCTCGCGGGAATCGGTCCCACGGGCAGGAGCACCTGTCATAGTTGTCAGCCTATGGCCTCGAACCGACAGATACCCTCCAACTCACAGATGCGCTGATATGCCCGAAGGTCACACCTTGCACCGGCTGGCCGGACTGCTCAACGACAGTTTCCGTGATCGCAGTGTTCGCGTCAGCAGTCCGCAGGGCCGCTTCGCGGCAAGCGCGGCCCTGCTCGACGACACGACCATGATCAGGGCCTGGGCACACGGCAAGCAGTTGTTCTGCGACTTCGACCACGACCGCACGCTCTACATCCACCTCGGTCTTATCGGCGGCCTGGACATCGGTCCGCCGACCCCGGTCCGGGGTGAGGTCCGGGTCCGCCTGGCAACCGACGAGGCCGTCGCCGATCTGCGGGGACCGCAGGCGTGCGCGCTGGTCACGCCGGAGGAGGTCACGGCGATGACGGCCAAACTCGGCCCGGATCCGTTGCAGCCCGGGGCCGATCCGGACCTGGCCTGGGCGAAGATCCAGCGATCGGGCCGCTCGATCGCGGCCCTGCTGATGGATCAGTCTGTGCTCTCCGGTGTCGGCAACGTCTACCGGGCCGAGGTGCTGTTCCGAAACCGGATCGATCCGCATCGGCCCGGCAAGGAATTGTCCCGGCGCAGTTGGCGGGCGATCTGGTCCGACTTGGTCGAGTTGATGCCGATCGGCGTCCGCGACGGACGGATCGACACGGTCCGGCCCGAGCACACGCCGGAGGCGATGGGCCGGCCGCCGCGGGTCGACGACCACGGTGGTGAGGTGTACGTCTATCGCCGCGCCGGACAGCCCTGTTTCATCTGCGGCAGCCGGGTACGCACCGAGGTGCTGGCAGCCCGGAACCTGTTCTGGTGTGGGCGATGTCAGCGGCGCGGGTGAGTGCGGCGACGACCGTGCGCCATGCCGGTCGACTGATCCTGACGGTCGACGAGACCGGCCGGATCACCTCCGTGGCCGATCGCCGCAGGCCGGAGCGGCCCTACCTGGCCTGCGTCGACCTGGAACCGGCCGTGGTGAACGGCCGGTCCGGACCGTGGCTGGACCGTGAAGTGGGCCTCGACGAGGACGAGATCGAGGTCACGATGCGGCATCGGGACTCACTCGACGTCCAGCTCCGGCACGGACTCAGCACAGGATGGATGACGAGACTGCTGCTCGTGAACTCGGGTGCCACACCACTGGTGCTGGACCGGCTGCCGCTTCGGGTGCAGCCGGCGCCGGATCAGCTGGTCTCGGCACTCGCGGCCGACTCCCGGATCTGCTGGGCAGTCCAGGCAGCGGATGGTCACGGTCCGTTGTTGACCGCACGCCTGACCTCCGGGATGGTCGATCGCATCGAGCCTGAGCAGTTCGAGTTCGGTGGCCTGCGACTCGCGCCCGGCCAACGCTATGTGGCGCAACTGCGCTGGGAATTGTTGGCCACACCACGCTCCGTGGTCGCTGGTCCTGGCCGGGACGTGCTCCTCACGCGTACGGTCTACGAGGTCCGTGAGCCGGTGCTGCTCCCGGAGGACCCCGATGCGGCGCTGGTCGTCCCGTCCGAGGTGGGCGTGGACAGCCTCGAGGAGGCGGAGTTCTCCGGGCGGGAGATCTTCTGTCACAGCACCGGTCGGCATCCGGTCGAGCTTCGTTCGGCCGAGGGCGATGTGTGCTGGCAGCTCAGCTGGGTGGAGCCGCTGGCGACCCAGCTGCTGACCTGGGCCGAGACGATCCTGGCCCGCCCCCGGACCTCGGCGGGTGTGGCCTCGATCGAGGACCTGCCGTCGGCGATCGTGCTGCAGGCCGCGCTGGGTGCCGGTGGACTGGAGGAGGTCGACGACGCGGCCGATGCGTTGGATCTGGTGACTGCACGGCTGCTGGACGACCCGGAATCCGGGCGTGATGCCGGTCCGCTCGCGCTGCTCTATCTGCTCGGCGAGCATGGGCGTACCGGTGATCTCGATGCCTTCGAGGCGGCTGTGACGCTGGCGGAGACGCTCCTGACCGGGCTCGATCGGACGACACCCGGGCTGGGGCTGGCCATGTTGCGGATGGTGCTCGCGATGGCCGGCAGCGACCTGGGTCCGTCGGCGGCGGGTCGGGTGGGGAGTGTGGTCGCCCAGTCGGTCGCGCTGGTCGCCCAGGACGGGGGACAGGACGGGGACGCGGAACTGGAGTTGCTGCTGGCAGTACAGCCGCTGCTGCCACCAGACCCGGCCAACCACGAGCGGATATCCCGGCTGGTACGCCGGCTCGGTGCAGAGCTGGGCGGCGGGCTGCCCGGGCAGTTGCTGCGCCCGCCTCCGGTGACCGAACACGCCTATCTGGCGGCGGTGCTCCAGATGCTCCCCGAGGACGGCTATCCCGACATCACCCGGTCCTGGGGCATGCCCCTCACGCTGCTCGCTCGGCAGACCACCCTGCAGGTGCTGGATCGCTTGACACTGGACGCGGGCGGGGAGCCGGCCGACGGGTGCGACTTGAGTCAGCAGACCGCGACCGCCGCTGCCTGGTTGGCCCTGGTGCAGCGTCATGGCTGACCCGGAGCCCAAGACCACTCTGGAGCGCGACGTGATGCTCGGAGCGCGCGTCGCGCACCTCACCGTCGAGCCCGGCGACGGGCCACCGCTGATCTTGGTCAGCGGCTGCGGGATGCCGTCCTATGCCTGGGATCCGGTGGTCAGGCATCTACGCGGTCATCAGATCGTCCGGCTCGATCGGCCCGGGATGGGTGGCACGCCCTGGCCGGATCAGCTGCCGACGTTGGCAGACGAGTCCGAGACCCTGATCGAGCTCGCCGAGCAGCATCCGGGTGGTGTCCTGATCGCCCACTCGATGGCCTCCTTCCATGCGGAAGCGACCATTCGCCGGCGCCCTGAGCTGATCGCCGGCCTGGTGCTGGTCGACGGCAGTGTCGAGCCTGCCCCCCGTCGCCTGGTCACCGAACGTGCGTGGTTGGCGACCGCTCGCTCAGCCGAATGGGCCGCCCACCATCGGCCGCTGGCGGCACTGGGTCCGATCGTTGACCGGATCACCGTGACGATGCAGAGCCGGCGCCGGCTGCTCGACCCGATGGATCCCCGATCGCTGACCACGTACTCCAGTCCCGATGCGGTGGCGAGTGTGCTCGCGGAGTCGGGTGGCTATCGGCGGCAGGCCAACGATCTGCTCCGGCTTCGGGCCGAGACCCGCTGGCCGGTCGGACTACCGGTCGAGGTGATCACAGCCGGCCGAGCCGGGGGAGTGCGCTGGATCGAGGCCCAGCGCGACCTGGCCGAACTCCTGGGCGGCCGTCAGACGGTGCTGCCGGAGTCACGGCATCTGGTGATGCTGGACGAGCCCCAGGTGATCGCCGCCGCGGCCGAGCGAGTGCTCGCTGCCATCGCTCAGCGGCCCTGAGAACGGATCGGTCCGGGCTGGGCTGAGGTCGGAGTTGTCGATCACCGCTACCTCCGGGGTCAGCCGTACGCGCTCAGGAGATCGTCTGGTCCGAAGGTCGCGATGCCTCCCACCTCGAAGCCCGCTCGGGAGACAGCCAGCAACGGTGTGTCGGCCTGCGTGCCGGGAAGCTGGTGACGATGCAACTGGAGACGAGCGAGGTCCTGGCTCGTGAACGCTGCGTCTTCGCGCCATTTGATCGAGCCCACCGCCAGGATCTGCTTCGCAATCGGTGACCGATCGGCGACGACGACGTCGATCTCCGGATTGTTGCTTCGAGTCCAGTAACCGCCCACCACCCCAGGAGTGCCATCGCTCGATGCGAGCACCTCGGTCGACGGAGTGCCCACGGGGAGACCGCCCAGGGCATCCCGGATCACTGGCTCGATCGCTCGCCCACGCCAGGACGTCCACGACGACGTGATGCGTGCCAGGACCCGGTCCCCACGACCCCGCTCGATCTCATCAAGATGCGGTCCCAGGAAGCGCAGCCAGAACCGCAGGTACGGATCCGAGACGTGGTAACGCTTCGATCTCGGCGGGTTGGTCGACAGCGGTTCTTCGCTGCGGACGATGCGCTTCTGGGTGAGAAGCTGGAGAGACCGGTTCAATGAACCGGGAAGTAGATCACCTGCCGCGCGACCGATGTTGGCGAATGTCCGCTCACCGCTGCCGATGGCTCCGAGGACCGTCCGGGCCATGACATCGGTGGGGAACTCGGCAGCCAGAGATCGCTCGCCGGAGACCAGCAATGCCGAGGTCGGGTCGTTGGCGGCGACACCGAGGTAGTCCCAGATCGACATGTTCGCAGTCCACTCGGCGCAGATCAGAGGTAGGCCCCCGGTGACCAGATAGGCGTCGAAAGCCGCCGCAGCATCCAAACCGAGCATCGACCCCACCTCGGCGGGGGACAACGGCGGGACCACCATCTCCGATGCACGTTGGTGGAATGGTCGGCCGTACTCGTTGAGGGCCTCCATCATCGAGATATCGGATCCGATGCCGATCAACAGGACCGGCTTGCGCGAGAGTTCTCGGTCGAAGGAGCGTTGCAGTGTTCCTTCGAAACCCGGATCGGACTCCATCAGGTACGGAAGCTCATCGAAGACCACCACGGCCAGCTGTTGGTCCACGGCTGCGGCGAGTAGACGAAGAGCGGCGTCCCATGAGGTCAGTTCGATATCGGAGAACAAGCGGGCGCCGGGAAGAGTGGAAGCCGCTGCATCTTCGGCGAAGAGCCGGAGTTCGTCGCGTACCGATCTTCTCGAGGCAGCAAAGAACAGGTGTGGAACATCTGTGCGCTCGATGAACTCTTCGACCAGACGTGACTTGCCGACTCGTCGGCGGCCCCGGATCAGCAGCGCCTTACCTGGCCTGGAATCGTGACCGGCGGTGACTTTCCGCAAGAGCGATTCAAGCCGGGCCAGCTGCGGTTGGCGTCCGACGAACACCGCACACCTCCTCCCTTACTATCTTTCAAGATACTATCATTAATAGTACTATCTTTGAGGATAGTAATACGGACAGGCGCTGCGTCGGCCGGACCAGCTCTCGCCGTGTCGTTGGACGGGGTGGGATAAGACTCTGCGAGTCGGGCGGATCGTGAGGGCCGCTACAACCCGGATCGGCTGAGCAGCAAGGCGAGGGCGGTACGGTCGCGGGCGTTCAGCTTCCGGAGCAGAGCGCTGACGTGGTTCTTGACCGTCCCCTCGGCGAGCACCAGCTCGGCGGCGATCTCACTGTTGGTACGGCCGGCCGCGACCTGGGCGGCTACGAGCCGTTCGGTGCGGGTGAGCACGGCGAGCGGGTCCTCGCCGGTGTCGGAGGCCGAGGCGCGCAGCGCGACGCCGGCGACCCGGGGATCGATCACCACACCGCCGTCCCGGACGGCGGTGATGGCCTCGGCCAGCCGCTCCGGCGAGACATCCTTGAGCAGGAACCCGGCCGCCCCGGCGCGTACGCCGTCGCGGACCAGCTCATCGGTGTCGAACGTCGTCAAGATCACGACCGGCAAGCCTGGGTGCTCGACCGCGCACCGGCGTACCAGTTCGACCCCGCCCATCCGCGGCATCTGTGCATCGGCCAACACGACCTCGGGCTGATGCTTGCTGATCATCGCCAGTGCTTCATGGCCGTCGGCGGCCTCGGCGAGCACCTCGATCCCACCCGCCGCCTCCAACAGCAACCGGATGCCACGCCGCAGCAGCTCCTGATCGTCGACCAGCACGATTTTGATCATGAGGTCTACTCCGTCTCCGACTTGATCATGGAGTGATCTCCGTCGCCAGCGACCGCGCGAGCAGCCGGATGTCGGCGAGGGTCTTGGCGGCTTGACCGCGGGCCGCGGCCACCTCGGCCCAGGCCCGATCGGGATCCTTGTCACTCATCCGCTCCGCGAACTGCAACGACATCATCACCACCGTCACCTGGTGCCCGATCCCGTCGTGCAGGTCCCGCGCGACCCGCTGCCGCTCCTGCAATGCCGTCAGCTTCGCCTCGGTCTCGGCCCGGTCCCGCGCCTGGGCGGCCAGCGTGGCGTTGGCCCGGCTCTGCTGGTCGATCTCGGCGAACAGCCAGGCGACGATCAGACCGAATCCGAACAGCAGCGAGGACCCGACCGCCTGCTCGGCGATCACCTGCCAGCCCCGGCCGAACAGGGCGAAGATCACCGCCTGCAACCCGACCATCGTCGCCACGACGAGCACGCCGGCTCGCAGACCGTACGAGCGGAGCAGCATGATCAATGCGACGACGAACAAGAACAGCGGGTGCGGCTGGTCACCGATGAAGAACAGACTGGTCACGACGACGGTGAAGACGATGGCGTACGGTCCCAGCCGCGCCGGTCGACCGTCGGGCGGCCCACTCTCCCGACGCCAGCCGAGCCACAGGATCACCGCTATGGCCAGCACCCCGGCATAGCCGATGGTGCGGTCGAGCTGATCCTCGAGCCACGCGAGTTCGACGACCCGGGTGGCAGCCGCCAGGATCGACAGGGCCACGACGACATCGAGCGCCAGCGCGGCCCGGTCGCGCGCCGGCGGCGCACCGCCGTCGTCGCGGGTCTGAGGCCCCGCGTCGGGGGTGCGATCGAGACGCAACATGTCTGTCAGCTTAGGGACAGCGAGCGGCTTCCGGCTCGTGCCGACGGGCACTTCGATGCATGACCGTGGTCATGGGTGCGTTCCGCCGAGCCGGACAGCAGCCGGACACGGCGAGGACCACCACACAGCAGAGCGTGAACTAGTCCTCCGGTCCGCGGATCCGGCGCCGGGCGGTCACCAGACTGAACTCGGGGTGACCGCCGACCTGTCGCTCGACGGTGTCGAGCACCTCGGTCAGGTGGGCGGGATCGCCGGCGACCAGCGCCGCCGCGATCCCGGCTCGGCGGTGCAGGTCCTGATGGGCGACCTCGGCGACACTGATCGCGTACGTCCGTTTCAGCTCCGCGATCAGCGGGCGGATCACCGATCGCTTCTGCTTCAGCGAGAAGACCTCACCCAGCAGCAGATCGAACTCGATCACTCCCACCCAGGCGTACATGCCAGGCAGGGTAGCGGTCGCCTGCGCCAACAGACCCGGACTGGGACCATTCTCGGGATGCCCGCCGGCCCGGTGCTGCTGGTCGCGGGTGTCGTGGCACTGAACCTGGCCGTCGCCGGGGGGTTGCCGGCCCGACGACGGAGGGTGGGATGGCGCACAGATCCGGTGAGTGAGGCAGCAGAATGCACCCATGACCAGGCCGGTGATCGGGATCTCGACCTACCGGGAGCAGGCACGGTTCGGTGCCTGGGACACAACCACCGACCTGTTGCACGCGAACTATGCCCGGTCGGTGGAGGCCGCCGGCGCCGTAGCGGTGCTGTTGCCACCGCAGCAGTCCGGTGCGCCGGAGATCGTGGGCCGGCTCGACGCGTTGATCATCGCGG
The DNA here is from genome assembly GCA_047605905.1 of Microlunatus sp. Classification (GTDB taxonomy): domain Bacteria; phylum Actinomycetota; class Actinomycetes; order Propionibacteriales; family Propionibacteriaceae; genus Microlunatus. The sequence goes on from JASGEZ010000073.1 coordinate 30,026, forward strand.
GCGGCGCGGACATCGACCCGGCCCGCTACAGTGCGACGCCGCATCCGATGACCGGCACCAGCAGACTCGACCGGGACAGCTGGGAAATGGCGCTGCTGGACGCCGCCGATGCCGCCGAACTCCCGGTGCTGGGGATCTGCCGAGGCATGCAGCTGATGGCGGTCCGCGCCGGTGGCCGGTTGGAGCAGCATCTGCCGGACGTGGTGGGTCACGATGAGCACGCCCCCGCGCCGGGTGCCTTCGGCTGGACCCCGATCAGCACGACATCGGGGTCGACGGTGCGTCGGCTGGTGGGCGACGTCTTGCAGGTCACCTGCCATCACCACCAGGCCGTTGCCCGGCACCCCGGGTTCGATGTGACCGCCCGAGCCGCCGACGGCACCATCGAGGCGATCGAGGACCCCGAGCGGCCGTTCTGGCTGGCTGTGCAATGGCATCCGGAGTACGGCGACGATCACGGACTGTTCCGCGGCCTGGTCGCAGCCACCGGCAGATAGGGCAGTGGGTCGGCGCGATGGAGCGCCGGATCGGTCTCGGCGAAGGTCCGGATCGGACCAGGCCCGGTCTGCCAGCTTTCGAACCGCACGGTGACCCGGCCCAGTCCGGATCCCCACACCCAACCACGACCGTACGCATCGTGCTCGACGTCGATGCCGGGCAGCCAACGGTGCCCGCGACGACCGGTGACACCGGCGACGGCCACGTCCGACTCCGCCTCTGCGCCGACCTCGGTCCCGGGTCGTGGCGAGGACTCGACATGGTCCTGGCCGTCGGACGAATTGTCGAACAACTGGTCCTGGATCACCTCGGTGAGTCCGGCCACCCCGACACCGAGCAGCCGGATACCGCCGGTGAGATCGACCACCTCCAGCAGACCGCGGGCCAGCCGGACGATCTCGTCCGGCGCGTCGATGGGTGAGCGCAGAGTTGTCGACCGCGTCTGGGTGGAGAAGTCGTGGCGGCGCAATTTGAGTGTCACCGTCCGGGCGAACAGTCCGTGCGAGCGCAGCCGGGCCGCGACCTGGCGGGCATGACGCTCGCAGATCGCGGTCAGGGTGGCCCGGTCGACCAGATCGGTCTCGAAGGTGTCCTCCACCGAGATCGACTTGGTCTCCCGCTCCGGTTCCACCGGCCGGTCGTCGCGCGCGTACGCCAGATCGGCCAGCCCTTGGGCGTGCGCCTTGCCGATCACCTGGGCCAGTTCGACGACCGGGATCCGCTGCAGATCGGCGACGGTGTGCACGCCGATGCGTTGCAGCTTCTCCGCGGTCACCGGCCCGACCCCCGGGATCACACTGACCCGCAGCGGTTCGATCAACGGAACCTCCGAGCCGGGGGCGACCACGACCAGTCCGTCGGGCTTGCCCAGCTCGGTGGCGAGCTTGGCGATGAACTTCGACGAGCCGATGCCGACCGAGGCGGTCAGCCCACCGGTGGCTTCGGCGACCTGGGTCTTGAGCTCGGCCACGAGCCGGCGCAGCCCGGTATTGGTCAGTTCGACCGGCCTCTTCGCCTGCGCGAGGTCGACGAAGGCCTCGTCCAGCGAGAGTGGCTCCACTGCCGGAGAGAGATCCCGCAGGATGCTCATCACCTCGTGGCTGGCAGCTCGGTAGGCCTCGAACCGGCCGGCGAGGAAGGCCGCATGGGGTGCCCGCCGGCGGGCTTCATGGGCCGGCATCGCTGAGCGGACGCCGAACTGACGGGCCTCGTACGACGCAGTGGCCACCACGCCGCGCTGGCCGATGCCGCCGACCACGACCGCCTTGCCGCGCAGCGACGGTTTGTCCCGCTGCTCGACCGCGGCGAAGAACGCGTCGAGGTCGAGGTGCAGCACGGACGGTTCGGAACGCACCTGTCCATTCTGACCGGACCCACCGACACAGGCTCGGAACAAGGCGGCCCTTCGCCCGCCGAGTTGATCTCGGAGTACCGGCGGATAACTTGCATCATTGCGGTTTCGCGACGTCGCTACCGCCGAGGAGAATGGCGACGTACGACCGACCGAGAGGACCAAACTGATGGATGTCTGGCCCGGGAGGTCGTATCCCCTCGGGGCGACCTACGACGGCAGCGGCGTCAACTTCGCGATGTTCTCCGAGGTGGCCGGCCGGGTCGAGCTCTGCCTGCTCGACGACGATGGCGAGGAGACCCGGTTCGAGCTGACCGAGGTGGACGGCTACGTCTGGCACGCCTACCTGCCGGGCGTCCAGCCTGGCCAGCGGTATGGCTACCGCGTGTACGGACCGTACGTTCCGGCGAACGGCCAGCGCTGCAATCCGGCCAAGCTGTTGCTGGACCCGTACGCGAAGGCGATCGAGGGCATGATCGACGGTCACGAGTCGCTGTATTCGTACCGGTTCGACGATCCGAGCCAGTTCAACGACGAGGACTCACGCGGCCACACGATGCTGTCGGTGGTCGTCAACCCCTACTTCGACTGGGGCCATGACCGGCCGCCGGGGCACGAATATCACGAGTCGGTGATCTACGAGACCCACGTCAAGGGTCTGACGATGACCCACCCGGGCGTGCCGGAGGAGATTCGGGGCACGTACGCCGCGCTCGCGCATCCGGTGATCATCGACCACCTCAAGGGCCTGGGCGTGACGGCCGTCGAGTTGCTGCCGGTGCACCAGTTCGTCAACGACTCTCATCTGGTCGAGCAGGGTCTGTCGAACTACTGGGGCTACAACACGATCGGGTTCTTGGCACCGCACAACGCGTACTCCAGCGGTGGTGCCCGCGGTCAGCAGGTCACCGAGTTCAAGGCGATGGTCAAGGCGCTGCACGCGGCGGACATCGAAGTGATCCTGGACGTGGTCTACAACCACACCGCGGAGGGCAATGAGCGCGGGCCGACGATCGCGTACCGGGGTATCGACAATGCGATGTACTACCGGCTGGTCGACTCCGACAAATCCCACTACTACGACACCACCGGCACCGGCAACAGCCTGCTGATGCGCAGCCCGCACGTGCTGCAGCTGATCATGGACTCGCTGCGCTATTGGGCGCAGGAGATGCACGTCGACGGGTTCCGCTTCGATCTCGCAGCGACCTTGGCCCGTCAGTTCCACGAGGTCGACAAGCTGTCGGCGTTCTTCGACATCATCCAGCAGGATCCGGTGATCTCGCAGGTGAAGCTGATCGCCGAGCCGTGGGATCTCGGCGACGGCGGCTATCAGGTCGGCAACTTCCCGCCGCTGTGGACAGAGTGGAACGGCAAGTACCGAGACACCGTACGTGACTTCTGGCGCGGAGAGCCGGCCCGACTGGGGGAGTTCGCCTCCCGGCTGACCGGGTCGTCGGATCTCTACAACCACTCCGACCGGCGGCCGACCGCCTCGATCAACTTCGTCATCGCCCACGACGGCTTCACGCTGGCCGACTTGGTGTCCTACAACCAGAAGCACAACCAGGCCAACGGCGAGAACAACAACGACGGCGAGAGCCACAACCGTTCCTGGAACTGCGGTGCCGAGGGACCGACCGACGATCCCAAGATCAATGTCTTGCGGCTCAAGCAGCAGCGCAACTTCATCACCACTTTGATGCTCAGCCAGGGCGTGCCGATGCTCGCGCATGGTGACGAACTGGGGCGGACCCAGGGCGGCAACAACAACGTGTATGCCCAGGACAACGAGATCTCGTGGGTGAACTGGGAGTTGGACGCCGAGGCGCAGGACCTGCTCGCGTACACGTCGGCCGCCATCGACCTGCGCCGCAAGCATCCGGTCTTCCGCCGGCGCCGCTTCTTCGCCGGGGATGCCAAGCACGGCGGGAGGAGCGAGCTAGGGGACATCCTGTGGCTGCGGCCCGATGGGCACGAGATGGACGAGGGCGACTGGAACTCCGGCTTTGCCCGCAGTTTGATGGTCTTCTTGAACGGTGATGCGATTCCCGAGCTGGACAAGGCCGGGCGCGCCATCCGGGACGATCATTTCCTGCTGCTGTTCAACGCCTGGTCCGAACCGATCATCTTCACCCTTCCGCCGACCGCGCTGGGCAGCAACTGGCTGGTCCGGCTGGACACGCACCACGGCGACGTCGATCCGGCCGATGCCAAGCCGTGGCGGGCCCGGAGCAAGCACTCCATCCAGCCGCACTCGATCGTGGTCTTGTCCACCTCCGTGGTGCCGGACGAGGAACGCCAGGCGTCCCGGTCCCGGGCGCGGCGGGTGAGTCCGACCATCGCGCGTACGTCGCAGCGCCGCTGACCGGGGGCTGGTGGGATCTGCTCGATCTACAGGTAGAGCGAGGCCGACAATCCCGAGCAGATTCTGTGTGTAGGGTCGCGGCATGTCCTATGTTGCCGCCGACGATCGCTATGACGTCCAGCCCTACCGCCGATGCGGGCGCAGCGGACTGCTGCTGCCCGCGATCTCGCTCGGCTTCTGGCACAACTTCGGCGATGACAAGCCGGTCGAGACGCAGCGCGCGATCATGCGTCGGGCGTTCGATCTGGGTGTGACGCACTTCGACCTGGCCAACAACTACGGCCCGCCGTACGGGGCTGCGGAGACCAATGTCGGGCACATCCTGGGCCAGGATTTCCGGGCGTACCGCGACGAGCTGGTGATCTCCAGCAAGGCCGGCTGGGACATGTGGCCGGGTCCGTACGGCAACCTCGGCTCGCGGAAGTATCTGACCGCCAGCCTCGACCAGTCGCTGCAGCGACTCGGGCTGGACTATGTCGACATCTTCTACCACCACCGGCCCGATCCCGACACGCCGCTCGAGGAGACGATGGGCGCGCTCGACTCGATCGTCCGGTCCGGCAAGGCGCTCTATGTCGGGGTGTCGTCCTATTCCGGTGAGCGGACCGCCCGGGCCGCTGCCATCCTGCGCGAGCTCGGTACGCCGATGCTGATCCACCAGCCGTCGTACTCGATGTTCAACCGCTGGATCGAGACGGACCTGCTCGATGTGCTGGATCAGGAGGGCGTCGGCTGCATCGCCTTCACCGCGCTGGCGCAGGGCTTGCTGACCGATCGCTACCTCGACGGCATCCCGGCGGATTCCCGTGCTGCGGCAGGGAAATCACTGTCCACGGAGATGATCAACGACGACAACCTGGCCCGGGTCCGGGCGCTCAACGAGATCGCCCAGGGCCGCGGTCAGACACTGGCCCAGCTGGCACTGGCCTGGGTGCTGCGCGACCGCCGGATGACCTCGACCCTGATCGGTGCCTCCAGCGTCAAGCAGTTGGAGGACAACATCGCGACGGTCCGCAACCTGGAGTTCACCGCCGACGAACTGGTCGCCATCGACCAATATGCGGTGGAGTCGGGCGTCGACCTGTGGGCAGCGGCCCGAAAGGCGACCAGCGACTGAGTGCGCCGGGGGCCTCAGACCTCGACGCGGTAGTTGAGTGCGAGGTCTGCGGCATTCTGACCGCGGATGCCCCAGTTCACCTTCGGCGTCTCGGTGATGGTGATCTCGACGCTGTGCGGCTTGATACCGGTCTTCGACTCGATGCGAGTGAACAGCTCGGCGATGAGGAGCCGTTTGGCGGCTTCCGATCGCCCCTCGAACATGGAGATCTCGATGATTGTGTAGTCCACCCCGCGGTCGGCGGGGTAGATGAAGTCGTCGGTGTCGAGTGCGATGAACCGCTGAAACTTCTTCTCGGGCGGATATTCGAGCGCGATCATGATCGCTTCATGGATCGCCTCCGACAGAGCCGTGCGACGCCGATCGAGCGACTCCTGCCGCCCATACACCACTACTTGAGCCACGCGGTCACACTATCGACGTGAGACACCCGATGTCCTGGTCTATTGATGCTGGCGGCCCCAGGCCAGCCCGGCCCACTCGTCAGGGCAATCAGTCTGCGGCAACCCTGCTAAGCGCCGGCGTCAAGCCCGGGGCTTGCGCCGCGACTCTGTCCCGGTATGACCTGTCCGGTCCACGGGTTGACCAGAGTGATCCCGATGTCTTCGAAATCAGGGACGTTGCGGGTAGCGAGCGACGCTTTGCACTCCCGGCAAGCGGCCCCGATCTGGGCGTCTGCGACGCTGATCGGCCGTCCCGCGGACTCTCGGTCGGCGGCGATCCGGGCATAGTGCGAAGCGGCCGCGCGGTCGAAAGCGAGCACCTTGTCCTTCAGGCGTACATCAACCAACTCGCGGATCGCATCTGCCAGCTTCGCCTTGTGCGCGCCAGCAGGAAGCCTCGCCACCCCGTATTGCAGTTCGGCGACAGTTGTGGCCGTTACTGCGATAGCGTCCTGAGCATCCACCCAAGCGATGACCCGGGCGTCGGGAACTGGTCGCATCAGTTCTGAGATGACGTTCGTGTCGAGAACGATCATTCCCCGAAGTCCACCACGCGTGGCCGCTCGGTTCTCGGCGGGAGTTCGAGTTCGTCCAACCCGAGGCCTGCGAAGCGCTCATGGATCCACGTACCCAGGCCACGCTGCGCGCCTTCGTCAGCCAATGACTCGCGCAGAATCGCGCGAACCTCGGCTTCCATAGAGCGCCCGTGCTGCGCTGCCCTAACCCGCAGTCGCGTCTTCAGGTCCTCATCGAGGTTGCGTACGGTCAAGGTCGACATCGGCCACCTCCCCAGCTTGCTGACTCTGCAGTCAATGCTAGCACTGCAGGCTGGCGCGAACCTGGGGCTTGAGGCTTCGGCTGCCACATCGGCCCGACTTTGGGTGCGAGGGCTGTGACAGATCTTCGTCTCAATGACGCATAAGCCCACAATGCGCAGGTGGCGGCTGGTTGAGCCTCGGTTCTGTCACAGAGTCAGCTACTCAGCGAGTGCGTCGAGTCCCAGAGCTTCGAAGCGTTCCAACTGCTCGACCTCGGCCGCGGTCAGGGTGATGCCTTCGGCGAGGCTTCGTTCGCGGGCCCGATAGCGACGCTGGCCGGGCAGTCGAGCGCCTTGGCCCAGGATCGCGTCGAACAGGATCTCGGCGCGCTCTGCCGGATTGCCGGGGCGACCGGCGGAGAACCGGGCCGGATCGAACGCGAGGATCAGTTCGCCGTGCGAGGGGATCTTGGCGACGGTGCCCATGGCAGCCAGCGACTCCGGGCTGGTGAGGTCGCCGATCATGATGCCGCCCAGCAGTTCGATCATGGTCGAGATGGCCGATCCCTTGTGCCCGCCGAACGGCAGCAACGCGCCGGCCAGCGCAGCCTCGGGATCGGTGGTGGGATGCCCCTCGGCATCGACCGCCCAGCCCTCGGGCAGGGGAGTGCCGGCTCGCAGATGCAGTTCGACCTCACCGCGCGCCGCCATGCTGGTGGCGAAGTCGAAGACGTACGGCGAGCGACCCGGCCGCGGCCAGCCGAAGGCGATCGGGTTGGTGCCGAGCAGGGGCTCGCGGCCACCGGCCGGCGCCACTGCCGTGTAGCTCGGACACAGCGCCAGCGCTGCCAGGCCCAGCTCGGTCAGGGATTCGACGTCGTACCACAGCGCGGAGAAGTGCGCGGTGTCGTGAATCACCAAGGCAGCGAGGCCCAGCTGGCAGGCACGCTCGGCCAGCACCGGCACGCCCAGTTCCAGTGCCGCGCCGGAGAAGCCGTCATCGGCAGCGACCCGGATCACGGCAGATCCGTCGTCCTGCAGTTCGGGCACCGCCGTGGCGTTGACCTTGCCCGCCAGAACGGTCCGCAGGCACCCGTCGATCCGATAGATCCCGTGCGCGCCGGCCGCATCGCGTTCGCCGGCCGCGATGATCCTGGCGACCGGGCCGGCCTGCTGGGCCGAGAGACCCGCTTTGCGGAAGATCGCCTCGATCCGCTCGGTGAGCTCTGCGAAAGTCACGGTGTTCTGGTTGCCGTCTGTCACGGGATCAGTCTCGACACTCAGCGGACTCCGTTCCTTCCTGCCCACCGGCTGGACGGCACCCCGACCCGGACTTTTGTCGAGCTATCCACATCTGGTGCGGATAGCTCGACAAAAGTTTGGTCTGCCGACCGGCAGGCGCAATCGTGAATGCGGCGCCGACGGAGCGCAGGAGTGGGTACACTCATCGGGCGTCTCGTTGCCGGTGAGTCGAGAGACCGCTGGCAGCGATGTCCGGGGCGTAGCGTAGTGGCTAGCGCGCCTGCTTTGGGAGCAGGAGACCGCAGGTTCGAGTCCTGTCGCCCCGACGGTTGTGTTGCTGACCCAGGATCGGCCGGAGTCCGGTACGGTACTGCCTCGGCAGTTCGCCACGCGGGTGTAGCTCAATGGTAGAGCCCCAGCCTTCCAAGCTGGTCATGCGAGTTCGATTCTCGTCACCCGCTCCACTTCTGCACCAGTTCCACTTCTTCACCGCAGGATTTGGACCGGTTTCGGGCCGACCGTAGGATTGCCGGGGCTCACGAGCGAGCCCGCATCTTCAGCGTGCCCGGTCCGACCCCGGATCGAGTTGCCTTCGATTCCCAATCAGGAGTTTCTAGCGTGCCCAGCAGTGTCGACCGGCTGAGCCCCACTCGGGTCAAGCTCACCGTCGAGGTGTCGTTCGACGACCTCAAGCCCAGCATGGACAAGGCGTATCGCGAGATTGCCAAGTCGGTGAACATCCCCGGTTTCCGCAAGGGCAAGGTCCCGCCGTTGGTGATCGACCAGCGCTTCGGCCGGTTCACGATCATCCAGGAGGCGTTCAACGACGCGCTGCCGAAGTTCTACGGTGACGCCGTCGCCGAGAATGACCTCAGCCCGCTGGCACAGCCCGAGGTGGAGGTGACCAAGCTGGAGGACGGCGAGCTGATCGAGTTCACCGCCGAGGTCGACGTCCGCCCCGACTTCGAACTGCCCGACTTCGCGACCCTGTCGGCCACCGTCGACGCCATCGAGGTGACCGACGAGCAGATCGATGCCCAGCTCAACGGTCTGCGGCAGCGGTTCGGCTCCAAGACCGTCGTCGAGCGGCCGGCGGCCGAGGGTGACCTCGTCACCATCGACCTGGCTGCGAGCAAGGACGGCGAGGAGCTGGCCGACGCGACCGCGGAGGGCATGGAGTACGAGATCGGCAGCACCGGGATGCTCGACGGTCTGGACGAGGCCGTCACCGGTCTCTCCGCCGGCGAGTCCGCGGACTTCGTCTCGACCCTGGTCGGCGGCCCGCAGAAGGGCGAGCAGGCCGACATCCATGTGACCGTCACGCAGGTCCAGGAGCAGGAACTGCCTGAGCTGGACGACGAGTTCGCCCAGACGGCCTCCGAGTTCGACACCCTGGACGAGCTGCGGGCCAGCCTGGTCGACCGGCTGACCAACGCCGGCCGGCTGGATCAGGCCGCCAAGGCCCGCGACGCGGTGCTCGAGGGTCTCATCGCGCAGCTGGACATCGCGCTGCCGGAGAACGTCGTCGCCACCGAGATCGAGGCCCGCAAGACCTCGATCCAGTCCCAGCTCGACGGTGCCGGTATCGATCTGGACGACTATCTCGCCGAGACCGGCGAGGCCGAGGACGCCGACAGCTTCTGGGCCGATGTGGAGAAGCGCTCCGCCGACGCCATGAAGGCCCAGTTGGTGCTGGACAAGACCGCCGAGGAAGTCGGCGTCACCGTCGAGCAGAACGATCTGACGCAGCACATCTTCCGCAAGGCGCAGGAGGAGGGGACGGCGCCGCAGCAGATCCTCGCTCACATGCAGGAGCACCCGCATCACATCGACGAGTACATGCTCGAGATCCGGCGTGGCAAGGCACTGGCTGCGATCGTCGAGGCAGCCACCGTGACTGACAGCAACGGCGACGTCGTCGAGATCGCTCGGATCCAGCCGGACGGCAGCTTGGCCGACCCGGCCGCGGCAGCGGAGGATGCCGCTGAGGCGGCCGAGTAATACCGGGTCGCAAACCCCACTAACAACCCGCAAGCCACGCGTACGAGCAGATCCGCTCGTACGCGTGGCTTTTTGTCGCCAACGGTGTCTTTGGGAGATCTTGAGCTTATCTAGATGAAACCTCAAGCGTTGCGCGAGGTTTGTTAGTCACCATGTGAATTGCGTTGAGGCGTCTCGGGTCTGTTGAGCCTAAATGGGGAGAGGCTCTCCGGACTTTGTCGCAGCGCAGGCTCGAACGAGACGTAGTTCGGGGGAACGCACTCTCGGGGACAACTGAGCCACTGACCTGATGGTCAGGAGCCAGGCCGCAGCCTGGCCCCTGACCATCGTTCAGTTTCTGGGGTCTTCGGATCGGGTCTGAGTGCGCCGACAGCGAACACGGGTGGAAAACGCTCGGCGGGCCGAGCCTGCCGGGGTAGGTTCATCGGCGTGAACGCACACCATCCGAACGGGTCGCTGCCGGGCCTGAGCCCGCGGGCCGCCGGACGAGCCGGCGGCGTCGGTCTTGACGACAACGTCTACCAGTCGCTGCTGCAGAACCGGATCATCTTCTTGGGCTCTGAAGTCCGCGATGAAAACGCCAACGCCATCTGCGCGCAGATGCTGTTGTTGAACGCGGAGGATCCGGACAAGGACATCTACCTCTACATCAACTCACCCGGCGGTTCGGTCGACTCCGGCATGGCGATCTACGACACCATGAATTGGATCTCCAACGATGTCGCCACCGTGGCCATGGGCCTGGCCGCCTCGATGGGGCAGTTCCTGCTCTGCGCGGGCACCAAGGGCAAGCGGTACGCGCTGCCGCACAGCCGGATTATGATGCACCAGCCGTCCGGTGGCCTGGGTGGTACCGCCAGCGACATCCGGATCCAGGCCGAGCAGTCGCTGCACATCAAGTCCACGATGCAGAAGCTGATCGCCGAACATACCGGCCAGACACTCGAGCAGATCGAGTCCGACTCCGATCGTGACCGCTGGTTCACCGCCGAGCAGGCCCTGGAATACGGGTTCATCGACCACGTGTTCACCGCGGCGTCCCAGATCCGTTCCGACGAAGCGCCGAATCAGTGAGGAAGCCAGCCCACATGAGTAGCAACGACTTCGCGGCGCCGATGGTCCGCGGCACCCAGTTCGCGCCGACCATGGACTACTACATTCCGCAGTGGGAGGAGCGCACCTCGTACGGGATGCGCCGCATCGACCCGTACACCAAGCTCTTCGAGGACCGGATCATCTTCCTCGGCACCCCGATCAGCGACGAGATCGCCAACGCCGTGATGGCTCAGCTGCTGTGTCTGCAGCAGATGGACGCCGACCGCGACATCGAGATCTACATCAACTCCCCGGGCGGTTCGTTCACCGCACTGACCGCGATCTACGACACGATGCGCTACATCAAGCCGGATGTTCGGACCGTCTGCCTCGGCCAGGCCGCTTCCGCCGCTGCGGTGATCCTGGCGGCGGGCACCAAGGGCAAGCGGCTGGCATTGCCGAACAGCCGGATCCTGATCCACCAGCCGGCCACTGAGGGCGGCTATGGCCAGTCGTCCGACATCGAGATCCAGGCGAAGGAGATCCTCCGGATCCGGTCGCTGATGGAGGAGATGCTGGCCGGCGACACCGGCAAGAGCGTCGAGGAGGTCAGCCGCGACATCGAGCGTGACAAGTACCTCACGGCCGAGCAGGCCAAGGAGTACGGGATCATCGACGGCATCCTCACGTCGTTGAAGGCCGTTCCCGTCTGACCCACCGCCCGGACTCGGGGTCGTCCGCCCCGGAGCCGGGCACCGGCACACCGAGGATCTGGGTTCTCCCCACTCGGCGTGTTGGCCGTTATCGTGAGAGTTCGAGCGCTGAGGCCCGGACCGGAGGAAGAGGAGGTGGGGCGTGGCCCGCATCGGAGAGAGCGGCGACCTGCTCAAATGCTCGTTCTGCGGAAAGAGTCAAAAGCAGGTCAAGAAGCTCATTGCCGGACCTGGCGTCTACATCTGCGACGAGTGCATCGATCTGTGCAACGAGATCATCGAGGAGGAGTTCTCCGAGGGCTCCGAGGTGGGTCTGCTGGAGGACCTGCCCAAGCCGCAGCAGATCCGGCAGTTCCTGGACAGCTACGTCATCGGGCAGACCGGAGCCAAGAAGGCGCTCGCCGTCGCGGTCTACAACCACTACAAGCGGGTGCAGGCCCAGTCGACCACCCCGTCCCGCCGCTCCGAGGACGACGGTGTCGAACTCAGCAAGTCCAACATCTTGCTGATCGGCCCGACCGGTTGCGGCAAGACCTACCTGGCGCAGACGCTGGCCAAGATGCTCAACGTCCCGTTCGCGATCGCCGACGCGACAGCGCTGACCGAGGCCGGCTATGTCGGTGAGGACGTCGAGAACATCCTGTTGAAGCTGATCCAGGCCGCCGACTTCGACGTGAAGAAGGCCGAGACCGGCATCATCTACATCGACGAGGTCGACAAGATCGCCCGCAAGAGCGAAAATCCGTCGATCACCCGGGACGTCTCCGGTGAGGGCGTCCAGCAGGCGCTGCTGAAGATCCTCGAAGGTACGTCGGCGTCGGTGCCGCCGCAGGGCGGACGCAAGCACCCGCACCAGGACTTCATCCAGATCGACACCACCAACGTGCTGTTCATCGTCGGTGGCGCGTTTGCCGGGCTGGATCACATCATCGCGTCCCGGGTCGGCAAGCGTCCGCTGGGGTTCAACAACGACATCGAGAGCCGCAAGGCAGCGTCGGAGGATCCGTTCCACGACGTCCGGCCGGAGGATCTGGTCAAGTTCGGGCTCATCCCGGAGTTCATCGGCCGACTGCCGATGATCGCCTCGGTCAGTCCGTTGGACCGGGCGGCGCTGATCCGGATCCTGGTCGAGCCGCGCAATGCGCTGATCAAGCAGTTCAAGAAGCTGTTCGATCTCGACGGGGTGGACCTGGAGTTCACCGCCGACGCGATCGAGGCGATTGCCGACCTTGCTCTGCTGCGTGGCACCGGTGCCCGGGGACTGCGGGCGATCCTCGAAGAGGTGCTGCTCAACATCATGTACGACGTGCCCAGCCGGGACGACGTCGCTCAGGTGATCATCACTGCTGAGGTGGTGAAGGACTCGGTGCTGCCGACCCTGGTGCCGCGTGACAAGTTCGCGAAGCGGGAGCGGCGCGAGCGGTCCGCCTGATCCAGCGCCAGGCAGGTAGTGGTCACCGACAGTAGTTTCGGACTGGTGCCGCGGCTGCGTACGCGCAGCCAAAAGGTCATCGGTCGCGCCTCGGCCGGACTCTCCGAGATCGCCGAGAACACCGTGCAATCGGCTGCCATCCTGGTGGCGGCCACGCTGCTTGCGGTCGTCTGGGTCAATTCGCCGATCGGCGCCACGTACGAGGAGTTCTGGCATCTGGAGGCCGGCTTCGTGCTCGGCCCGTACGAGCTGATCCTGGACCTGAAACACTGGGTCAACGACGGACTGATGGCGCTGTTCTTCTTCACCATCGGCCTGGAGGTCAAGCGCGAACTCGCCATCGGTGAGCTGACCGACCGGCGCCGAGCCGCGGTGCCGATCGTCGCGGCGGTGGCGGGTCTGCTGCTGCCGGCGCTGATCTTCCTGGCCCTCAACGTGGGTACGGAGGCCGCGCACGCCTGGGGTGTCGTGGTCTCCACCGATACCGCCTTCGTGCTGGCGCTGCTGGCACTCGTCGGCCCCAAACCGGGCACCCGGCTGCGGCTTTTCCTGGTCACGTTGGCGGTCGCCGACGACATCGGTGCGCTGACCATCATCGCGTTCTTCTACACCGAGTCCCTGTCGTGGGGCTGGCTCGGCCTGGCGCTGCTCGGCCTGGCCGTTGTCGGGCTGTTCCGCTGGCTGCGGGTCCGCCGGGATGGTGCCTACCTGGCTATCGGGATCCTCACCTGGATCGCGGCGTACCAGTCCGGGGTGCACGCCACGCTGGCCGGCGTGGCGATCGCGCTGATCCTGCCGGTCTATCCACCCAAACGGGAGGCCGTCGAGCGGGTCGAGGCTGTCACCCGCGCCTTCCGACAGAGCCCGAGTGCCGAGTACGGGCGGCTGGCCCGCCGACAGATCACCAGTTCGGTCGCGATCAACGAGCGACTCCAGGTCCTGCTGCGGCCATTCATCGCGTTGGTGGTGCTGCCACTGTTCGCCCTGGCCAACGCAGGGGTGTCCCTCAGTGGTGAGTCACTGGCGGCTGCGGCGACCTCGCGGCTGACCTGGGGCGTCATCGCCGGTCTGGTGATCGGCAAACTCGTCGGAGTGCTGCTCGGTGCGCGGCTGGCGGCTCGCACGCGGTGGGCGGAACTGCCACCCGGTCTGACCCACAAACAGCTGGCCGGGGGAGCGGCGCTGGCCGGCATCGGTTTCACCATCTCGCTGTTCATCGTCGACCTCGCGCTGGACGACCTGGCCCTCCAGGACCAGGCACGAGTCGGAGTGTTCGCCGCATCGCTGATCGCCGCCGGACTGGGTGCCCTGAGCTTCTATCTGGGTCGCGCCGACGCGGCGCTCAGCGGGCCGCCGATCGAGCTGCTGCGACCGGTCGATCCGGAACGGGACCACATCCGCGGCCGGGTGGACGCGCCGCTGACCCTGGTCGAGTACGCCGACTTCGAGTGCCCGTTCTGCTCCAAGGCGACCGGGTCGATCGCCGAGCTGCGCGAGTGGCTGGGGGATGACCTGCGCTATGTGTTCCGGCATCTGCCGATGGAAGAGCCGCACCCGCATGCCCGGGCCGCTGCGCTGGCCAGTGAGGCCGCCGCCGCGCAGGGCCGGTTCTGGGAGATGGCCGACCAACTGTTCGGCCATTCCGACGCGCTGGAGCCGGACGATCTGCGTGACTACGCCGCAGCGATCGGCCTGGACATGGAGCGGTTCGACGAGGATCTGCGGACGCGGCGGTACGAGAACCGGGTGGACGACGACGCCATCGACGCCGAGACGTCCGAGATTCACGGCACCCCGACCTTCTACGTCAACGGGATCCGACACCTGGGGCCGTACGACGCCCAGACCTTGGCCGTCGCGCTGGTGGAGACCGGTCCGGAGGAACTGGCCACCGACTGAGGTCAGCGGCGGGTTGGTGGCGGGGGTGTGGATCTGCGTAGTCGCTACCGATGGTCGGGCAGCCTTTGTTATCGAGTCTGAGGTGACCAACCACCACTGCCTTTCGGGGGAGAGCCGTAATGGGTCGCCTGCACCTGCGTCCGCTGCGAGCCGACGATCACCAAGTCGTCGACGAGTGGTTCGCTCGCCTGTCCGAGCACAGCCGCGAGCTCCGGTTCTTCGGCCCGATGCCACGGCTGCCGGCGACACACCGTGCGATGCTGCTGGCTGACGGCCGGAAGCCTGACAGACCTGGGACGAGGATGGCCTCGTACAGATCGTCTGCTCGCTGCCGGCGCGGTCGATCGACCGGGCGCCGGATCGGGTGGGCCATCGTCCCGCGGATCGACCTGCGATGGCAGTCTTGTGATGGCTCACTGCTGATCCGGTCGGGTGGGAGACTGTGCGCCATGTCGCATCCTGGTCCCTGGCAGCAGCCTCGGCCACCGGCTCCCGGACCATTGCCGTACGGACCCTTCCCGAACCGACGTCCACCGACGCCGGTGCCGGTGGTCTTCGGTCGGATCATCGCCTTCCTCGGCATCGCCGCCGCCCTCGCTTGCTCGGTGATCTGGTTCTTCGTCGGCGGGATGTCACTCGCCGCGGGCCCGCTGTGTGTGGAATGCGCGCTGGGCTGGCTGCCTCCGGTCGCAGTGGGGTTGATCGGGCCCCTGGTGCCGGCCGGGATATGGGTCGCGGCGTTGATCGCTCAGTGGCGCAAACCGCTGCTGTTGGTCTGGAGTCTGGTCGGCTGGCCCGTGCTGGGGGCCGTCAACATCTGGGCCATCGAGCGCTTCGCCGTCTTGTTCAACCAGTGACCCGACCCGCCATCCTGCCGAGTTGTCAGATTCTGTGGTCGCCCGGACAACCGTGGGATCTGACAAGTCGGCGAAGGGTCAGGGGAAGCGGCGGTTGGCGAGCACCGGGATGACCTGGCGTACCGATTCGACGGTCGTCGGGTCGATGTCGACGATCAGCAGCCCGGGCTCGGCACCGAGTGAGTCCACGAGGATGCCGGTGGGGGAGGACACCAACGAGTGACCGACACCTGTCGGGGCATTCGTCGGATTCTCGATCCCGATCGTGGCTGGGTCGCCCTGACCGACGGCAGCGATGAAACAGGTGCTGTCCAGTGCGCGGGCGCGGGCCAGCAACTCCCACTGCTCGACCTTGCGGGGACCGGGAGCCCAGGAGGCCGCGACGCAGATCAACTGGGCGCCGCGCTCGGCAAGCGTGGTGAACAAGCCGGGAAAGCGGAGGTCGTAGCAGAGCGCGAACCCGACCTGGACACCGGCGATCCCGACCACCGCCACCTCCTCACCGGGAGCGACCGTGTCGGACTCGGTGAAGCCGAACGCGTCGAACAGATGGATCTTGTCGTACGCCGCATCGACACCGCAGCCCACGATCCGGAGGGTGTTGCGTACCCGGCCGTCGTCGGACGGGGTGAACATGCCGGCCACGACAACCAGGCCGTGCTCCTCGGCGATGCTGGCGAGCCGCTGAGCCCACGGGCCGTCGGCGGGTTCGGCGATCTCCAGCAGCGGCAGCCCGAAGCGACGCATAGTCGCCTCAGGGCAGAGGAGCAGGTCTGCACCCTGCTCGGCGGCCTGCCGAGCCGCATCGGCAACCAGGTCGAGGTTGGCGTACGGGTCTTCGCCGGAGACCAACTGAGCAAGCGCGATCCGCATCGACGACTCCCTATTCGCTGGATGATCCCGGTGCGGGGTCACGCAGCCCGCACGTTCCTGCTCGGGATAGTCGGCTTTGCTCGACCTGCAGACCGAGCAAAGCCGATAAACCCGAGCAAGAGCCTATGGGGTGTGGGTGGAGGTTGCGGTTGGGGCTGGCGGGACCAACTCGACGTCCACCCGCAGCGGTACGTCGGCGGCACTCCACTGGACCTCGCCGACGAGCCGGCCCACGGCGCGCAGGTCGGACTCGATCTCCTTGAGCCGGTCCAGCACCTCGGCGGCACCGGTGAACTCGGCCCGGGACACCTCCGTACGCATCGACACCTTGGCCTGCGACTTCGCGCCGCGGATGGCGGCCAGGGCCACGGCGAGGTCGTCCAGCAGCAGGGCGTCGCCGCCTGCCGCCACCTCGTCGGCGCTCGGCCAACTCGCCACATGGATGGAGCCGTCCTGCCACCATGACCAGACCTCTTCGGTCACGTACGGCATGATCGGCGCCAGCAGCCGCAGCAGCACCTTCAACGCGATCGCCAGCGTCGCTTGCGCGGAGCCTGCCCCGGCACCCTCGCTGTACGCGCGTTCCTTGACCGTCTCCAGGTAGTCGTCGCAGAACGCCCAGAAGAACCGCTCGCATCCCTCCAGCGCACTGGTGTAGTCGTACGCGTCGAAGGCCGCGGTGGTCTCGACGATCACCCGCTCCAAACCGGCCAACAGCGCCCGGTCCAGCGGATCGGTCACGGATTCCACCGAAGCGGACGCCGCATCGCCGGGGAAGCCGAGCACGAACTTGGAGGCGTTCAGCACCTTCATCGCCAGCCGGCGCCCGACCTTCATCTCCTTCTCGTCGAAGGGGGAGTCGAGACCCGGCCGCGCCTTGGCCGCCCGCCAGCGCACCGCGTCGGAGCCGTACCGGTCCAAGATCTCGGTCGGCACCACCACATTGCCCTTGGACTTGCTCATCTTCTTGCGGTCCGGATCCATCACGAACCCGGAGATCGCCGCCCGGGCCCACGGCAGCGCGCCGTTCTCGAAGTGGGCTCGCACCACCCGGGAGAACAGCCAGGTCCGGATGATGTCGTGCGACTGCGGGGCCATGTCCATCGGGAAGGTGAGCTCGAACAGCTCCGGGTCGCGCTCCCAGCCGCAGACGATGTGCGGGGTCAGCGACGATGTCGCCCAGGTATCCATGATGTCGGGATCGGCGGCGAACCCACCGGGCACGCCGCGCTGGTCGGCGCTGTAGCCGGCCGGCACCGCCGACGACGGATCCACCGGAAGATCGGCCTCGTCCGGCAGGATCGGCGCGTCGTAGTTCGGCTCGCCGTCGGCGTCCAGCGGATACCAGACCGGGAACGGCACGCCGAAGAACCGCTGCCGGGAGACCAGCCAGTCACCGTTCAGGCCGCCCACCCAGTTCTCGTACCGGTGCTTCATGTGCTCCGGCACCCAGGCCAGTTCCTCGCCGCGAGCGAGCAATGCCGACTTCAGGTCGGCATCGCGGCCGCCGTTACGGATGTACCACTGGCGGGTCGAGACGATCTCCAGCGGCTTGTCGCCCTTCTCGTAGAAGTTCGCCTTGCGCTGGGTCGGGGTCGGCTCGTCGAGCAGGTCGCCGGACTCGCGCAGCCAGGCCACCACCTGCTCCCGGGCGCTGAACGTGGTCTTGCCGGCGAGTTGCTCCCAGTGCGCCGCGTCGGCGATCCAGGACGGCTGCTCGCGCAGGATCCGGCCGTCCCGGCCGATGATCACCCGGGCCGGCAGCTGCAGCTCCCGCCACCAGGTCACGTCGGTCAGGTCGCCGAAGGTGCAGCACATGACCAGGCCGGAACCCTTGTCGATCTCGGCGGCCTCATGGGTCACCACCGGCAGCTCCACCCCGAACACCGGGCTGGTCACCGTGGTGCCGATCAGGTCGGCGTACCGCTCGTCGTCCGGGTGCGCGATCAGTGCCACGCAGGCCGGGATGAGCTCGGGCCGGGTGGTCTCGATGATCGCCTGGCCGCCGTCAGCACGATGGAAGGCCACCTTGTGATAGGCGCCGGGGTAGTCCCGCGCCTCCAGCTCAGCCTGCGCGACCGCGGTCTGGAAGGTCACGTCCCACAAGGTCGGCGCCTCGGACAGGTACGCCTCGCCGCGGGCCAGATTGCGTAGGAAGGCCAGCTGGGAGACCTTCACCGAGTCGTCGGAGATGGTCGTGTAGAGATCGGGCCAGTTCACGCTGAGGCCCACCCGGCGCCACAGGTTCTCGAAGGCGATCTCGTCGATCTGGGTCAGCTCGTGACACAGCTCCACGAAGTTGCGCCGGCTGATCGGCACCTGGCGCTTGGGATCAGGCTTGGCCGGCGGGGTGTAGTCAGGGTCGTACGGCACGCTCGGATCGCACCGCACGCCGTAGTAGTTCTGCACCCGGCGCTCGGTCGGCAAGCCGTTGTCGTCCCAGCCGATCGGATAGAGCACGTGCTTGCCACGCATCCGCTGGTAGCGCGCGATCAGGTCGGTATGGGTGAAGGAGAACACGTGCCCCACGTGCAGCGACCCGGACACGGTGGGCGGCGGGGTGTCGATGCTGAACACCTGGCTGCGCGACTCGGGCCGAGTGAACGCGTACGTCTTCTCGGCCTCCCATGTCGCAGACCACTTGTCCTCCAGTCCCTCCAGCGCCGGCTTCTCCGGTACGACGCGCGCACCGCCGAGGGGCGCGTCGAGACTCGGGGCAGCAGGCGTGGCAGACATGGGGGAGATTCTATGGAGACACCCGAATGTGCCGCGAACCCGTTTCACGCCGACGGCTCACTCCAGACCCGCAGCCCTCCCTGACTGCGCATTTTGTCGAGCTATCCACGTCAGATGTGGCTAGCGCGACAAAAGTTGCCCAGTGGGGGAGCGCAGTCTTTCCCGGACGCGATCCGAGTGGTGTCCTGGTTGCCTGACCAGCCCTGCGCTGCCCGACTAGGCGACGCATCGTTGGCACCAGCGCACTTCGTCGGCGAGGAGGCCCGCGATGTTCGAGGAAGCTCAGCTGTATTCGCCGGTGTCGCATCACGACGACGGCACGGTCGAGGTGCACCTGGGTCAGAACCACCCGGGCTTCAACGATCCCGACTACCGCGCCCGGCGCAATGCCATCGCGGCGCAGGCGGTCGCCTGGCAGCCGGGCGAGCCGCTGCCGCGGATCGACTACACCGAGGGTGAGACGGCGATCTGGCGGCAGGTCAGTCATGAGTTGGCCGACAAGCACCGCCGTCGGGCCCATCCGGAGTATCTGGCCGCCAAGCAGCGTCTCGGTCTGCCCGTTGACCGGATCCCGCAACTGGACGAGGTGTCGGCCCGGCTGACCGAGCTGACCGGGTTCAGCTATGTCGCCGCCCCCGGGCTGGTGGAGTTGCGGGAGTTCTACTCCTCGCTCGGCGACCGGGTGTTCCACTCGACCCAGTACGTCCGGCATCCCTCCGAGCCGCTCTACACCCCCGAACCGGATGTCATCCACGAGGTGCTGGGCCATGGCAACCAGCTGGCCAGCCCGCGGTTCGCCGCGCTCACCGAGGCCGCCGGTGCGGCCGTGATGCGGGCCGAGCGGGACGAGACCGTCCAGGTGATCGCCGACATCTTCTGGTTCACGATGGAGTTCGGGGTGATGTTCGACCGGGGTGAACTGAAGGCGTACGGAGCCGGCATCTTGTCCAGCTACGGCGAGATGGACGAGTTCAGCCAGATGGAGATCCGGCCGCTGGATCTCGTCCAGATGGCCACCGTGAACTACGACATCACCAGCTATCAGCCGATCCTGTTCGCCGCCGACTCCCTGGATCAGCTCGAGGACGTGGTCGGGGGATTCTTCGCAGGCTGTGACGACGAGGTTCCGGAACGGATGCTGGCCTCTGCTGTCTGACCGGACGATCCAGGATGACCCTTTCGGCAGCGTGAAGGACTCGGTGCGAGGTCGCGCCGAATCCTTCACACAGTTCGGAGAACGTGCACTGGTCGAACGCGCCCTAGACTCGGAGCGCCATGTCGCAGACTGCCCGCCCGTCCGAAGACGCCTCCCATGCCGAGATCGTCGCCGCATTGACCAGCCGCTGGCCCGAGCATCGGATCGCGCCGAGCCTCGGCCGGATCGCCGCGCTGACCGAGTTGCTCGGCGATCCGCAGCGGGCCTATCCGGTCATCCATCTCACCGGCACCAATGGCAAGGGCAGCACCGCGGCGATGATCGACGCACTGCTGCGTGCGGCCGGCTTGCGAACCGGCAGATTCTCCAGCCCGCACGTGATGTCGGTGACGGAGCGGATCACGGTGAACGGCGAGCCGATCACCGAGGAGCGCTTCGACGAGGTCTATCGCGAACTCGAGCCCTATCTCGAGTTGGTCGACGCCCAGCAGATCGACGGTGTCGCGATGACCTTCTTCGAGATCATCACCGCAATGGCGTACGCGGCCTTCGCCGACGCCCCGGTCGACGTCGCGATCGTCGAGGTCGGTCTCGGTGGCACCTGGGATGCCACCAATGTGGCGGACGGTGACGTCGCGGTGATCACGCCGATCGATGTCGACCATGCTCATCTGCTGGGCGGCACCGTCGCCGAGATCGCGCAGGAGAAGGCCGGCATCATCAAGCCGGGCGCTCAGGCCATCCTGGCCGGCCAGCCCATCGAAGCGGCTCAGGTGCTGCTGGAGCGCTGTGCGGAGGTCGGCGCGCTGGTGCAGCGCGAGGGGCTGGAGTTCGGGGTGCTGGAACGAGTCCCGGCCGTCGGCGGTCAGCTGCTCCGGTTGAATGCGGCCGAGGGGCCGGTGGATCAGATCTTCCTACCGCTCTACGGCGCCCATCAGGCGGCCAATGCCGCTCAGGCGCTGGCCGCGGCCGAGGCATTCCTCGGCATGAAGGCGATGGACGCCGACGTCGTCCGCGAAGGCTTCGCGAGTGTCACCATGCCCGGCCGGATCGAGGTCGTACGCCGCTCACCGACGGTCGTGTTGGACGCCGCGCACAATCCGCACGGGGCCCGCGCTGCAGCAGCGGCGGTGACCGAGGCATTCGAGTTCACGCCGCTGGTCGGTGTCATCGCGGTGATGGGGGACAAGGACGTACGCGGCATCCTGGAGATCTGGTCGGAGATCATGCAGCAGGTTGTGGTGACTCAGGTCGCCTCGACCAGTCGCGGACTGCCGGCCGAGGAACTGGCCGTGCTGGCCGCAGAGGTGTTCGGGGCCGACCGGGTGACCGTCGCCCCACGGCTCGACGACGCCATCGAGACCGCGGTCACGCTGGCCGAATCCGACGGCGTCGGCGCTCCCGGGGTGCTGGTCACCGGATCCGTGGTGCTGGTCGGGGAGGCACGGACGCTGCTGGTCCATTCCGACACCGAGGACAAGGGTGCGCCCGACGCCGACTCCGACGCCGACGAGGACTGGGACTGGGATGCCCGCGACGCCGAACTGGTCGACGCGCATCTGACGGGGGAGACCGTCGAAGGCGAGTCCTTCAGCACCGAGTCGGACGACGATGACGAGGATCCGTTCGCCGACGACCTGGACGACGAGGACCAGCGATGAACTACGCACTCCCGAACAGCAACCCGATGCGGGTGGTCATGTTGACCCTGCTGCTCTTCGAGGTGGTCGTCTTCGGTCTGGCCGTGCCGGTGATGATCCTGGTCTCCGGCGTCGCGCCGGGCACCGCCATCGCCGCCGGCAGCGTCGGCGCGTTGCTGGCCCTGGTCGCGGCGGGTCTACTCCGGAAGCCGGTGGGCTACCTGGTCGGCTGGATCGCCCAACCCGTGGGCATCCTGCTCGGGCTGCTGACGCCCGCCATGTACGCGGTCGGTGCCATCTTCGCCGGTCTGTGGCTGATGTCGTTCGTGCTCGGCCGGCGCCTGGACGCTCAGGCTGCGGCGCGCGCTTCCTGACCGCGACTCGGTCGACTCGAGACTCAGTCGGCTCGAGACTCAGTCGGCCGGGTTGGCTCCGGCCAGCAGAGCCGCGGCCGGCGCGGCGTCGACGCCCTCGGTGAGGTCGAAGGCAGAGCCCCGTTCGCCGTTGGCTTCCAGGGTCGGATTGTCCGCCAGAGCAGCGATGTCGTCGGCATCGATCCCTGCGTCGGTCAGCACCGAGGCGAACGTGTAGTCCGCTAGTGAGCCGCCGAAGAACCGGGCCAACTCGACCAGACCCTCCAGCGGGCCGGCGGACATGTGCACGCCGTTGAAGTTGTACGAGACGCTGGCCAGCCCGAAGCCGCCGGGATCGGCGAAGAGGGTGCCGCGGATCGAGGCCGGATCCGCCTTCGACGGGTCGGTGGCGCCGATCAGCTCGCCTCGCAGCGACTGCCACGCGGTCGCGCTGCTGCACTGCAGGAAGGCGCAGACGGTGTCGTCGGCGGTGAAGAAGCTCAGCTGTCGCGGATGGAAACCGTTGAGGATGATGACCGGCTGTCCGTCGACGGTGGCCGCCGCGGCATAGCTGCCGGGGCCGAGCCGTCCGACGGACTGGTTCGCGAACAGCACCCCGAGGGGGTACGGGCTGAACTCCGGATACGCGTCCAGGAACTGATGGCCGCCGAGCACCAGCGCGCCCGCGGCCAGTTCGTCGGAGTACTGCTCGCTCAGGGCCTGCTCGGTCGCTTCGGTGAGGGCGGAGCGTCCGAGCCGGGAGATCTTGTTGATCACGCCGTAGTGCGCGGCCATCGCCCCGCTGGCTTCCAGCTCCGGCCCGGTCAGGATCAGTGACTGGTGCACCGCCACGCCGTACGCGCTCAGGGAGGATGCGAGCAGGTCCCAGACCTTCGCCAGGTCGGCACCGGTCAGCCGACCCAGTTCGGGCTTGCTGAAGATGACGAACTCATTGCCTGCCGGAGCGTCATCCGAGCCCGGGAATCGCTGGTCGACCGCTGCGCGTACCTCTGCTGCACTCATGGCGCAAAGCCTGCCGGTATCGACACTCCGGTAGCAAACCACACGTCCACTGCCGGGCGGATTCAACGGGGTGCGGAGGTATCAGCTCCTTACCTGGTGTCGCGCGCGGTTCAGCCGCGTTCCAGCAGTGTTGTCGTGTCAGTCGGCTCGGCTAGTGTCTGGACCACCACCACGAGACCCCACGACGAAGCCCCCGCCAGCCCACCGACGAGAGGCCGACGTGACCCTTCTGATCGCCGTGCACTTCGCGGTGGCGTGTTTCGCGCCGCTGCTGGTCCGAGTGCTGCGCGCTCGGGCGTTCTTCATGCTCGCCGCGGTCCCGGCGGTGGCGTTCGGGTGGCTGGTCGCCCAGGCGTCGGTGGTCGTCCCTGGCGAGTCGTTGGAGTGGTTCACCCCGTGGATCCCGGCACTCGGCATCGATCTGTCCTATCGGATGGCGACTCTGCAGTGGGTGCTGGCGCTGCTGGTCACCGGGGTCGGCGCGCTGGTGCTGTTCTATTGCCGGTGGTATTTCCCGGAGCCCGATATCCCGGCCCGCACCGGGGGACTGCTGCTGGCCTTCGCCGGCGCCATGCTCGGCCTGGTCACCGCTGACGACCTGATCCTGCTGTACGTCTTCTGGGAGTTGACGACAGTCTTCTCCTACCTGCTGGTGGGTCATAGCCCGACGAGGTCGGCCAACCGTCGTGCGGCGCTGAACGCCCTGATCGTGACCACGTTCGGTGGCCTCGCGATGCTGATCGGCATCGTCATGGCCGGCGTCGGGGCCGGCACCTTCTCGATCTCCGCGGTGCTCGCCGACCCGGCTCGGCTGGGTTCGGGGCCACTGGCGATCGCGGCGATCCTGTTGCTGTTGGTCGGCGCGATCACCAAGTCCGCCCAGGTGCCGTTCCACTTCTGGCTCCCGGGTGCGATGGCGGCGCCCAC
Organism: Microlunatus sp.; assembly: GCA_047605905.1. GTDB lineage: Bacteria > Actinomycetota > Actinomycetes > Propionibacteriales > Propionibacteriaceae > Microlunatus. Next base: position 54,447 of record JASGEZ010000073.1, read on the forward strand.
CCCGGTCAGCGCCTATCTGCACGCCGCAGCCATGGTCAAGGCCGGCGTCTACCTGGTCGCGTTGCTGGCTCCGGTCTTCGCCGATCTGCCCGGCTGGCGACCGGTGGTGCTCACCTTGGGCGCCGCGACGATGATCATCGGTGCCTGGCGGGCACTGCGGCAGCACGACATCAAACTGCTGCTGGCTTTCGGCACGGTCAGTCAGCTCGGGTTCTTGATGGCGATGTGCGGCCTCGGCACCCGGTCCGCGATCCTGGCCGGGGTGGCGATGATCGTGTCCCACGCGCTGTTCAAGGCCGCGTTGTTCCTGGTCGTCGGGATCGTCGACCGGGCCACCGGGACCCGGGATCTCCGCAAGCTCTCCGGCCTGGCCAAACGGCTCCCGGTCGTCGCCGGTGCCGCGACCGTCGCTGCGTTGTCGATGGCCGCGGTGCCGCCGCTGATCGGCTTCACCGCCAAGGAGGCGGCCTTCGAGTCGCTGGTCTATCTGGTGCCGGACGGGGACGGGACCGGGATCCCGCCGCTGCCGGGTCTGCTGCTGCTCTGTGCGCTGGTCGCCGGCTCGGCCCTGACCGTTGCGTACACCCTGCGTTTCCTGTGGGGCGCGTTCGCCACCAAGGACCAGACACCGCCGACGGAAGTGAAGACCGAGCCGGCCGGTTTCGTGGTGGCGCCGGTGATCCTGGCCGTTGCCTGCCTGGCCGGCGGGTTCGCCGGACCCGCGCTGACCCACGTGCTGGATCCGCTTGCGGCCACGGCGGAGGTCGGCAAAGCGAGCCATGGCATCGCCTTGTGGCACGGGGTCACCGTTCCGTTGCTGATGTCGGTGGTCGCCCTGGCCGGTGGTGTGACCCTGTTTCTCGTCCGGGAGTGGTTCAGCAGGGTGCAGCGGACCTTCCCGCCTGGCCGGGACGCTGAGGAGGTCTACCAGGCGGTCATGCGTGGCATCGACCGCACCGCGGTGGAGGTCACCGCTCGCACGCAGCGCGGTTCGCTGCCGATCTATCTCGGCACGATCCTGCTCGTGCTGGTGGTGCTGACCAACGCTGTGCTGTTGCGGATGAACTACTGGCCGGCCGGCTTGCGGCTGTGGGATATGCCGGGGCAGCTACTGGTGGGCGCGACCATGATCGTGGCCGCCGTCCTCGCCGCCACCACCCGCGGCCGGGTGAAGGCAGTTGTCCTGGTGGGCGTCACCGGCTACGGCACGGCGCTGATGTTCCTGCTGCACGGTGCGCCCGATCTGGCGCTCACCCAGATCCTGGTCGAGACCGTCACCGTGGTGGTGTTCGTGCTGGTGGCGCGCAAGCTGCCGAAGTACTTCACCGACCAGCCGCTGCATTCCTCCCGCTGGTGGCGGCTGATGGTCGCGATCGCGGTCGGCTGCACGGTGGTGGTCGTCGTCTGTCTGGCGGCCGGCGCCCGGGTGACGTGGCCGGTCTCCGAGGTCTTCTACGACGCCGCGTACACCTTCGGCTACGGCAAGAACATCGTCAACGTGACCTTGGTCGACATCCGCTCCTGGGACACCATGGGCGAGATCTCGGTGCTCGTGGTCGCCGCCACCGGGGTGGCCAGCCTGATCTTCCTGCATCGGCGCTACACCGAGATCGACGCGCCGTCCGGCACCAACCGGCCGTTCCGCCGGATCATCCGCCAACCCATGCCACGCTCGGCCAACAGCACGCAAGGGCGGATGACCTGGCTCCGCGGCACCGAGCAGCTGTCGCCGATCAAGCGGTCGATCATCTTCGAGGTGATCACCCGGCTGCTGTTCCCGGTGATGATCCTGGTCTCGCTGTTCTTCCTGTTCAGCGGGCACAACAACCCGGGCGGCGGGTTCGCCGGCGGACTGGTCGCCGGCATGGCCCTGATGATCCGCTATCTCGCCGGCGGCCGGCACGAACTCGACGAGGCCGCCCCCGTCGACGCGGGCTGGGTGCTCGGCGCCGGACTGCTCACCTCCGGGCTGGCGATGGCCGCTCCGCTGCTGGTGGGCGGCCGGATCGGGCAGAGCTTCGAGATCGGCATCCACGCTCCGTACGTGAGCTATCTGCCCACCCCGTGGGCCGACGTCACGCTGCTGGGTGACATCCACCTGGTGACCTCGGTGTTCTTCGACATCGGCGTCTATCTGGTGGTGATCGGGGTGATGCTCGATCTGGCCCGCAGTCTCGGCGCCGGCATCGACCAGCACGAGGAGGAGGACCGTACGCCGGGGCTGGAGAACGCCGGACCGCGGGCCGAGGCCGCGGCGTTGCTGTCGCGCAGCGCCGAACGGTCCCGGGCCGCCGAGCAGGCC
>JASGEZ010000074.1:0-115625 GCA_047605905.1 Microlunatus sp.
GGGCGACTGCGCCGGCATGGCCGCCGACCTGTTCGAGTCGTACGCGGTGACGCTGGTCGCCTCGCTGATCCTCGGCAAGGCCGCCTTCGGCGAGTTCGGCCTGGTCTTCCCGCTGATCGTGCCGGCCATCGGCGTGATCACCGCCATCATCGGCATCTACCTGACCAAGCCCCGCGAGGGAGAGGGTGGTCTGACCACCATCAACCGGGCGTTCTATCTCTCGGCGGTCATCTCGGCCGTGCTCTGCGCTGTGGCCGCTTTCGCGTACCTGCCGTCCAGCTTCGCGGACCTGCGGGTCGAAGGCGTGCAGGCCGGCCCGATCGACGATCCGCGGATCGTGGCCATCGGCTCGGTGGTGATCGGCATCGTGCTGGCCGTCATCATCCTCTCGCTGACCGGCCGCTACACCGGCACCGAGCATCGCCCGGTGAACGACGTCGCCAAGACCTCGCTGACCGGTGCCGCGACCGTCGTGCTGTCCGGCATCTCGGTCGGCCTGGAGTCCGCGGTCTACACCGCCGTGGTGATCGCGGCCGCGGTGTTCGGCGCCTACCTGCTCGGCGGCATCGGCATCGTCGCCCTGTTCGCCATCGCGCTGGCCGGCTGCGGCCTGCTGACCACCGTCGGCGTGATCGTGGCCATGGACACCTTCGGCCCGGTCTCCGACAACGCCCAGGGCATCGCGGAGATGTCCGGCGACGTCGACGGCGAGGGCGCGAAGATCCTCACCGAGCTCGACGCGGTCGGCAACACCACCAAGGCGATCACCAAGGGCATCGCGATCGCGACCGCCGTGCTCGCCGCGACCGCGCTGTTCGGCTCCTACACCGACGCGATCCGTGCGGTGCTGGTGGAGAAGTACAACGACTTCGAGGTCCAGGCCGTGGTGTTCGCACCGCCGACCCTGGTGGGTCTGATCCTCGGTGCGGCCGTGGTGTTCCTGTTCTCCGGTCTGGCCATCAATGCCGTCAGCCGCGCTGCCGGCGCGGTCGTCTACGAGGTACGCCGCCAGTTCCGCGAGATCCCCGGGATCATGGAGGGCACCGGGAAGCCGGAGTACGGCAAGGTCGTCGACATCTGCACCCGCGACTCGCTGCGTGAGCTCGCCACCCCGGGTCTGCTGGCCCTGATGGCGCCGATCGCGGTGGGCTTCGGGCTCGGCGCCCCGGCCCTGGCCGGTTACCTGGCCGGTGCGATCGCCTGCGGCACCTTGATGGCGGTCTTCCTTGCCAACTCCGGTGGTGCCTGGGACAACGCCAAGAAGCTGGTCGAGGACGGCCACCACGGCGGCAAGGGCTCCGAAGCACACTCCGCGACCGTCATCGGTGACACCGTCGGCGATCCGTTCAAGGACACCGCGGGCCCGGCCATCAACCCGCTGATCAAGGTGATGAACCTGGTCGCGGTGCTGATCGCCCCGGCCGTGGTGGCCATGTCGCCGCTCAGTGCCACGCCGTCGGCGCTGCGCTACCCGATCGCACTGGTCGCCTTGGCGGTCGTCGTCATCGCGGTGGTGATCAGCACCAAGCGGCAGGTTGGTATCGCCAGTTCGCCGGCCGAGGCGGGCAGTGCGGCCGGCTCGCGCGGCTGACGATTCTCCCGTGCACGATCCCGACACCACCCGCTCTCCCACGGAGGGCGGGTGGTCCGGTTCTGGCGACGATGCGCCACCGTCGACCTGGCAGCCGATCCCGAGCTTCGAGCCGACTGGATTCGGCCCTCCGCCGGAGCTGCAGGTGCCGCCGCAGCCGTGGCGCGCGCCCGTACGCCGGCTGCCCGAGGTCCCGGTCAGCTACGCCCAACTGCTGCGTGGGCCCACCCGCACCTGGTGGCGTCCGATCCTCGCCTTCCTTCTGCTGCTTGCGATGTTCGGGTTCTTCACGCTGCTGCCGTTGCCCATCGCGATGGCATACGGACTGCTGTCCGGCGAGACGACCCTCGACGGCATCGATCTCTGGCTCGACGAGATCTCCTCGATCGAGGGATCGCTGGGACCCGGAGGCTACCTCTACACGCTGCTGGTCGTAACGGTGCTGATTCCGGCGGCGATGCTCTCGACCTGGGCGGTGCACCGCGTTCGTCCGGGGTTCCTTTCCTCGGTCGCCGGCCGGATCCGGTGGCGCTGGGTGCTGCGCTGCCTCGTCGTGCTGGCGCCGCTGTGGGTCCTCTACCTCGGCATCTCCGCCCTGATCGAGCCGCCGCAGTCCTCACGACCGGAGCAGTGGCCGATTCTGCTGGTCATGGCGGTGCTGTTGACTCCGGGTCAGGCGGCCGCGGAGGAGTACGCCTTCCGCGGCTGGGTGCTGCAGAACATCGGCTCCTGCTTCCGCCGACCGGTGCTGTCCTGGGTGATTCCTGGGATCGTCGCGGCGGCGGCCTTCGCGGTCGCCCACGGCAGTCTCGATCCGTGGATCCTCGCCGATCTCGCTGCCTTCTCGGTGGCCGCGACCGTGATGACCTGGCGTACCGGTGGTCTGGAGGCCGCCATCGTCCTGCATACCGTGAACAACATCGGCGTCACCGTCATCACCACGCTGATCGGCGGCTGGGACGAGGTGTTCGTGGGGGAGGACACCCGCGGCACCCCGCTGACCTTCGCCGTTTCCCTCGTGATGAACGCCATCACTGTCGCGCTGGTCTGGTGGCAGGCACGGCGTACCGGGATCGATCGGTTCTACCGCCCGGTTCCGCCTGTCGTATGACACCCCCGGTACGCGGCCGAGTCGGTCTGTGCGGCCGGTGCTCATGCGTGATCAGACGAACCTCGTACTGGATTCGCTAGGTTAGGCTCGCCTTATGGCGGTGACAGCGATCTCGCAGCATCGGGCTGCGCCGGTGGCTCCCGTCGTCAGACGTCGGTTGTCGACCCGCGTCCTGGGGTTGGTGATCTGCAGCGCCGTGGTCGTGGTGCTGTGCTTTCTCAGCCTGGCGGTCGGCACCCGAGTGACTCCGCTGCAGGCGGTCTGGGACTCGGTGGTCGCGTACGACCCCGGGAACACCGACCAGCTGGTGATCCGCGAACTCCGCGTGCCACGCACCATCCTCGGCGTCCTGGCCGGGGCTGCGCTCGGTCTGGCCGGCGCGGTGATGCAAGGTGTGACCCGTAACCCACTGGCCGACCCCGGCATTCTCGGGGTCAACGCCGGTGCCTCGCTGTTCGTGGTGATCGGCATCTCGATCGGGGTCGCCTCACCGCAAGGCTACGTCTGGTTCGCGTTCCTCGGGGCGGCCGTGGCCTCGGTCGTCGTCTACTCGGTCTCCGCGCTGGGCCGTGAAGGTGCGACGCCGGTCAAGCTCGCCCTGTCCGGTGCGGCGGTCACCGCGGCTCTCAGCGCCGTCACCAGTGCGCTGCTGCTGCTCGACCAGGCGACCTTCGACCAGTTCCGATTCTGGGTCGTGGGTGCGCTGGCCGGCCGTGACCTGTCGATCGTGGCGCAGCTCGCCCCGTTCCTGATCCTGGGTTGCGTCTTCTCGCTCTTCCTCGGGCGGGTGCTCAACACCTTGTCGCTGGGCGAGGACGTGGCCCGCGGGCTCGGCGCCAATGTATTGCTGTCGCGTGGACTCTCGGCCGGCTCGGTGGTGTTGCTGTGCGGTGCCGCGACGGCGGCGTGCGGTCCGATCGGCTTCGTCGGCCTGACCATCCCGCACGTCGCCCGGATGATCGTCGGACCGGACTATCGCTGGGTGCTGCCGTACTCGATGCTGCTGTCGCCGATCCTGTTGCTCGCCGCCGATATCGTCGGCCGGATCATCGCCCGACCCGGGGAGCTGCAGGTCGCCATCGTCACCGCCTTCCTCGGTGCGCCGGTGTTCATCTCTCTGGTCCGTCGCAAGAAGCTGGCCGAACTGTGACCCTGCATGCTGGCCGCGTTCTTCGGCTCCGCCTTGACCGCAATTTCCGCCCATGGGTGGAAACTGCCCGCCAACCTGCGCTGCGAGCCACGCAAAACTCGCCCATGGGTGGAAATTGCCGGACGGGGTCGTGTGCTGGGCGGTTCGCGCGCAGCCGGCGTACCCGGGAGGGGCGCTCCGGATGACCGCGCTGCTGCCGAGTCATTCGGCCGCGGCAGCGATAGCAGCCAACCCGGGCGCAGCCGTCGTCCAGGCCGCTCGGGCCAGGAGGCACCGGCGTACGGTGATCGTGGTCCTCGGCCTGCTGGTCTTCCTCGGGGTGATGTTCGCCCTGGCGATGATGGTCGGCGACTTCCCGGTCACGGTGCAGCAGCTCTGGCTGTCGCTGACCGGCCGCGGCAGCCGGGCGACGGATTTCATCGTCTACGAACTGCGCCTGCCGCGGGCCGTGACCGCCCTCGCGGTGGGTGTCTGTTTCGGTCTGTCCGGAGCGATCTTCCAGTCGATGATGCGCAACCCGCTGGCCAGCCCGGACATCATCGGCATCTCCTCGGGTGCCAGCGCGGCCGCGGTGGTCGCGATCCTGCTGCTGCATGTGAACGGGTTCGCGGTATCGGCCGCTGCCTTCGTCGGTGCCCTGATCACTGCGCTGCTGATCTATCTGCTCGCCTGGAAGCAGGGCATCGCCGGCTATCGGCTGGTCCTGGTCGGCATCGGTATCGCCGCGATGCTGACCGCCGTCATCGACTATCTGATGACCCGGGCGCAGGTCTGGGACGCGCAGGCGGCGCTGCTCTGGCTGACCGGCAGCCTCAACGGCGCCTCGGCCACCGAGATGCCGCCGATGCTGATCTTGATGGCGATCACTGTGCCGTTGGCCTTGTTGGCAGGTCGAGCGCTGAGCGGGCTCCAACTCGGCGATGATGCCGCCACGTCGGTCGGCGTACGGGTTGAGCGTTCCCGCCTGTTCCTGATCCTGATCGGCGTCGCGCTCGCGGCGATCGCGACGGCCGCTGCCGGCCCGGTCGCCTTCGTCGCCTTCGTCTCCGGTCCGATCGCCCGCCGGCTCACCAATGGTACGGGCATCGCGCTCGTCCCGGCTGCCCTCGTCGGGGCGGCCGTGGTGATCAGCGGCGACTTCGCCGGTCAGCATCTGCTGCCGGTCCAACTGCCGGTCGGCATCCTCACCGCTGCCGTCGGTGCCCCCTACCTGCTCTTCCTGCTTGTCAGGTCCAACCGCATCGGTCATGGAGGTTGATCGACCATGGTGCTCAGTGACGCCCCGGCCATCCGCCACACTCTTGCCGCCACGGAGTTGGCGCTGGGGTACGGCGACCATCAGATCGTCGAGGATCTGACGGTCGAGATCCCGACCGGCAAGGTGACGGTGATCATCGGGGCCAACGGGTGCGGCAAGTCCACCTTGCTCCGGGGCCTGGCCCGACTGCTTCCGCCGCGGCACGGTGCGGTGCTGCTGGACGGCCGGTCTATCTCCTCGATCCCGAGCAAACAGGTCGCCAAGGTGATGGGGCTGCTGCCACAGACCCCGATCGCTCCGGAGGGCATCACGGTCGCCGATCTGGTGGGCCGGGGCCGGTATCCGCACCAGGGCTGGTTCCGGCACTGGTCTGCCGACGACGACCGGGCCGTGGCCGAGGCACTGACCGCGACCAGCACGCTCGAGCTGGCAGACCGCCCTATCGAGGACATGAGCGGCGGTCAGCGGCAGCGGGTTTGGATCGCGATGGCGTTGGCACAGGAGACCGACCTGCTGCTGCTCGACGAGCCGACCACCTACCTGGATCTCTCCCACCAGCTCGAGGTGCTCGACCTGCTCACCGATCTGAATCGGCGCCGCGGCACCACGGTGGTGATCGTGATGCACGATCTCAATCTCGCCTGCCGCTACGCCGATCACTTGATCGCAATGAAGGACGGCCGGATCAGCGCCGAGGGCAGCCCTTCGGCGGTGGTCACCAGCGAGTCGATGCTGGAGGTCTTCGGGTTGCGGGCCCAGATCATCCCCGACCCGGTCTCCGGGACCCCGACGATCATCCCGATCGGCCGGCACCACTGTGACGAGGCTGCCGGGGTCGACGCTGCCGGGGTCGACGATGCCCCGGACTCGTCGGTCGAGCTCAGGTGACCTTCTTGGCCTTGGAGTACGTGGTCGCGAACTCCGCCAGGATCGGTGCGTTCGTCTTCCACGAATATGGTGCGGCGGGTCGCCACGGCACGACCTGACCGGCCTTGACCGCGGGCAGCGCCAGCCAGGTCGGTTGCTTGTCGGCCGCGGCTACGGCCCCGCCCCGGCTGTCGTCGTAGACGATGTCGGCACTGAACTTGTCCAGCTGCTCGTAGCTGATCTCGGTGAAGTAGTCCTCCGGCTTCCCGCCGTGGTCGACCATGGTGGCGCCGAGAGACTTGAAGTAGCCCAGGTCAGGTGCCTGATCGGCGTTGGTGATCCAGACCTTGTCGGCGGTGCGGCTGACCCCCACGACAGTCAGCCCGGGCTTGGCGGCGATCGCCTCCTTGGCTGTTGCGCTGGCTTCGTCGAAGGCCTTCTTCGCGTCGGTCACCAGCGGGCTGGTGAGATCGGCGCCGAGCTTGCCGGCCAGCTCCGAGAAGCTGTTGATGATGTCGATGAGGCCGAGGTTGAGCATCTGCATGGCGATCGTCGGCGCCACCTTCTCGACCTTCGTCTGCAGGTCGTCCGGCAGATACCAGAGCTTGCCGGGATCGAACATGAGGTCGATCAGCGCCTGAGGGTTCATCGCAGCGAACTTCTCCACATCGAACTCGCCGTACACATCGGCGAGCACGGTGATCTTGTCCAGATCGAGGTCACCGGCCTGATAGTCGAGCTTGCCGTCGACCGGCTTGAGCTCGCCGTAGGCGCCGGCGACCTGATAGCCGAAGTCGAGCAATGTCGCGGCGACGGTGCTCTGCGCGACGATCGCATTGGCAGGAAGATCGAACTCGATCAGCTGCCCGCGCCCGTCGGTGTAGCTGAACTTCGCAGCGCCGGCCGGGCTCGCCTCATCGCCCGCCCCTCCTGCGCTGGCGTTGCAGCCGACCAGACCGGCGGCGCTGAGAGCCGCGAGTCCGGCCAGGAAGGATCTGCGTCCGAGGAGTTCAGATGACATAAGGCGAGCCTAGCCTAAATCCGCTGGCCTTTCGGTTCGAGGTGACGCCGCCGGGATCAGCGGGCCGCCGGGAGGCGATAGTCCGGGACGACCAGCTTCTTGCCGTCGATGGTCACGACCGTGCTGTCGCCGCGAACGCGTACGTTCTTGGCAACCCATGCCTTGCTCGGAACCTGACCGCTCGTGACGACCTCGCCCTCGAGCAGGATGTCGTCGCCCGGTCCGCCGTTCAGCCGATCCCGGCCCGCTCCGCCGATCAGTACGTCGTCGCCGGCCTCGCCGAAGATGTCGTCGTCGCCTTGGCTGCCGATCAGTACGTCGTCGCCGTTGCCACCCTTGATCCTCAGTCCGGCGGGTGCCTGGACTCCGCTGCCGTTGACGACGTCGTCGCCGGAGGCCGCGCTGATGATCAGCCGGTCCGTCGGCACCGGATCGGGATGCAGCACCGCGACGGTTGCTGCCAGCCCGGTGACCTGCTGTCCGGCGGAAAGTCCTTGGACCTCGATCACGTCGTCGCCGTTGGTGCCGACCACTGCGACGCTGTCTTTGGCGCCGTCGGGAGCGGTGCTGCCGTCGGCGGCTAGATCAACGACCTGTCGGGCGAGGTCGGTGCCCGCAACGTCGTTGACCTTGACCTTGTCGCCGCCGCCCTTGGCGTTGAGCAGGATGTCCTCGACATCGTTCAGGTCCATGACGATGTTGCCGACGTCCCGGGTGAACCGCACCCGGCCGCCGTTGGCGGCGGTGTCGAACACCTCGTCACCGTTGCTGCCGTTGAACAGCATCCGGTCCAGGCCGGCTTGGCCCTCGACGACATCGCTGCCCTCGCCCGGATCCCAGTCGAACCGGTCGTTGCCGCCGCCGAGCAGGGCGACGTCGTTCCCGCGGCCACCGGCGACGATGTCGTCATCGGCGCCGCCCAGCAGGACGTCGTTGCCGTCGCCGCCACGCAGGTTGTCATTTCCCTCACCGCCGTCGACGACAAGCTCGATCAGACCGGCCAGCCCGTCGCCGCCGACGAAGCTGTCGTCTCCGCCGTTGGCGTTCAGCTGCAGCTTCTCGCTGCCGCCGATGTCGATGCTGAACGGGGCAGGAGTGACCCGGTCGAAGCGGACCCGCGTGCCGTTGGCGTTGGCGGTGAACTGCTCGGCGCCATTGCCACCGTTGACCACGATGGTGTCGGTGCCCGTGCCACCTTCGTTGAGGTCGGTGTCGTCGCCCGGATTCCAGATCAGGGTGTCGTTCCCGGCTTCCCCGAAAGCCTGGTCGTCGGCATCGCCGCCGGTCAGAGTGTCATTGTCAGCGCCGCCGAAGAGCAGGTCGACGCCGCCGCGGGCTGACAAGGTGTCGTTGCCGGCCTGTCCGAACAGCTGGTCATTGCCGGAGCCGCCGGTGAGGGTGTCGTTGCCGGTGCCGCCGAACAGTCGTGTCCGGGGCAGCGCGCCGCCGGCCTCGTTGATCGTCAGGACATCGTTGCCGGCTTGGCCGAAGATCTGGATGAGGTCGGTGTTGGCGACGGTCGGTACGCCGCCCGAAACCGGGACGGCGCCGCCGTTGACGAGGATGGTGCCTGCCGCATTGCGGGAGAGGGTGATGGTGTTGTCGAGATTGTCACCGATCACGGTGAGCGTACGACTGGACGCTTGATAGGACGAGGTCGTCGCCGCACTGGCCGGTGCGGCAGACAGATAGGTGGAGCCGATCGCGAGGGCGCTGATGCCGACGACGGTGAGCGCTCGGCGGGCTCTGCGGGCTCGCGTCCGTGCTGGTTGGTGTTGAGACATGCTGGTCTTCCTTCCCCGAGTTGGTTGGGAAGATTGCAGCCGTTCCGGCGACCGATGACCTCGGTAGCGGCTACCGATGTTGCCGGCTGCGGATACCGAGGTGATCCGCGATTTGCTCGCCGTGTGCCAGCATGGCGCGGTGCCGTCGCCCATGCCTCACCGCCTCGATCCCACCGTGCTGGCCGGTCTGCGGGAGGCGATGGCGGGGCACGACTACACCGTCGACGCCGTGCTGGCGGCAATCGGTACGACCGCTCATGCCGCGCTCGGCCGGAACAGTACGGTGCCCGCCGTCCGTGCGCTCACCGGCCGGGACGACCCGCTGGCCACGCTGATCCGGCTCTGGCCGCTGCAGCGTGCGGTCGAACGGTCCGTGGCGGAGGCGGCGCTCCCGGGATTGGTGGAGCCATTGGTTGCGGCAGGGATTCTGACCGTCGACTCGGCTGCGGGACCACAGCGTGTCCGGGCTGAGGTGGATCTGCGCCCGTACGCGGCCGACGACCGTGATCTGTGGGTGTTCTCCGATCTGACACCGGGCCTGGACACCCAGGTGGCGCCGATGCGGCCTGACTTCGTGCTCGGAGTGTCGTCGGCCTCCAGCACCTTGGCCCAGCTCACCATCCGGCGCCCGGTGGGCTCGGCGCTGGATCTGGGCACCGGCTGCGGCGTACAGACGTTGCATCTGGCCGACCACGCCGCAGCGATCACCGCGACCGATGTGAACCCCCGGACGCTGGAGCTGGCGACGCTGACCCTGGCCCTCAACGGGGTGTCGGCCGAGCTGCTCGACGGGTCCTTGTTCGAACCGGTCGCCGGCAGACGATTCGATCTGGTCACCACGAACCCGCCGTACGTGATGTCGCCGCCGCGGTCAGGGGAGGAACGGCTGGCCTATCGGGAGACCGGATATCGCGGCGACGCGATGATGGAACACCTGGTCAGGCACGCCGGCGACCACCTCAATCCGGGCGGGATGTGCCACATCCTCGGCAACTGGGCGCATCTGCGTGGTCAGCCCTGGCAGGACCGACTGGCCGATTGGGTTTCTGGGACTGGTCTGGATGTTCACATCGTGCAGCGCGAGGTGTTGGACGTGCCTGCCTACGTCGAACTCTGGCTGGCCGACGCCGGTCTGGCGGGTTCGCCGGAGTATCGACAGCGCTTTGTCGAATGGCTCGACTATTTCGCGGGGCTGGGGATCGAGGCCGTCGGGATGGGCTGGCTGCTCCTGACCCGCGCCGGTCGCGACGATCCGTGGCTGCGGATCGAGGACTGGCCGTATGCGGTCGAACAGCCGATCGCGCCGGCCTTTGCCGCCGAGTCGGACCGGATCACGGCATCTCGACTGCCCGAGGCCGACCTGCTGTCGCACGCCTGGGCGCTCACCGACGACGTGATCGAGGAGACCACCGGCCAGCCGGGCGCCGCCGACCCGCAGCACATCGTGCTCCGCCAGCAGCGCGGGTTCCGGCGCGCGGTCGAGGCCGACACCGCGCTGGCCGCCGTGCTCGGTGCCTGTGACGGCGAACTCCCGCTGGGCGTGGTGATCGATGCGGTCGCCGGTCTGCTGGAAGTCGATCCTCTCGCCCTCCGCGCCGATCTGTTCCCCCGCCTCCGTACCCTGATCGCCGACGGCTGGTTCGGGCTCGGGGATCTGCGGATCGAGCAGTGAGTGGGTCGGGCCAGGTATGTTCCGTCCGTGGTCATCCGGGCTGCCGTGCGAATGAGTACGGGGGCCGTAGAGTGGCCGCGACTCGGCGGGCGATCGGCGGACAGCATGATCGGCAGCGCGATCACCGGAATCTGTGACCCGTGTGATCCGTTCACCCAACCGAGTCGAGCAGTACCCCAGCACGAGGCAGCACCAGGTACAAAGCGGTACCCAGCACAAGGCAGCAGAAGAGGACAGCGTGGCAACCACTACCGGTCGACGACTGGTGATCGTCGAGTCGCCCAAGAAGGCGACCCAGATCGCCAGCTTCCTGGGCGATGGATACATCGTCCAGTCCAGTCGTGGGCACGTTCGTGACCTCCCGACCGGTGCCGCTGAGGTGCCGGCCAAGTACAAGGGCGAGAAGTGGGCGCGCACCGGCGTCAACGTCGACAACGACTTCGAGCCGCTCTACGTGGTCAATCCCGAGAAGCGGCAGACCATCCGTTCCCTCAAGGACGCGCTCAGCAATGCCGACGAACTGCTGCTGGCCACCGACGGTGACCGCGAGGGCGAGGCGATCGCCTGGCACCTGCTGCAGGAGCTGAAGCCGAAGGTGCCGGCCAAGCGGATGGTGTTCCACGAGATCACCCCGCACGCGATCGCCGAGGCGGTCGCCAATCCCCGCGATCTCGACGTCGACCTGGTCGACGCCCAGGAGACCCGGCGGATCCTCGACCGGCTGTACGGCTACGAGGTCTCCCCGGTGCTGTGGAAGAAGGTCATGCCGCGGCTGTCGGCGGGCCGGGTGCAGTCGGTCGCGACCCGGCTGGTGGTCGACCGGGAGCGCGAGCGGATCGCGTTCCGCAGCGCCTCCTACTGGGACATCGACGCCATCCTGGATGCCGGCGCCGAGGCGGAGCCGCCGCTGTTTGGTTCACGGCTGGTCACGGTCGGCGACCGTCGGGTCGCCCAGGGCCGCGACTTCACCTCCCGCGGTGTGCTGCAGCCCAAGGGCAACGAGCAGCTCGTCCACTTGGACGAGGCCGCGGCGACCACGCTGGCCGAGGCACTCCGGCAGGCGGCCTTCAACGTCCGCAGCATCGAGTCGAAGAAGATCACCCGCCGTCCGTCGGCCCCGTTCCGGACCACGACCATGCAGCAGGAGGCCGGCCGCAAGCTCGGCTTCACCGCGCAGCGGGCGATGTCGGTGGCCCAGTCGCTCTACGAGGCCGGCCACATCACCTATATGCGTACCGATTCGGTGCAGCTGTCCGGCACCGCGATCTCGGCGGCCCGCCATCAGGTACGCCAGCTGTTCGGCCCGCAATATCTGCCGGAGAAGCCTCGTGTCTACTCCTCGAAGGTGAAGAACGCCCAGGAGGCGCACGAGGCGATCCGGCCGGCGGGGGAGAGCTTCCGGACGCCGGCGCAGACCGGGCTGACCGGCGACGAGTTCCGGCTCTACGAGCTGATCTGGATGCGCACCATCGCCTCCCAGATGCGCGACGCCGAGGGCGAGCAGGTCACGATCAAGATCGACGCCCGGCCGCGCCCGGAGTCGAATCAGCCCGACTGCGGTTTCACCTCGACCGGCACCACGATCACCTTCCCTGGCTTCATGAAGGCATACGTCGAGTCCACCGACGATGCCTCCGACGACGACGCGCAGCGCCGGATCCCGCAGCTCACCCAGGGCCAGTCGTTGCGTCCCGAGGAGGTCACCGCCTCGGGCCATGAGACCCGCCCGCCGGCCCGCTACACCGAGCCGTCGCTGGTGGCGAAGCTGGAGGAACTGGAGATCGGCCGGCCGTCGACGTACGCGTCGATCATCCGGACCATCACGAGCCGGGACTACGTGTTCAAGAAGGGATCGGCGCTGGTCCCGACCTGGCTCGCGTTCTCGGTCACCAGGCTGTTGGAGGAGCACTTCCCGAATCTGGTCGACTATGCCTTCACCGCCGAGATGGAGGACGTGCTCGACGAGATCGCCGGCGGCCGGGCGCAACGGCTCGCGGTGCTGACCGACTTCTACTTCGGCCCGAAGGGCGCCGGCGCCGATGATCGTGAGGGTCTGCAGCGGCTGGTCTCCGAACTCGGCGACATCGACGCCCGCAAGCTGTCGACCTTCCCGATCGGCGATCTGGAGTCCGACGCCGAGGGTTCCGGGATCGTCGTCCGGGTGGGCAGATACGGCACCTATGTCGAGGACGGCGAGGGCCGGCGCGCCAATGTCGCCGACGATCTGCCGCCCGACGAGCTGACGGTCGAACTGGCGCGTGAGCTGTTGTCCAAGCCGATGGGCGAGGAGCGTGAGCTCGGTCTCGACCCGGAGAACCACCATCCGATCGTGGCCCGCAACGGCCGCTACGGCCCGTACGTCACCGAGGTGCTGCCCGAGGACGCGCCGAAGAGCCAGAAGCCGCGGACCGGGAGTCTGTTCCGCTCGATGACCATCGAGGGCGTGACCCTGGAGCAGGCGCTGCGGCTGATGAGCCTGCCGCGGGTGGTCGGGGTCGATGATGACGGCGCTGAGATCACCTCGCAGAACGGCCGCTACGGCCCGTATCTGAAGAAGGGCACGGATTCGCGCTCGCTGGAGACCGAGGACCAGATCTTCGACATCACCCTGGACGAGGCGAAGGCCATCTTCGCCCAGCCGAAGCAGCGGGGCCGGGCTGCGGCCAAGCCGCCGCTCAAGGAGCTGGGCAACGACCCGGCCAGCGGCAAACCGATGGTGATCAAGGACGGCCGCTTCGGCCCGTACGTGACCGACGGCGAGTTCAACGCGACCCTGCGCCGCGGCGACGAGATCGAGACGATCACCCCGGAGCGGGCTGCCGAGTTGCTGGCCGAGAAGCGAGCCAAGGGTCCGGCGCCGAAGAAGCGCGCGACGACGAGGAAGGCGCCCGCCAAGAAGACGGCGGCCCGGTCGACCACTGCCGCGAAGAAGACCACGACGGCCAAGAAGACGACGGCGCGGAAGGCTCCGGCCAAGAAGGCGCCGGCGAAGAGGGCCGGCTCGACGACCTCGTCGTGATGGTCATCGCCGTGCCGGTCGTGATCGATGTGGTCGAGGTGCGGCCCGGCCGACGACCGCGATCGCGCGGCGGGAGAATGTCGCGGTGAGCAAGTCCAAGCGGCACCGCAGGTCCGGCAAGTCGCAGCGGCACGACGGGTCCGTGACCGAGCACGGCCACGCGGACACCGACGGCAGCCCAGCCGAGCAACCCGGCAAGGGTACGCCCACCGAGACGTCCCGGACGACGTCCCGGCCATCGGGTCAGCGGCTGTTCGACATGCCGTACAGCGCTCAGGTGCCGAGTCCGGTCAACCGGGAGATCGGGTTGGCCGCGCTGGTCGCCCGGGCGGGTCACAATGCCGCCTACGACATCGACGTGACTCTGCTCGATGCCGCCGATCATCGGCTGATCCGCACCGGTGTGTTGCTGGCGCATCGGGTTCTCGACGGCCGTGGTGAGTGGTATCTCGGCGGGCCGGACTGGGTTCCCCTGCTGCCCAAGGAACTGATCCTGCCGATGGGGCAGGCCGAACTGCCGGACGATCTGGCCGAGCTCATCCGCCCGTTCCGGCGCGGCGCGCCACTGTCTCCGGTGGCGGCCCTGCGCTGTGAGCGGCGCGAGTTCGCCCTCCGCAACGCCGACAAGGTGACGGTTGCGCTGCTCCGTGACGACAAGGTGACGGTACGCCGCAACGGGCTGATCACCGCCCGCTATCGCGAAGTGATGATGACCCCGATCGGGCCCGGGCTCGACGCGGCGCAGAGCAATTGGCTGCGGGAGTGCCTGACCAGCGCGGGTGCCACCGAGTTGGATCGCTTCCCGCGGCTGGTGCGACGGCTCGGCGCCCCGGCGACGGGTCCCTCCGATCTGCCGGTGCCGGCCGACCCGACCGGAGGCACGTTCGGCCAGTTCCTCACTCAGCTGCTCGGTGGGAGCGCCCGCGAGCTGATCTCCGCCGACCTGGCTCTGACCGGCGACATCCCTGGTGCCGAGAAACGATTGAAGGACGCGATCGGCGTACTGCGCAGCCAACTGCTCGGTCTGCGCGACGTGCTCGGCGGGGATTGGGTCGCCGAAGCGGTCGAGGACCTGGACTGGCTGACCGCGCCCGATGACCCGGTGCCGGCAGGCTCGACGGTGGGCGGCTGGAGGTCGGGTGGTTCGGGACTGGGTGGTTCGGACTGGAGCAGTTCGGCGCTGGGTGGTTCGGCATCGGGTGACGCCGAGCCCAGCTGGCTGGGAACCCCTGCTCCGTCGGACGATCTCGCCGCCCTGGGCGGTCCAGGCGCCGTGGTCGGCGCGGTCGATGCGCACCGTGCTCCGACCGGCTGCCGATCCCGGCTGCGCAACCCGCGCTACCTCAATCTGTTGGAGCGTCTGATCGCTGCCGCCCGTGCGCCCCGGGTCGGTGCGGCGGCTGCGGTGCCGGCGGCCGACGGTGTCAGCACGTTGCACGACGCGGCGCGGACCCGCTTCCTGCGCGCGGCCGACCGGCTGAGCGTCGGTGGGCCACCGCAGACCTGGGCAACGGCCCGATCGGCTGGTCGAGACCTGACCCGGGTGGCGGTGATCCGGGCCATGATCGCCCCTGAGGAGACGGCCAAGGAAGGCGATCGGCTGGCCCCCGCGCTGACGCTGCTGGAGGAGGCGGTCAAGGTCGACGAGGACACCGCCGCTGCCACCGCGGGCATTGATGCGCTCACCCCGGTGGAGGCGTTCGAGGCCGGTCGCCGGTTCGAGCGGGATCAGGAGCGGTCGAGCGACGTACGATCCACGTTCGTGTCCAGCTGGCCCAAGCTCCGTCGGAAACTCGGCTAGGGGTTGGGTGTGACCGTTCTTTCAGACGGCGCCGGGCAAGGTGGTTCGGCGGGTTCGGGCGCCTGGTCGCCGACCGGTCTGTTCATCGTCTTCGAAGGCGGTGATGCCGTTGGGAAGTCGACTCAGGTCCGGGCCTTGACGTCGTGGCTGACCGAGCAGGGCGTACCGGTCGTGCAGACCTTCGAGCCGGGTGACACCGCGGTCGGACGGACGATCCGGAAGGCCGTCCTGGATCCCGCCACCGGCGACCTGTCACCGCGTACCGAAGCCCTGCTCTACGCCGCTGACAAGGCGCAACACGTGGCCGAGGTGGTAGCGCCGGCATTGGCGGCGGGGCAGGTGGTGGTCTGCGATCGATACGTGGATTCGATGCTGGCCTATCAGGGCGCGGGTCGGGTGCTGGCGATCGAGGAGGTTGCGATGGTGGCCCGCTGGGCCACCCAGGACCTGCGGCCCCACCTGACCGTGCTGCTCGATCTCGATCCGAGCGAGGCAGTCTCGACCAAGACCGACAAGGACCGGCTGGAGTCGGCAGGTGAAGACCTGCACCATCGTGTCCGGCACTATTTCCTGGCGCTGGCCGACGCCGATCCTGACCACTATCTGGTCCTCCCTGCGCGGCTGTCGATTGCCGAGATCGCCGGGCACGTGCAAGATCGGGTTCGGCGGCTGTCGGTGGGGACGGGCAGACTAGGGCCATGTCGACCAGCCTGACCCTGCCAGCCGGCGTATGGGCCGACCTGATCGGCCAAGAACGCTCCGTAGCGGTGTTGCAGCGCGCCGTGGGTGGGCAAGCTCACGCGATGTCGCACGCTTGGCTCGTGTCCGGGCCTCCTGGTTCGGGTCGGTCGAATGCTGCCCGGGCCTTCGCGGCAGCGCTGCAGTGCCCGCGTGGTGGCTGCGGTGAGTGCAACGAGTGCCGTACGGCCTTGTCAGGCGCCCATCCAGACGTCACCCTGGTTCGGACCGAGTTGTTGTCCATCGGCGTCGACGAGGTGCGCGAACTGGTCCGCAGGGCATCGATGAGCCCGACCCTGGGGCGGCATCAGGTGCTGGTGATCGAGGATGCCGACCGGGTCACCGAGCGGGGTGCGGATGCCCTGCTGAAGTCGATCGAGGAACCTGCCCCGCGGACGGTGTGGATCCTGTGCGCACCGACCGCCGACGACGTGGTCGCCACGATTCGTTCCCGTTGCCGGCTGCTGACGCTGCAGACCCCGACCATCGACGCGGTGGCCCGGCTGCTGGAGACCAGGGACGGGATCGAGCCGGAGCTGGCCGCCTATGCGGCGCGGGCGTCCCAGGGCCACGTCGGTCGGGCGCGAGCGTTGGCCCGGCGTGAGGATGCCCGGGAGAGGCGGGCTGCGATCCTGCAGATTCCGTTCCAGCTGAAGGATCTCTCGGCCTGCCTGACCGCTGCCGCCACCTTGGTCAAGACGGCCGCCGATGAGGCCGGCGCGGCCACCGCCGACCTCGATGCCAAGGAACGCCGCGCATTGGAAGAGGCGTTGGGCTTCGGTACCAAGGGTGCTCGCCCACGTCAGGCCGCGGCAGCGATCAAGGACCTCGAAGATCAGCAGAAGGCTCGGGCCAAGCGGTTGCAGCGTGACGCGATCGACCGCTCACTGACCGAGTTGACCAGCTTCTACCGCGACCTGCTCGTCGTCCAGACCGATGCCGGAGCACCGCTGATCAACGCCGACCTCGGGCCCAAGATCGCTGTCCTCGCTCGCAAGTCCACCCCCGAGACGACCCTGCGCAAGATCGACGCCTTGCTGGGTTGTCGGGAAGCCCTGGAGGGCAATGTCGCGCCACTGCTGGCAGTGGAATCGACCCTGATCAGCCTCGCCCGCTCCTGACCGCGGCGTCCCCGGCTAGGACCGGACTGGCTTGGCCAAGTAGGCGGTCTTCGTGCCCGGATCGAAGCCGCAGCTTCGGTAGAATGCGTGCGTCGATGGCCGCTTCGAGCCCGTCATCAGCATCGCCTTGTAGCAACCCGCGGCCCAAGCACGTTCAAGCGTGGCTGCCATGATCGTCTTGCCCAAGCCGGTGCCGCGTCGGGCTTCGTCGACCACGACGTTCTCGATGACGGCGTACGGCGCGGCGCTGCGAGACAGATTCGGTATCAGGTTGAGATAGGTGGTGGCGACGATCTCGCCCTCGATCTCGAGTAGCAGCAGTCTCACGTTCGGAGTCGACATGATCGTGTCGTACGCGGCCCGGTCCGATCCGTCCGTGAGGATCGGATCATCTGCGTTCAGCTGCCGGTAGAGCCGTAGCACTGCCTCGAAGTCGTCGGGGGTGGCGTCCCTGATCACAGCGGCAACTCTACTGAGAGGTACCTGTCTTGATTGCGACCAGTCATTGCAGACTGTCCTGGTGACCTTCACCGGTATCCCCGTAGTCGCGCTGGACTTCTATGACGATCTGGAGTTGGACAACTCCAAGACGTTCTGGGATGCGCACAAGAGTGTGTATGCCGAGGCGGTCAAACAGCCGATGCAGGAGCTGATGGACCAGGTTGCCGCGGACTTCGGCGACGCGAAGCTGTTCCGGCCGTATCGAGATGTCCGGTTCTCCAAGGACAAGACGCCCTACAAGACCCATCAAGGCGTCTTCGTCGAGGCATTTCCAGCGGGTGGTTGGTACGTCCAGGTCGATGCCGCCGGAGTCCTGGTCGGCGCCGGCTGGTATGCCGCGGATGCCGCCACGCTCGGTGCGATCCGTCACCACATCGACTTCGACGGTGAGCGGGTGCGGGGCCTGCTCGACCGACTGAAGCGAGACGGCTGGGATGTGTCGGGTGACCGTCTGCGCACCACGCCGCGCGGTTGGCCGGCCGATCATCCGCACCTGGATCTGCTCCGGCACAAGACCCTGTTCGTCAGCCGGCGCTATGACAACGACCCGGTCGTCCACACCGCGGCCTTCGCCGACCGCCTGGCTGCCGACTGGACCGCCACCCGACCGCTCGTCGAGTGGGTAGCGGCCGCCGTCGCCGACCGCTGAGCCGGCCGCTCCCAGCCGGCTCGCGTTGCGTTTCTGACCGCGCGGCGCCAAACGTCCCGGTCCCGCGGCTAGCTTGCGTACGTTCGTTCGTGACCCACCGGCGCAAGACGCACCGAGGATGCGCCTGACCCGCGTACGTTCGTGACCGCGCGGCGCCAAACGTCCTGGATGTCGCAACCCGGCAGCACGCGGCGAACCCCCTGGAGTTGCTCGAAGACCGCGAAACCCCTACCGTAGCCGAAGCTTCGTGTCCGTTTCGTTATCAAACGGCCAGTCTTCTTCCCTTCACGACTGAGTCCGTTATGGATCGGTGACCGAAGCGCCGTGGTCGGCGCTCACCCTCAGCACCGGCCGGAGCGACCGAAGGGAACCGGATGACGACCCAAGATCCGACCATCAACGACAACTTCTCGTCGAGACCGGCTGCCCGCAGCAGGACGGCGACGATGCTGCGCAGACTGATCGGCATCCTCGCCGGCGTGGCGCTGGTCGCAGGCATGTCGTTCGGCGCCGCCAAGCCGGCCGAAGCCAAGAGCAATGTCTGGAATCGCGTCGCCAAGTGCGAGAGCGGCGGCCGATGGAAGATCAACACCGGCAACGGCTACTACGGAGGGCTGCAGTTCTCGTCCGGCACCTGGCGTGCGTACGGCGGCAAGAAGTACGGAAAGCAGGCCCACAAGGCCAGCAAAGCCGAGCAGATCGCGATCGCCCGTCGGGTACTCGCCGGTCAGGGCCCCGGCGCCTGGGGCGGTTGTGCGCGCAAGGCGGGGTTGACCAAGAAGAGCGGCAAGGCCGACCGGCATGCGAAGCCGGGGTTGACCAAGGCCCAGAAGAAGGCCAAGGCCGCCAAGATCAAGAAGCTGAAGGCCACCAAGGTCGCGACGGTCACCAAGAAGACCCACTCGCTGAAGAAGCTCGCGAAGCGTTACTACGTCAAGGGTGGCTGGAAGGCCGTCTACCGGCTCAATGTGGGCAAGGTCGCCAAGCGGCCCAAGGCGCACATCAAGCACGGCACGAAGATCCGGCTGCGCTAGTCGACCCCGGAAAGATGACGGCAGATCCACCGCCGGTTGACCAGTCCGTTACGAAGAAGTACGGACAGATGACGCACAGCAACCGTCGGCGGGCTTAGCCTTGGCGCATGGCTCGGGTGATGGCCGTCTCGTTCACGAGATATGGCCGCCTCTACTACCTCGATGCCGGCGATGAGGTCTATACCGTCGGGGAGAAGGTGCTGGTTCCGACCGAGTCGGGGCCCGAGGTCGCCGAGTGCGTGTGGGCCCCGGAATACGTCCCCGACGTGGACTTCGGCGAACTCCCGCGCTGTGCCGGCCGCGCCGAGCAGGCCCAGTTGGATCGCGACGCCAGCAACAGACGCCGTCGGGCCGAGGCGAAGGTGGTCGCCAAGCGGCTGATCAAGAAGCACGACCTGCCGATGAAGGTGATGGGTGTCGACTACCTCGACCGCGGGCACGACTACGACGAGTTGATCGTCATCTACTTCACGGCTCCGCACCGGGTCGACTTCCGCGGCCTGGTCAGCGACCTCGCACGTGCGCTGAGAGCCCGGATCGACCTGCGCCAGATCGGCTCCCGGGACGGGGCGAAGCTCACCGGCGGGCTCGGCTCGTGTGGTCGTGAACTGTGCTGTTCCACGTTCCTCACCGGGTTCGAGCCGGTCAGTCTCCGGATGGCCAAGCTGCAGGACCTGCCGGCCAACCCATTACGCATTTCGGGTGCCTGCGGCCGGTTGATGTGCTGTTTGAAGTTCGAGCACCCGCTCTACCTGGACTTCGCTCAGTCGGCGCCCGCCGTGGGTAGTCAGGTCAACACGCCGGCGGGTGAAGGTACGGTGCTCGCGCACCAGATGCCGGCTGACGCGGTCGTGGTGCGGGTGAAAGGGGCGGGCGTGCAGGTTTGCGCCAAGGCGGACGTGTGCCCGTCGCGTGCTGCGTACAACCAACGGGCCCCCCATACCTCCTGACCACACCTATAGTCGGCCCATGCCACCCCGGAGTCGACGACAACGCGTTGTCCTCGTGGTGGGGTTGCTGTCTGTGCTGGCGGTGATTATGGGCTCGACTCTCGTCCCGTACGTGGGCAGGATCGCAGGCTCCGACCTGAGCCAGACCGAGGCCGGTCCTGAGGCGACGCCCGAATCGATGGCTCCGGTCGCATCGACACCAGGGACATCGACGACTCCCGGGACAACGACGACACCCGGGGCCGTGCGGACCGAGGCGGAACGACCGATCAGGCCGATTCCCGACGTACGGCCGCATGGCTTCATCGACCCACCACCTGGGCGGGACCTGCAGCGCTACCTCGATCAGCAGATCGACTGGTCGGATTGCCGCAAGGGCCTGCAGTGCGCAGTGGTGCGGGCACCGCTGGATTACGCCGATCCGGACGGGCAGGCCATCACGCTCGCGCTGGCCAAGCGCCCGGCGACGGAGGAGCCGCGGGCCGGCGCCCTGTTCGTCAACCCCGGCGGTCCCGGGGCTTCCGGCGTGGACTTCGTGGCGAGGTTCGATGCGACGGGGCTGGAGCGATTCGACCTCATAGGGTGGGATCCGCGCGGCACGGGTGCGTCGACGCCGGTGGTCTGCATCAACGGCAAGCCGATGGACGCCTACACCTCGATCGACATCTCACCCGACAACGACGCCGAGGAAGCCGCGCTGGAGCAGACCCAACTCGACTTCGGTCGTGGTTGTCTCGATCGGTCGGGCGCCTTGCTGGCGCACATCTCCACCGTCGAGACCGTGCACGACCTGGATCTGCTGCGGGCACTGTTGGGCGAGGATCGGCTGAACTATCTCGGCTTCTCCTACGGCACCAAGATCGGTGCCTACTACGCCGAATTCTATCCGCGGCAGGTCGGCCGGGTGGTCCTGGATGGTGCCGTCAATCTCTCCGACGACTCCGACATCAGCCAGCTGGACGGCTTCGAGCGGGCGCTCGGCAACTTCGCATCCTGGTGCGCGGAGCAAGACTGCAGGCTCGGCGACACCAAGGCCGCAGTGCTCGATTCGATCCGGCGATTGCTGCGCGACTTGGACAGCAAGCCGCTCGACGGCGGTCGGGCTGAGCTCACCCAGCAGCTGGGGCTGACCGGGATCTTGGCGGTGCTGTACGAGAACGAGACGGGCTGGCGCTATCTGGAGCGGGCTTTGGAGATGGCCATCGAGGATCGGGACGGCCGCTATCTGCTGTACTTCGCCGACGTCTACAACGAGCGCGGTAAGAACGGCCGGTATGGCCAGTTGCAGTTCTCCTTCGAAGCGATTCGCTGTCTCGACTCGCGTGAGAACAGTGTGGCCAAGGCTCGGCAGGAGGCTGACACCGAGGCGAAGCGGGCGCCGATCCTCGGGCCCTTTGCCGGTGCGGACTTGAGCTGCCCGTTGTGGCCGGTCGCGTCGGCACCCAAGCCGCCGAAGATCACCGGCACCGGGGCGGCACCGATCCTGGTCATCGGCACGACCGGGGACCCCGCAACGCCGTACGAATATGCCGAGCGGATGGCCGATCAGCTCGAATCCGGTCACCTGCTGACTCTGCGCGGCGAGGGGCATCTGGCGTACAACCAGAGTTCTTGCATCCGCCGACATGTTCAGTCCTACCTGGTGACCGGCGAACTGCCCGAGACCGGGGCGCGCTGCTGATCAACTGCGACGTGAGTCTGGTGAGGCGGCTTGGGGGTGAACCGAGAGCCCGGGGAACGTGCCGCCCGGGCCCTCAGTTCTGGGTGGAACACCATGGCTGTCCGGCGAGCACCTTGGCTGTCGGGAGAAGGTGCGGAGCCCGGATCAGAATGCGTTGAGTCTCGTCCTTGAAGCTGTGATCCACCTGAGGACCGGTGGTGAACTTGGTGAGGATGTGGCTGGTCGCAGGCACATCCATGGTTCGGGCGAGGACCCAGGTGCCGTCCTCCGGGACTCCGGCCGCAGTCGGCCGGCGTCGTCCTGCCGCCGTTCTTTCCGTGTCGCGGTGGTGCTGGGATGCTCGCTATAGTTGGCGCTCGCGTGTCCGCTCCGGCGTACGCGCTCGCCGCCTTAGCTCAGTGGTAGAGCAACGCACTCGTAATGCGTAGGTCTGGGGTTCAAATCCCCAAGGCGGCTCCACGCACCATGTCTGTCCTGGTACCTACCGTTGTCACAAGTTCCGGTGTCACAGCTCGAAGGTCGGCGTCCTCACGCCAGGTCGATCCTCGGTGGCTGGTACGGCCAGGTGCGCCAAGCCTTGCGGCACATCACCGAAATGGAAGCGCCCCGCTTTGTCGACAACCGTCTCGAGCACGATCTCATCGGTCGCCGTTTGCTGGGTCAGGTTCTCGTCGAGGAGGCGGAGCCGCACGGTTCGTGTCGCCGTCGGTGTGAGCCAGCCGTCGACTCGGCGGCCGGCGCCGGCCCATCGTTCGGTGAACAGGATGATGGTGAGGCTCGGCGCCTCGAACGTCCAGGTGGTGCCGGGAATGTCGCCGGCTCCTGCCGCCATGCTTACGGCCTCCACCAACTCCGCCAGTTCGCCCACGGCCGCCACCGTATCCCGAATGGGTACCGAACCAGCTTCGGCTGGTCTGGGTGGGAAGCAGTTGAACTCTGCGGTGTTGAGGGCGCGCGTCGACAGCGGAGAAGGGTCCCGTGCGCTAGACATATCCCGTGAGCAAGCGCGTTTTGATCCTGTCGGCGGGTGTCGGCTCGGGCCACAACATGGCCGGCAGCGTCATCAGGAAGTTCCTGAAGGCGATGCCGGAGATCGACCAGGCTGAGGTCGTCGATGTGCTCGAACTCTCCAACGATGCCTATCAGTATCTCTACGGCAAGACCTACTTCAAGCTGGTCGATGCGGTGCCCTGGCTGGTCGGTTGGGGCTACGACTCGGCCGATCCACCGTTCAAGTTGAAGAAGCCGGTGGCGATGTTCGACCGGCTCAACACGATGGGGGCGGTCAAGAAGATCAAGAGCTTCAACCCCGACGTGGTGGTCTGCACGCATTTCCTACCGGCCCGGCTGGCCGCGTTGCTGCAGGCACGGCAGGTGATCGATGCGCCGATCTTCGTCGCGACCACGGACTATGACTTCCAGGGTCTGTGGCTCAATCCGCCGTTCAGCCGGATCTTTGTGGCGCGAGAGGAGACCAAGGCCTACATGGAGGCCATCGGCGTGCCGGCGGACCGGCTCACCATCTCCGGTATCCCGGTCCGGCCGCTGTTCGGTGAGCCGGTCGATGCTGATGCCGTGCGGCGACGGTACGACCTGGATCCGAGCAAGCCGCTGCTGCTGCTTTCGGCCGGCGCGGCCGGCGGCAGCTACACGACGGCGGTGGTGAAGCAGACCTTGCGGATGACGAGCAAGTTCCAAGCGGTGGTGATCTGCGGTCACAACCCCGGCCTCAGGACCGAGGTCGAGACCCTGGTCGCAGGGCGAGAGGACGACTTCCGCGTACTCGGCTACTCCACCGACATGCCCGACCTGATGCGGATCGCCTCCCTCTTCGTCGGCAAGCCGGGAGGTCTGTCGTCCTCGGAATGCATGGCTGCCGGGTTGCCGATGGTGCTGATCAAGCCCATCCCTGGCCAGGAGGACCGCAACAGCGACTATCTGTTGGAGTCCGGCGCTGCAGTCAAGTGCAACTATGAGAACACGATCGGCCACAAGATCGACGAGGTCCTGGCCGAGCCGGGCCGGCTGGCACGGATGGCGGCCAACGCTCGCCGGATCGGTCATCCCAACGCGGCCGAGACGGTCGCCGCCGCCGTTGCCGATGACGAAGTCCCGCCGCTGTGGATCACCCAGGAGGCGCGCGAGTCGATGGTTGCCGCGAGCGAAGCCGGAATCTCGGTGGTCGACCTACCGGCCGCGCAGCGGCTGCGTACCCTCTATCACCGCGGCAGTGGACGTTCCGCCGCAGTCCTCACCGAGGGTCAGCTCGACTCCTTGGTCGCCCAGCAGGCGGCGAGATTCGGCGACGGCACCGTGACGATCAGCGTCGAGGACCTGCTGAGCCAGCGCCGCTGGCGTCGCTCCGACCCCGACCTGTTGCACGAGCTTCGCCGCGCCATGGGTCAGGCAACCGAAACGACCTTCGACCTGCGCTGAGTCCAGTCCTCACCGTTTGATCAGCATTGCCGGGTCATTGCCGGCTGACATCCTTGCGCCACGCCGCGGCCCGGGGATACCCCTGGTCTCTACCCGGATGTTGGGCCGATGCGCAAGGTTTCCACAGGATCAGTGGGTTCTCTGGAGGACGTGCACCTGTTGACCGTCGACCGCCAGCCGACCGACGACGACCTGTACGCCGACCCGGTCTGTGACCTCATACTCGTCGGCGGCGTGCCGGGTGCGGGCAAGTCGACCGCGATCGCGCAGGCGACCGATGACCTCGATTCTGTGCAGGCCATCGACCCGGAGCATGTCTCGTGCTGGCTGCGGAGGCGGCTGCCGGCAGGCACGCCCTACCGCAGCTACCGCTGGTTGGTTCATCTGGCGCACACCGTGAGGGTGCTCACCTCGCTGCTCATCGGTCCGATCCCCGGCCGGCAGCTGGTCGTGCACGACCCTGGTACGCGAGTGCGACGGCGCGGACTCTTCCTGGCTTTGGCTCACCTGGCCGGCTGGAGGCCGATCCTGCTCTATCTCGACGTCGATCGGTCGGCAGCCGAAGAGGGCCAGCTGCGTCGGGGCCGGGTGGTCAGATCCTTCGACGAGCACTGGCAGCAATGGCAGGTGCTGCGACCGACCCTGGCGCGTTCGGTGACGTCGGAACCGGTGATTCTGGTGGATCGAGCGCATGCCGGCGACACGCTGCGGCAGCTGTGCCGTCAGTCGTCGCGTTTGCGGGCAGGGCCAAGGGTCGGCAGCCAGAAGGCGACGAGCGCGAGCAGGACGAGGGCGGCCAGCACCATCAGCTGGGGGAGGACCCAGCCGAGACCGGCGACCATGGAGCCGGTCAGGACGAGCAGTTGGGCGAACACCTGAATGGCCAGATAGCGCCGCAATGGCAACGCCAGCGCGCGGAACTCGACCCTGGCTGCGATCGACGCCTGGCCGGCAATCGCCGCCAACTGCAGCATCAGCGGCAGCGCAGCGACGAGCAGCGGCGTACGCCAGAGCCCACCGGGACCGATGTCGAAGGCCAGGAAGAACCCCATGATCATCACCAGGATGCCGGCGATCACTGATCCCGGGATGCAGAACACCGTGACGAGCAAGATGGTCACGATCGCCCAGCCAGGCGGCCCGGGAACGACCAGCAGTCCGCAGCCGAAGCCGATGGCTACCACGATCACTCGAAGCAGGACGCCCGGAATCGCCGCGGCGGTGTGGATGTGGACCCGAGGGAGTCGCGGGCCACGACGCCTGGGGAGATAGGCCAGCAACCAGCTACTTAGCTGCCTCCAGAGCCGCGGCAGCCCGGTACGCAAGGCCGGATCGGGTACGCCGCCGTTCATCCGGGTGCCCCACACGACGCGATCCCGCTGCCGAGTGACGACGAGCCGGTCATCGCCGGCCCCGGACTCGGGCCATCAGGTCCAGTTCGAGGCCGGGATCGTGTCCCGGATCCATCCAGGCCAAGGTCTCGATCCCGGCCGCGGCAAGTCGAGTGATCCGGTCGGCGCGTTCCATCGCGATGATCCGGTATGCGATCCAGAGCCGTTCGGGGATGCCGGATACGAGGAGCCTCGGCATGGTGTCGACGGCCAGAACCCGGTGTCCGGCCCGGCGCCAGGCCTGTGCCAGGAGCGCGGCGTCGTCATCGAGGAAGGTGGAGAACACCACGATCAGCGCGCCGGAGGGCAGCCGGGGGATGCGCTCGCGATGCGTCGGCTCACCTTCGGGTTCGGACAGTGCCAACTGTTGGGTCAGAAGCTGCAGCTGGCGTCGGCCGCCGGCCGGGGGCGCGGGCCGGCGCAGCTTGCCGAGATCCTCCAACCCGACGCGGTCGCCGGCGGCCAGATACTGCCGAGCGAGAGACACCGCAGCATGCCGGGCGATGTCCAGCGAGGTGGACTCGTCCTCGCGCAACAGTGTCGCGTCGCCCCAACTCGACACCCTCGGGCCGACCTGGTCGCGCGAATCGATGACGAGCATGACCGTCGCGTCCGCAGTCGCGAAAGTCCGCCGGACGTAGAGCCGGGTGATCGTCGGATTCGGCCGGGATGCTCCGATAGCTGCTGGATTGTCCCCGACATCGGTGGCTGAGCCAGCAGCTTGTCTGCCGACGGGCGGGTATCGGGCTGCCGACCCGTCAGCGCCGCTGTTCCCAGCGCTGGCATCGGGCCGCCCGAGCACCGCCGGAGCCGTGTTCAGCCGAGCGGTGACGCGCCAGTCGATCCGCCTCAGTCGATCCCCAGGCGTGAAGAGCGCGACATCGTGCAGATCGCCACCGGTGCCGGCCCGGCGCGAGGCATGCGGCCCGGTCAGCCCCTGCAGCCGGAACGGGAGCGGGAGTTCCGCCAGGGCGCGCGCGCTCGGCAGGATCGTCATGGTTGCCGACGGATCACTCACAGCTGCCGCACTCAGCAGCGCATCGACCCCAACCGCCCGGTGGGCCAGCCTGAACAGCTCGCGCCGCCCGGTGCGTACCGTTCGGATGCTCACGGTGAGCGTGCGAGGCTCGGCGGCGACCAACGCCTCACCCGGTCGGTGGCCGGGCGCGCGGACGCGCAGGGCCAAGGCCGTGGGTAGCTCGGCGGGTTCGATGACGACCTCGGCCGCGACCACGTCGGACGCACCGATCGGCTGATCCTGGCCGCGCAGCTGGGCAGCAGGACGACGCCGCGGACGACCCGAGGTGGACCAGGCGACACCGAGCAGCAGCGGTACGCCGATGGCCGCGATGTCAGGACGCCGGGTCAGCATCCCGAGGGCGAGTAGCACCACTCCCGCGGCGAGCCAGCCGATCACTGCCGGCGCGAGCTGCCAGCGTGGTGCGTCGTCGGTGCGCATCGTCGTCGCCGTCAGCGGCCGATGCTGGCAGGTCCGGGCACTTGATCGAGCTGGATCTCCACCACGTCGGCCGCCTGCAGACCCGACGCCCAGGTCTGCGGATTGAGAGTGATCCGGTGGGCCAGCGCGGCGACGGCAACGTCCTTGACGTCCTCCGGCAGCACATAGTCACGACCCGAGAGCACGGCCAGCGCACGCGAGGTCAGCAACAAGGCCAAGGAGCCGCGCGGCGAGGCGCCGACCTCGACCCCGGGATGTCGCCTGGTGCTGGCCGCGATCGCCACACAATAGGCCACGATGTCGGGATCGACGTCGATCTGTTCGACGCCCGCCTGCATCGCCAGCACGGTGTCGGCCGAGACGACCGGCTCCACCAGAGCCTCGTCCGATTGCCGGGCCAGCCGGCGGCTGAGTACGTCCGTCTCGGCAGCGCGGCTCGGATAGCCGACCGACAGCCGCACCATGAACCGGTCGAGCTGTGCCTCCGGCAGGGGATAGGTGCCCTCGTATTCAACCGGGTTCGAAGTCGCCATCACGTGGAACGGCCGTGGGAGCGCGAAGGTCGTACCCTCCACCGTGACCTGTCGCTCGGCCATCGCCTCCAGCAGCGCGGACTGGGTCTTGGGTGCGGTTCGGTTGATCTCGTCGGCGAGCAGCAGTCCGGTGAACACCGGGCCGGGCCGGAACGCGAATGCCGCGTCGGCCGGGTCGTAGACATAAGAGCCGGTGATGTCGGCCGGCAGCAGATCCGGAGTGCATTGCAGCCGGCGGAACTCCAGGCCGAGCGCCGAGGCCAGGCTGCGGGCGGCGAGGGTCTTGCCCAACCCCGGTACGTCCTCGAACAGGACGTGCCCGCCGGCCAGCAAGGCCGCCAGGGCGAGGCGCAGGGGCCGATCCATCTCCACGACCACGGTCCCGACCCGTTCCAGCACCTGTCGGGCGAGCCTGGCCACCTCCTCGACCGGTACTGCCTTCCTCGTGTCGTTCATCGGACCCCCGAGATCCTCTGTGGTGGTGTGGTGGTGAGCTTCTCCACCGCGGTCACAGCAGCCACGAAGTCGGCGTACTGAGGTCGTTCTTCCGGCTCACTGATCAGCCGGTACGCTCGTTCGCCGAGCGCGAGTTGGCAGGCCAGATAGTCGCGCGGATCCTCCAGATCCAGCCCTTGCTCGCCGAGCCGATAGGCGGCGATGTCGTGCAGGCGCTTCACCGACTGGCGTTGCACCCGCGCCTCGTAGCCCTGCATCGACCAGGACAACCTGGCGACCTCCCGGCGGACGCCGGTATCGGCGCGGAGTTCGCTGTCGTCCGGCCAGGACTGGTCGAGGTTCACCGCGGGTGCACGCCGTAGCCCGACGACTGTCGCCAGGGTGGCAGCCAGCACGGCGGCATGCGGTACGTCGAGGCCGAGCAGCCAGAGCAACCCGCCGACGAGGAGAACGCCGACCGCGGTCAGCACTGCCCGTCGCCCGTGCTGGCGGGGGCTCACCCATGGCGTACCTGAGGGTTGACTCACGACCGGTCCTCAACGGTGTGCCGCATCGCGGTATCGAAGCCACGCCAGATCCGGGCCAGCTTGACCACAGCTGTCCGTGCACTGCGGACATCGTCATCGCTGACCGGGTGCCGGGAGAAACGTGCCTGATGGTAGAGGTGGAGCAGGGTGTCCACCGACGCCGGGTCGGCTTGGGTGGCCCGCAGCACGCGGCCGGTGAACTCCGTCGGGCTGTCGGCCGGTCGGCGAGCCGCGCCCGAAGCGGCGGACGCTTCCTCCAGAGCGAGCCAGCAGCGCAGGATCAGGTCGCGCGGGACTCCGTCGGCTTCACCGAGGATGAGTTCGGCGGCTTCGGCGCCGCGTACCAAGGTCGCCAGATCGGGTTCCGTAGCGAGCACACCGGCCGGTGTGGTGTCGGGCGGCGATTCGACGAGGACCGCACGCCGAGGGCGGCGCCGCCACAACCAGCGCACGAGATAGATCAGGAGAACCAGAATTGCCGAACCGGCCAGAATGATCAGGCCTCCGGCGACCCATCGCTGGAGTGGGCTGAGTCCGGTCAACGGCGGCATCTGAGCAACCGGCTCGTAGTCGGTTTGCGAAGTGGTGAAGTCCGGTGAGAGGGTCTCCCACCACCGGCGCGGCTGCAACTGCCAACCGCCTGCCGTGCCGGCGGCGATGACGGCCACCATCAGGGCTACGGCGACGAGGGCCCGGGCCGGTGTGAGCAGCCGCATGGGCTCAGAATAGGTGTCAGGGTCTCTCGGTGTCAGGTCCCGAGAGACACGGTGGACGTTCGGTCAGGTCAAGCGCTGTGCAGCGGACGGGTGAGAGTCAGTGGATCGGCCAGGCAGGCATCCCTCGCCAGCATGGCTGCCCCACGGGCCACTCGCGGTTCCAACGTTTCCAGCGTCTCGACCAGGGTGGCCGAGAATGCCGGATCGGCAAGCCGCTCGTTGAGCTGAGCATCGAAGGCCTTTCGCAGGTACGGCGAGAGCACCCCGACATACCCACCGATGATCGCGGCGTGCGGATTGAGCACTCCGAGTACGTCGTCGATCACCTGCCCCAATGCTGCCCCCGCCTCGGCCAGGACCGTCAGCACCTGGTCGTTGCCGGCTTCGGCCTCGTTGCGCAGCAGTTCCAACGCTCCGGTTGGATCGTCGATCACCTTCTGGGTCGCCGCGTCCGCATCCAGCAGGCCGCTGCGGACCAGTAGGGCATCGAGCCCGAGAACGCTGCTCAAGCGTGTCGGTTCGTCATCCCCGTTGTCAGCGCTCCCACCGCTGACGTGGGCTTGGGCGAGGTCACCGGCGACGCCGTGGGCGCCCCCGAAGATCTGTCCGCTGACGATCAACCCGCTGCCGACTTCCCGGAGGCCGCCGACATAGACGGCCACCGAGTCCACCGGCAGGCGGACCTCGGTGCGGGCCGCGAACAGACCCGCGAGTTGCGAGTCGTTGGCGACACCGACATGGATGCCGGTCAACCCGGTCTCGGCCAGCACTTCGCGGATGCGTTCCCGGATCGGGAACTCGGTCCACGGCAGTCCTGCTGCCCGCTCGAGTTGGCCGCGGTCGCGTACGACCACGCCCGGGACGGCGATCTCGACCGAGATCACTTCCCGGTCGCTCGGCACTTCGGCGAGGCGCCTGACGAGCACCTCACGTACCTGGGCGAACGCTTCGTTCGGTTCCGTACCGCGGAGCGAGACTGGGTCGTTGACCAGCCAGAGCTCCTCACCCCCCATGGTGGTTGCGGCGATAGCTATGTTGTCGTGAGCCAGTTCGATCCCGAGGGTGCACCACGGTGCACCATCCAGATCTATTGGGCGGGTAGGCCGCCCGGCACCCGGTCGACGGACCGGATCCAGCTCTTTGACCAGTCGGCGCGACTTGAGGTCGCCGATCAGGTCGGTCAATGTGGAGATCCCTAAGCCGCAACCACGAGCAATGTCGTGACGACTGCAGGGTCCATGATCTCGGACGTAGCAAAGGACTTGGGTCAAGTTGCCGTGGCGCAGATCCCCCGATCCTCCGCTGCGTCGCGCTCCCTCAGGAGCCGGCGCATATGGCATGTCGCAGATGCTAGTGCCATCTTGGAAAGAATCTTGGCTGTTCGAGGAATTGCCGGAGATCATTCGGATCCCGGACGGCCGTAGCCGCGGTAGAAGGTCGCTCACGGGCATGGTCTGTGAGCCGTATCACAAGCCTAAGGACTACTTCGCGTGATGGCAAGACCTACCGCCGGAGGCCACCTGTTCAGCTGCCTACCCGACCGGGATGCGGTGCTCAGGTCGGTTGGAACCTGCTCGAACCGGGCGGGGTGCTGGTCGCGCAGGAGTACGCCGTGGCCGGCTCGGCGCCTGCCCGGACGCGCTGGAACGCGATGTCCTGGTCGATGATCATCCCGCTGTCGGAGGTGATCAGCCAGGACACCGGTCTGTATCGCCGGCAGTGGCGAAGCGTGCTCGACAACGATCCCGTCGACGTCTTCGCCAACCGGATGCTCGCCGCCGGCTTCGTCGACGTCGAGCACCGTACGACCAAGGGCTGGCGCCGCGGCATGCTGCACACCTTCCGCGCCCGCAGACCCCACCTGATCTGACGACTCGCCGCCCTCCGGCTCGCTGCGCTAGATGGAGCCGGTGGGAAGCCGGGGGAGGGTGGAACGTTTGGTGCCCGCGGGTCACGAAGGTACGCGGTTTCCGCTGGCGTTCAGACTTTCTTGCGCCCCTGGGCCACGAACGACCGCAGGCGGTTGCTCAAAACGGCCAAATGTCAGAGCCGGGTCGTAGCGTGCGGGGCATGTCAGAGGAGTCAGGATCGGACCCGGAAGTAGGCGAGGGTTCGGCGCCGCAGGGGCCGGCGGCTGCGGGTGTCCCTCATGTGCATGATCGGTACTTCCAGGCGGTGATGCAGGGGCGGGAGGAGCAGGTTGCGCTGGTCAGCGCGATCTTTCCGGCGTTGGCGCCGTTGCTGGACCCTGAAGCTATCGGGCCGTTGGACGGCGGCGACGGATCTTCGGGATGTCTTGGACCTGGATCCGGAGGCCGAGGCGGCGTTGGCGGAGTATCTGCCGCGGTTGCCGTACCGGTTGGACAATCTCGCGGAGGTGGATGTCGCTGTGTTGCGGGGGCGGGTGTCGACGCCGCCGCTGCGGTTGATGTGGTTGTTGTTCAAGCTGACGTCTGCCAGTCGTGATGTGGTGGCGTTGCTGGAGTCGCTGTATGACGACTTCTCTCAGGTTGCCGCGGCTGGTGGTGGTCGCCAGGATCTGACGACTGTTTTCACGTACATTGTTAATGTCAGCGATGTTCCGGCTGAGCGGCTTCGTCCGTTCGCTGCCCGGTTGGGGCCCGTTGTAGAGGAGGCACTGATGACTACTGCCGAGATGCTCCGCGCCGAGGGCCGCGTTGAGGGCCGTGTGCAAGGCCAGGCAGATCTCGTGCTGGACCAACTGGTTGCGAAGTTCGGCCCGCAGAGTGCCGATGTCCGGGCCCGGGTCCGTGCCGCCAGCAGCAGCCAGCTGCGTACCTGGGGTCTGCGCATTCTCACGGCGACGAGTGTGGCTGAGGTCCTGGACTGAGTTCGGGGCATGGTTCGGCGATATCCGGCTGGGCGGCTTCGGAGACACCTCGGCGCGGCCCCAACCCGACATCGAGACAGCTGCGACACGATATGGACGCCGTCCTCGTAACCCAAGTCCTGCGGTAGGAATACTTCGGATGCATGACCGGTGGTCGGCTCCGACGTGATGGCCGCCACCAACCGCACACTGCCTGCCCGAAGACCACCGCGATCGGAGTCGATCATGACGTCGAGCCCGCAACATCCGTCGAGCCCACAGGACCCGAAGTCGGCCGAACCCAAGCACGCTCCGGGGTCGCTGCGTCGCGTCATCACCTCCTCTGCGCTGGGCCAGTTCGTCGAGTGGTACGACTTCGTCATCTACGCCTATTCGGCGGCGATCCTCGCGAAGTTGTTCTTCCCCGAGTCTGACCCGGTCGCGGGGACGCTGTTCGTCTTCGGCGGCTATGCGGTCGGCTTCTTGATGCGTCCGCTCGGCGGCATCGTCTTCGGTCTGCTCGGCGACCGCATCGGCCGGCGTACGGTGCTGGTGATCGTGATCGTTGCCATGGGTGTGGGCACGATGGGGATCGGATTGTTGCCGACCTATCAATCGGTCGGCGTACTGGCCCCGATCCTGCTCGTGGCCTGCCGGATGGTCCAGGGCTTCTCGGCGGCGGGGGAGACGGTCGGGTCCAACGCGTTCGTGGCCGAGCATGCGCCGGCCGGGAAGCGCGGTCTCTACACCTCGTTCACCTACAGCTTCTCGACCCTGCCCTCGGTCGTCGCGTCGCTCTTCGTGCTGCTTCTGACCACCGGTCTCGGCGCCGAGGCGTACGAAGCCTGGGGCTGGCGGATCGCCTTCCTGATCGGCGGCCCGATGGCGCTGGTCGGTCTCTATATCCGTTCCCGGGTCGACGAGTCACCGGTGTACGAGGCGGCCAAGGCCGCGAAGGCGACCGCCGAGGCCAAGCACGTCACCTTGGAGAAGACCTCCACGAGGCAGGCCGTCATCCAGACCCTCGCGCTGGCGGCGCTGTCGAGCCTGGCGTTCTACACCATCAGCGGCTACATGGTCAGTTACCTCACCACCGGCGCGAAGCTGCCGCAGAGCCAGGCCCTGCTGACCAACGGCATCGCCTTGTCCGTCGCGGTGACCTGCTTTTGGACCGGCGGAGCGCTGTCCGATCGATTCGGGCGCAAGCCGGTCCTCTTCGCGACCATCGGTGCCACGATTGTGCTCTACCTGCCGGCGTTCTGGCTCGCCGGACTCGGCTATATGTGGTCGGCCCTGATCGGCCAGCTGATCATCGCGATCATCTTCGGCCTGTACTGGGGCGCGTTCGGCATCACCGTGATCGAACTGTTCCCGACCCGGAACCGAGTCAGCGGCGCGATGATCAGCTACAACATTGCGTACACGGTGTTCGGCGGCACGGCTCCGCTGCTCGGTACCTGGTTGATCGCCCGGACCGGGGTGCTGGTCGCTCCGGGCATCTACATGATGGCCGTCTCGATCATCGTGTTCATCCTGGTACGCAAGCTGCCCGAGACCTCACGCAGCAATCTCCTGCACTCCGATGACCAGGCGCCCGTCTCGCCAGGTGCCGGCGGCAGGTCGGAGTAGGTGGGTTCGGAACCGTACTCAAAGCCTCAGCCGATCTGGAGACGGTTCCTGCGAGGCGGTGCGCGCGACTGTACTGTCTAGGCGCAAACAAATCTTTGGAGCCCTCCGTCCTTGGCCCGCCAGGAGGGTGTCTCACGAGTAGAGGGAAAGCATGGATCGTGTGAAGGTCGTCGTAGTGGGAACCGGCTACGTCGGCATGTCGTTGGCGGTGCTCCTGGCACAGCGCAACGACGTGATCGCAGTCGATATCGACGAACGCAAGGTCGAGATGATCAACGACCGCATCTCGCCGATCGAGGACGCCGAACTGGAGCAGTATCTTGCCGAGGTGCCGCTGACGCTACGAGCGACGACGGCAGCGACGGCCGCCTATGCGGAGGCAGATTTCGTCGTCGTCGCTACTCCGACCGACTACGACGAGGCATCGAACTACTTCGACACGAGCAGTGTCGAGGCGGTGATCGGCCAGGTGCTTGCCGTGAACGAAACTGCCACGGTCGTCGTCAAGTCGACGGTGCCCGTCGGGTTCACCGCACGGATGCGGGACATCCACTTGGGCGCCGCGATCATCTTCTCGCCCGAGTTCCTCCGCGAGGGACGCGCGCTCTACGACAACCTGCACCCCTCTCGCGTCGTCGTCGGTTCCACCTCCCGGCAGGCACAGGCATTCGCGGATCTGCTGGTCGATGGTGCTCTTGACGATGACGTGCCGGTGCTGTTGACGAACTCGGGTGAGGCGGAGGCGATCAAGCTGTTCGCGAACACCTACCTCGCCCTGAGGGTCGCGTACTTCAATGAACTGGACAGCTACGCGGCGATGCACGGGCTCGACACGCGCCAGATTATCGAAGGTGTCGGCCTCGATCCGAGAATCGGATCGCACTACAACAACCCGTCCTTCGGCTACGGCGGCTACTGCCTTCCCAAGGACACCAAGCAGTTGCTTGCCAACTATCGACACGTCCCGCAGCAACTCATCACCGCGATCGTAGAAGCGAACACGACCCGCAAGGACTTCATCGCGGCGGACATCTTGTCGCGTCGTCCGCGGGTCGTCGGGATGTACCGCTTGGTGATGAAGTCGGGCTCGGACAACTTCCGAGCCTCCTCGATCCAAGGCGTCATGAAGCGGATCAAGGCCAAGGGCGTCGAGGTGATCGTCTACGAACCGGCGCTGACCGAGGACGACTTCTACAACTCCAAAGTGGTGACGGATCTGGATGACTTCAAGGCGAGGGCGGACGTCATCGTGGCCAATCGGCGGGCTCCCGAACTCGACGACGTCGCAGCGAAGGTGTACACGCGAGACATCTATGGTCGAGACTGATCTCGTCCGGCCGGCGCGAGACCGGCCTGAGTAGGGTCACAAGCGAGCGCCGACGAATGTCAACTCCACGAATCCGATTGTGGCGCGGTCGAGCGCGGTAGGGAGTAGGCGGTTGACCCAGCCTCAGAAACGCCGGACACTCAGCCACTTGGCGGCACTGGAGTCGGAGAGCATCCACATCATCCGCGAGGTGGCAGCGGAGATGCAGCGTCCCTGTCTGCTCTTCTCCGGTGGCAAGGATTCTGCGGTCCCACTGTTCTGCGACCCTTACACGTCCAACGGCGCCACGGGATCGTTCATCCTCGTCGACGAGTCGACCAACCGTACGGTCGGTCGGCGCCGGTGTGATCGACGCCCACTGACTGGTCAGCAACAGGTCGCTGACCAGTCAGTAGCGGAGTCCGGATCAGCCCAGGACACGTACCCACTTGGCGGTCGAGTACTTCCCCTTGGTCTTGCCCTTGGTGCTGACCACGAAGACCTGGTAGTACCCAGGAGGCATCTGCGCCTTGCTGAGGCTCAGCTTGACCTTGCCCTTCGTCTTGATCGACAGGGTCTGGATGAAGCCGCCGGCGTTCATGCCATGCGTGCTCGAGTCCGGCGCCCGGAAGACGAGCTTGTTGCCGTCCTTCGCCTTGACCTTGATCGTCTTCCCGCGCGTGACGGTGCTGGGGATCTTGGTCAGCTTTGGACGCTTGCCCTTGATCTCGGGTGGGCTGAAGTAGAGCAACGACACGCTGCGGGCCTCCCGGTTGGGGTTCGATCCGAAGCTCACGATCCGCCCGTCATCGAGGAACAGCAGATTGCTGTGATATTGACGATGGTTGCCGGAGGGCAGCGGGTTCAGCGCAGTCGGCGCACCGCCGAACTTCTTGAATACACTGGCCTCGTACGAGGCGCCGGCGATCTTGTTGGCGGCGCCGCCATTGGCTTCGAACACCCACCCGTTCGGCAGCGTGATGCAGCTCAGATACTGCTTCTTGGCCCGCAGCCCCGGTGCGGCTCGGAACCGGGGGTTCGAACTGTCGAGGTCGATGATGTCCACCAGGTTGTTGGTGGTCGGGCCACCGCCCATCACCATCAGTCGGCCGTCCTTGGCGTCGCCGTAGAAGCAGTTGGCCGCACCGTCTCGCTGGGTCGGAGCACGCAGGCCCGAGACAGGTCGAGTCTTACCGGTCCTGAAGTTCCAGAACATCGGCGAGACCAGTCCGGTGTAGCCGCCCCAGGCGACACCGCTGAAGAAGACCGTGTTGGGGTCGTCTGTGAGCACCTGCCGTCCGTACGGCGGCAGCTTGCCGTCCTTGACACCCAGGGCGTACTTGGTGATCAGCCGATGAGTGTTGTCCTTGTAATTGAACATCTCGGCCGATGCGGTGAACTCCCCGTTCTCGTCGATCCCGCCGGTGATCAGCGTCTGGCCGCCCGACACGTTGATCAGGGTCGGATACCAGCGGCCGACCTCCATCGGCTTCAACTGCTCGTAGGCGTTCCGCTTGGGGTTGAAGGCCCACAGATACTTGGCGCCCTTCCAGGCTCCGTACGCCTGCGTGCCGCCGCCGACCAGCACCCGGCCGTCGGGCAGCAGGACGTGTCCAGAACAGAACAGGTCTCCAGGCGTGGTGACCTGCTTGCAGTTCTGCAGCTTGGTGTCGCAGATCAGGCTACGGAACGATCCGGCCGCGAATGACGAGGTGCTGTTGCCGCTGCCCGCGATGACCAGGATCTTTCCCGGCATCACCACCGCGTGGATCGCATAGAACCCCTTGGGGAGTTCGGTGCCGAAGGTCCACCGGCCGCCCTTGGCCATGGGCAACTGCGCCGTCACCGACCCCGCCGCGCGTGCATCGGACCCCGGGTCGCTGAAGCTTGGCAGATCCTCTTCCCCGACATGGTGGTCCGGGTCAGTCAAGTCTGGACGGTCCCCGGTGTCAGCTTGCTGGTCGAGGCCAGGCGACTGCTTTTGATGCAGTGCTTGCTCCTGCTGCTTGACGTGGGTGTCGTGACCGCCGTCGGCGACCGAGACCGGTGTCTGCTGAGCACCGCCCCACACCAAGAACAGCGTCAAGGCTACGACGGCAGCCACCATGGGTGACGCTTTGAGCCACAATCGGCGCCAGCTCTCACCGCGCGCCGGAACTTCTGGATGGTAGGCGCGACCGCGCGCCGAGAATCCAAGCATCGTAAGTCTCCCCCGAGAACGTTGCTTGCCACTGTGTTGGGCTCCGAGGCGCCAACTGGGACCTCGGATACATCAAGCGTTGGGTTCCCCAACCCGCAGCCGGATGATCATGTGTTTTTAGTTCGCACTGTAGCCTTGCGGCAGGTGATTTTTCGCCCTCGGACGAGAAGGGTGCGCATCTCTTTGGCAAACCTTGCGCTGATCTCGCTGGTCCCTTGAGAGATCTCTGGCCCAGCTCGGGGTTTCCCGACCCGTGCCGCACGATTTGGTCGCCGGCACCTGGGTAGCGGATGATGGGAGGGATACGTCCTGACTCGGACTTTTTCTGGTTTTGGCTGACGGAACCGGAAACCGTTGGCAGAATGTGGACTGGCTGACCTCCCGGACAGCTGCGGCCACCGGGACGTTGCCACTGGCGACACGTGGGGGCGGGTCGCAGAGCTTTCAGGGGGCATTTCGTGGTGATCGAGTCTGACGCGCACGTGTTCGTGCATCCACAGGGACTGTGCGACAGCGACGACGTCGGTGATGGAACAAGGGTGTGGGCCTTTGCCCACGTGCTGAAGGGCGCTCGCGTCGGCCGTGACTGCAATGTCTGCGACGGCGCATACATCGAGGGCGGCGCAGTGGTCGGCGACCGGGTCACGGTCAAGAACCAGGTGATGATCTTCGAGGGCGTCACCGTTGCCGATGACGTCTTCCTCGGTCCGGGCGTCGCGTTCACCAACGATCTAAAGCCGCGTGCCCACATCAAGCGGCACGGCGATGCGCTGTTGTCCACCACGGTGGAGCGGGGCGCCACGTTGGGCGCTCGGGTGACGGTGGTCTGTGGCGTCACCATCGGCGAGAACGCGTTCGTGGGCGCCGGTGCCGTCGTGACCAAGGACATCGCGCCGCATGCCTTCGTGGTCGGCAACCCGGGTCGCCAGATCGGCTGGGCCTGCGAGTGCGGCGAGCGACTCCCGGAGGATCTGGCCTGCGGCTGCGGCCGGGCCTACGAGCTGGTCGACGGCCGGCTCACCGCCCGGTCAAGCTAGGTGCCGGTCCGATGTACATCACTCTCCGCAGTACGCCGAAGAGCGACACCGACCAGACCAAGGGCAAGAGGCTACGTCGCAAGGTCCCGTCCGCGGTCGTCGCGTTCGGCATCGTCAGCATGCTGACGGACATCTCCTCCGAATCGGTCGCTGCGGTGCTGCCGCTCTACATCACCGCGGTACTGGGCATGGGCCCGCTCGCGTACGGGTTCTTCGACGGCATCTATCAGGGCGTCTCCGCCGCGGTCCGCATCCTCGGCGGCTGGTGGGCCGACTCGACCCGACGCCCCAAGTGGGTGGCGTTCGTCGGCTACTTCGCGTCAGCCGTGTCGCGGATCGGGATGGTGTTCGCGACCGGGTTCAGTGCGATCACCGCTGTCATCACCACCGACCGGCTGGGG
Organism: Microlunatus sp.; assembly: GCA_047605905.1. Classification (GTDB taxonomy): domain Bacteria; phylum Actinomycetota; class Actinomycetes; order Propionibacteriales; family Propionibacteriaceae; genus Microlunatus. The sequence continues at coordinate 38,870 of JASGEZ010000074.1, forward strand.
AAAGGCTTGCGAACCGGTCCCCGAGACGCGCTGATCTCCACCGCGTCCGACCCGGCCGACCTCGGCCGCAACTTCGGCGTGCACCGGGCGCTGGACACGTTGGGGGCACTGCTCGGTCCGCTGATCGCCTTCGTCGTGCTGGCAGCCATCCCGTTCGGGTTGGGCGGATTCCGTGCCGTCTTCGTATTCAGTGCCGCCTTCGCGATCCTCGGCCTGGTCGTCCTGGCGGTGGCTGTGCCGGACCTGCGTGCCAAGGAGCCGGTGACCACGGTCGTCGATCCTGACGCCACACCCGACCAGACACCGGCCACACGCCGGATCGCGCTCCGGCTGGCCGACCTGTCGCGTCCGGAGTTGCGCCGAGTGCTGATCGTCGCCGGGCTGCTTGGTCTGGTCACCGTCGGAGACGGCTTCATCTACCTGGCGCTGTCGGACCGCGGGTCGGTGGCGGCGACGTACTTCCCGCTGCTGTTCGTCGGCACGAACTTCGCCTACCTGGCCCTGGCGGTTCCGCTGGGCAAGCTCGCCGACCGGATCGGCCGCGGGGTCGTGTTCCTGGCCGGGCACGCGCTGCTGCTTGGGGTCTATCTGCTGGCAGCCAGCAAGCTCGGCGGCATCGCCTTGTTGATCGTGGTGCTGCTGATGCTCGGCACCTTCTATGCAGCCACCGACGGGGTGCTCGCGGCGTTGGCCTCCCAGACGGTTCCGGAGGAGAGCCGGGCGAGCGGCATCGCCGCAGCGCAGACGGTCGTCGCCTTGACCCGCTTCGTCTCGTCGATCGGCTTCGGTCTGATGTGGCAGCTGGCCGGACGCAGCGAGGCGCTGTGGGTGATGGGCATCGCCCTGGCAGTGGCCCTGCTCGGAGCCGGCTGGTTCCTGCGGCCGCTGCTGCGGGTCCGTAAGCAGGTTGCATGACGCGCGGCAGGCTGATAGCGATCGTGGTCACGGGAATCGTCTGTCTGGGGTTGGCGGCCGGCTATTTCGTCTGGATTCGCTCGACGAGCCAGGCCGAGATCGCGGGCGCAGACGGGCCGGCTACCGTCGATGCCGCGCAGATCCTTGCCGAGCCACGGGTGGTGTTCCGCAACAGCACGCTCGGACCGGACTACGGCCGGTTGGCCGGGGTTGCGCTGGACGATGCCGGCGGCCCCCGGGCGATCTTCGACATCAGCTGCGAGCGTGCCTACGCCACTGCCGGCGCCGGGGTTTGCGTGACCGCCAAACGTGGCGTGGTCCAGACGTACGGTGTCTCGATGCTCGGTCCGCAGCTGCAGCAGGTGAGTTCCACCGAACTCGTCGGCCTGCCCAGCCGGGCTCGGATGTCCAAGGACGGCACCCTGGTGGCGACGACGACCTTCGTCACCGGTCACTCGTATGCGCAGGCATCGTTCTCGACCGAGACTCTCATCCGGCGCGCGGGCAAGAGCCTCGGCAACCTCGAGACCTGGGACATCGAGGTCGACGGTCGGCCGCTCACGGCAGTGGACCGCAACTTCTGGGGCGTCACATTCGCCGAGGACGACGACACCTTCTATGTCACCGGTGCCTCGGGCGGCACGACCTGGCTGATGCGAGGATCGCTGAAGGCGAAGAAGCTGACCGCGCTGCGTACCGACGCCGAGTGCCCGTCGCTGTCCCCGGACGGGACCAAGGTGGCGTACAAGAAGCGGCTGGGCAACAAGACTCCGGGGATCTGGCGGATCGCCGTCCTGGATCTGGCGTCGGGCAAGGAAACGCTGACGTCGGACATCCGCAGCGTCGACGATCAGGTCGAGTGGTTGGACGACAACACCCTCCTCTACGGTATGCCGCGTACCGGTGCGGATGCGACGGTCTCCGACGTCTGGCAAGTGCCGGCCGACGGCAGCGGCGAGGCAAGCGTGTATATCGAGCAGGGATCCTCCCCTGCGGTGGTGAGGCAATGAGTTCCGAAGGAAAGAGGGCAGACCGGATGAGCCGCGCCGTGGCGAGTCGATCCGACCACGTCTTGATCATCGTGCAGAACCTCCCGGTCCCGTTGGACCGGCGAGTGTGGCTCGAGTGTCAAGCCCTGAAGTCGGCCGGATACGACGTGAGTGTCATCTGCCCGAAGGGGCCGGGTGATCCCGACTACCAGGAACTGGACGGGGTCCACATCTACAAGTACAAGCCGGCTCCGGAGGCCAAGGGGCTTGCGGGCTTCGTGGTGGAGTTCGTCTACAGCTGGATCCGGACCGCCGCACTGTCGCTGTCGGTCTGGCGTCGGCAGCCGTTCACGATCATGCAGGCATGCAACCCGCCGGACACCTATTGGGCGCTGGCGCTGCCCTGGAAGCTGCGGGGCGTCACGTTCGTGTTCGATCACCACGATCTGAACCCGGAGTTGTTCATCTCCCGGTTCGGTGAGCCGACGACCACGCTGAAGAAGGTCGAGTACGCCGGGCTGCGCTGGCTGGAACGGATGACCTTCAAGACCGCGAGGCGGGTGATCTCCACCAACGAGTCGTACAAGTCTGTTGCTGTCCGGCGTGGTGGGCGCAAGCCGAGCGAGGTCACGGTCGTACGCAGCGGGCCGGACACCCGGCAGATGCGACCGGTCTATCCGACCACCCCGGCCACCGGTGACCGCAAGTTCAACCTCGCCTATCTGGGCATCATGGGCCCGCAAGACGGGGTCGATGTCGTTCTCGAGGTGATGAACGAGTTGGTGCACCGGCGGGGGCGAGACGATGTCGAGGCGACGCTGCTCGGCTTCGGCGACTGCTATGAGGACCTGCGGGCGCAGTGCACGCAGCTGGGCCTGGACGACTATGTGACGTTCACCGGTCGGGCGGACAAGGCGATGATCGCCGACCATCTGAGTGTGGCCGACGTCGGCCTGTGCCCGGACCTCAAGACCCCGCTGAACGATGTGTCCACCATGAACAAGACGATGGAGTACATGTCGTACGCGCTGCCTTCGGTCTCCTTCGACCTCGTCGAGACACGAGTATCGGGCGGCGATTCGGTGCTGTACGTGCCGTCCGGGGATGTCGGTGCGTTCGCCGACGCGGTGGAGAAGCTGTTGGACGATCCCGAGCTGCGGATCGCGATGGCGCGGCGGGCCCGGGAGCGGGTTTCCACCGAGCTCGATTGGCGGCCGCAGGCCGCCGCCTATCTCGGCGTCTACGCTGAGCTGACCGGCCGGCCGCGGGCCGAGCTGCCTGGGGGCCGGGAGGCCGCCCATACCGACCAACGCGGCAGAACCTACGTGCCGCTTGATGACGATGTTGAGTTCGAGCGGTTCATCCGCGAGAGGAGTGCCCGATGAGCTACGAGTCGATCGTCGGTCGCCGGGTCGCGGTCCTAGGCGCCGCGTTCGAGCCGGAGAGCGACGACGTACGCGACTCGCCGGCCCTCAGCGTCGCGGCGCAGATGTCGCTGCAGGGTGCCGATGTGGTGGTCACCGATCCGAAGGCGATCGAGAACGCAGCCGCCAAGTCGCCCGACCTGCGTTTCGTCGAGACCGTCGAAGAAGCCGTCGCCGGTGCCGAACTGGTGCTGCCGCTGACCGAGTGGAAGCAATACCTGGCACTCGATCCGGCCGCACTGAAGGGCCTGACGAAGTCACCCCGCATCCTGGACGGCCGCAACGCGCTCGATGCCGAGCGCTGGCCGGCCGCCTGCTGGACCTACCGCGCGCTCGGGCGCCGCTGAATCCAGAGTCATCCAGATCACGAAAGCTAGGAACTCATGAGGACCAATCTTCACCATCTGCTCGAGCAGTCGGCTGCACGTCAGCCGGCTGCGCCGGCCCTCACCTACAAAGCCCGGACCGCGTCCTACGCCGAGGCATGGCAGCTGACCGAGTCGTTCGCGGCAGGACTGGCATCGATCGGGCTCGGCCGAGCCGAACGTGTCGGCATTTACCTGGACAAACGGATCGAGACTGTCGCCGCCATCTTTGGAGTTTCCCGTGCTGGTGGCGTGTTCGTGCCGATCAACCACATCCTGAAGGCGCAGCAGGTCGGGTACATCCTCGACAACTGCGACGTAAAGGTGCTCGTGACCTCGCCTGAGCGACTCGCGACGCTGCACGCTCAACTCGCTGAAAGCCCTTCCGTTGAGCACGTGATCGTGGTCGATGCACCGGCGGAACTTGCAGCGGAGGAAGGTGCGAGCTACGCCGCGCACAGCTGGGCCGAGTTGACGGCTCTGGATGCGGCCGAACTCGCTGCGTCACCCGCGATCGACGTGGACATGGCCGCCATCTTGTACACCTCTGGCAGCACCGGAAAGCCCAAGGGTGTCGTGCTCAGCCACCGCAACCTGATCGTCGGGGCGGAGAGCGTCAGCACGTATTTGGAGAACACTGCCGACGACGTCATCCTGTCGGCACTCCCTTTGAGCTTCGACGCCGGTTTCAGCCAGATCACCACAGCATTCGCCGTCGGCGCTCACGTGGTGTTGATGAACTACCTGCTCCCGAGGGAGGTGCTGAAGCTCTGCGCCAAGCATCAGGTCACCGGCCTGACGTGCGTACCCCCGTTGTGGCTGCAGATTGCGGATCTGGAGTGGCCGGCCGAGGCGTCAGCCAGCCTGCGCTACTTCGCGAACACGGGCGGTCGGATGCCGCGCACGACGCTGCAGCGCCTGCGATCGATCTTCCCGCAGGCGAAGCCCTATCTGATGTACGGACTGACGGAGGCCTTTCGGTCGACCTACCTCGATCCCGCCGAAGTCGACAAGCGCCCGGACTCGATCGGTAAGGCGATCCCGAATGCGGAGATCCTCGTCGTCCGTCCGGATGGATCCAGATGCGATCCGGGTGAAGAGGGCGAGCTGGTGCACCGCGGTGCGCTGGTTGCCATGGGGTACTGGAACGACCCGGCCCGAACGGCCGAGCGTTTCAAGCCTGCCCCTGGCTCCGCGTCGAACTGGCGTGCGCCGGAGTTGGCCGTCTGGTCTGGGGACGGCGTGGTCGCCGACGAGGAAGGGTTCTTGTACTTCGTCGGCCGGAGCGACGAGATGATCAAGACCTCTGGATATCGGGTGAGCCCCACGGAGGTCGAGGAGGTTGCCTACGAGACCGGGCTGGTACGGGATGTCGTCGCGCTGGGTGTCGCCGACGAGCGGCTCGGGCAGAAGATCGTGCTGCTTGCCACCGCGGCGGATGGACAGCCGCTCGATCCTTCGAGCTTGATCGCGCAGATGCGTCGGGAGCTGCCGCTATACATGGTGCCGTCGGATGTTCAGGTCCGTGATCAGCTTCCCAAGGGACCGAACGGCAAGTTCGATCGCAATCTGCTCAAGCAGGAGCTGACCGCGTGAGTGTCGCAGATCTGATCTCGACCTTCGGCACGGTCGGCGGCCAGTTGGCCGTTGGCGGAATGCCGTTGGACCGACTCGCAGCTCGCGTGGGCTCGACACCGTTCTTCGCCTACGATCGCCGACTGCTCAGCGAACGAATCGGACTCCTTCGTGAGGTTCTGCCGGCGCGGTTGAAGCTCAGCTACGCCATGAAGGCCAACCCGATGCCAGCCGTAGTTCAGTTTCTGGCCGGACTCGTCGACTCGATCGACGTCGCTTCTGCGCTGGAGATGCAGACCGCTCTCGACACCGGGATCGGCAGCGACCACATCAGCTTCGCCGGACCCGGAAAAACGGCTGCGGAGATCCGCCAGGCGGTTGCGGCAGGCGTCACCATCGAGATGGAGTCCATCACCGAGGCCCGTCGGGTCGCGGCAGCGGGTGAGGGGCTCGGTCTGCGACCACGCGTTGCGGTCCGAGTGAACCCGGATTTCGCGGTCAAGGGCTCGGGGATGCGGATGGGTGGTGGACCGCAACAGTTCGGTGTCGATGCCGAAGCGGTGCCCGAGCTGCTCTCGGAGCTGCGGGCTACGGATCTCGACATCACCGGCTTCCATGTGTTTGCCGGCTCACAGAACCTGCGTGCCGAGATCATCGCCGAAGCCCAGCGCAAGACGGTCGACCTGGTGCTGCAGCTGGCTGAACACCTCCCGGACCCCTGCCGATACATCAACCTCGGTGGAGGATTCGGCATCCCCTACTTCGATCGGGACGAACGCCTCGACCTCGATGTTGTGGCGGCAAACCTGCGGGAGCTTGTCGACGGTGCGATCGCCGAACAGTTGCCGGAGGCTCGGCCGGTGATCGAGCTGGGCCGATACATCGTGGGGGAGTGTGGCATCTATGTCACCGAGGTCGTCGATCGCAAGGTCTCCCGCGGTCAGACCTATCTGGTCGTCGATGGCGGCATGCACCACCAGCTGGCGGCGTCGGGCAACTTCGGCCAGGTGATTCGCCGCAACTACCCGGTGACGGTCGGAAACCGCGTCGATGAAGATGCGGACGAGTCCGCGACGGTCGTCGGATGCCTGTGCACGCCTCTCGATCTTCTCGGCGACAAGGTGTCGTTGCCTGCCGCCGAAGTCGGCGACCTCGTTGTCGTCTTCCAAGCTGGAGCCTATGGGCTCACGGCGAGCCCGACAGCGTTTCTCGGACACCCTGCACCGGCCGAGGTCTTCGTCTAGTCTCAGACCTGTGTTACATCAGACACCAAAGGAAAGAACCCATGACCATTGAATCCACCAAGCTCGATGAGGTGAAGGCAGTCCTCGTTTCGAGTCTCGGCATCGAGGATCGAGCAGACTCCATCAACGCTGCCACCACCTTGTTTGGCGGTATTCCCGAACTCGACTCCTTGGCGGTGCTGGAACTTGTCACAGCTATCGAGGAGAAGTTCGACATCACAATTGAGGATGACGAATTCGGTGGCGAGATCTTCGAGACACTTGGCTCGCTGACCGAGTTCGTCACGCACAAGGTCTAACGAGGCTCCGCCTCGGACCGCCGAGGTCGGTGGTTGGGTTGTTCAGTTGACCGCGTCTGGGCGGTAGCCAGGGGTGGCTGGTCGGGGTGATGCTGGTTGTCGGGGTGTGTGTGATGGCGAAGCGGCCGGTGACCACAGCAGACATTCTGGACGGGCATGTCAGCCTGGATTTGGAATGCATGGACAGGATCTATCTGAACGGGTACGTGCCGAACCTGCAGGTCGGCGGGCAGGTGGTGGCGTTCTTGGCCCATCGAGGGTTCCCGATCCCGTCACCGGCGGCGGTCGGTCGGATCGGGGACCGGTTCCGGCAGGCGGTGCGCTCGTTCGCTGACAACAACCAGATCCCGATGGTGACGTTCCGTAAGGGCGATCGGAAGGTCGAGATGATGACGCCGTATCTGGAGCGGCAGGCCAAGACGGGCCGCTCGGGGGTGGCTGCGATCGGGTGGGCGCAGGAGTTCCAGTGGGTCGCCTCGTGCACCACGACACCAGCCCGTGGCGGTGGAGCGCCGCATTTCGGTTGGGGCCGAGCCGAGCGGCGGGTCACCTGCTACTACTTCTACCTGTGGGACGAGCAGTTCGGGCCCGGATTCATCAAGATCGGCTCCTATCTGCCGTATCCGATCAAGGTCTGGCTGAACGGCCACGAGTGGGCGAAACGACAGGCCAGCATGGCGGGGATCGGGTGGACCGGGTTGGCGAACGGGTTCGCTTCCTGCGACGACCCGGTGGCGTTACAGGCCATCTGCGACCGGCTGGGCCCAGCTGATATTCAAGCCTTCTTCGACCGATGGCTGGACCGGCTCCCGCTGCCGTTGGATGACGGTGATCTGGTCGCCGGGTATTGGTGGGAGTTGTCGATGCGGCAGATCGAGACCTCCCGCACGATCGTGTTCGACCAGCCTCGTCATGGCCGGGCGTTCTTCGAGGCGCTGGTCGCTGACAATCTCGACCTCGGCCGACCGGATCGAGTCGAGCTGATCTTCGGCAGAAGAGTTCTGCCGTCGACGACCGGTGTCTTCGCTACCCGGGTCGTCACTCGCGGTGTTGATGTGACCATCAACGTCGGCTACAAACACTCCCGGATCAAGGAGTACTTCAAAGAAGGTAAGGCGTTACGGATCGAGACGGTGGTCAACGACACCACCGATCTCGGCGTGAAACGCCGGCTGGTGCATCTGCCCGAACTCCAGACCAAGGCCCGTGACGTCAACCGCCGACTGTTGCATCATGAACATGTCGGTCAGGGCTGCGTCCTTGCGAGTCCAGCCTTTGAGCGGATCGCGCAACCGTCGGTCACCGACGGTCGGAGGGCCCCGGCCTTGAGGTTCGGCGACCCTCGGGTCCAAGCCCTGGCCGGCGCTTTGGCCATCACCGCTCATCTGGTCGGTGGACTGACTCACAAGAGTTTCCGCCCCCTCGTGGAAGTGCTGCTCGGGCAGCCCTACTCCCGATCCCGGTGCAGCTACGACCTCCGACGACTCCAGTTGAAGGGCCTGATCGTCAGGTTGGAACACTCCAACACCTACGTCCTCACCGACGACGGGCAACGCTTCGCCATCTTCTACACCAAGATCCACGACCGGGTCCTACGCCCGCTGATGGCCGCCGACCAGCCACCCGCCCCGCTCGAGGTCAGACAAGCCCTCCGGATCCTCGACCACGCCGTCACCGACTACATCGACAACGCCCAAATCGCCGCCTAAAAGTCGGCTCAAGTCTCAATGTTCTAGACCCGCTCAGCCAGCCCCGCCAGCCCGAATCCGGCACAGATCAGCCCAGACCAGCAACGCGATGACTCACCGAGGTCAGGACCGATGGGACGGCCAACTCGAATCACGCTCCTCGGACGGCCAGCGCCGACGGAGAACTTCGTCTAGACTCGGACAAGCGATACGTCGGAGGTCTAAGGAAGGAACCCATGACCATTGGATTCAACAATCTCGATGAGCTCAAGGCGGTCCTGGTCTCAGCACCGAGGATGGTGCGGTTCCTATTTTTAAGATGAAGAGTTTCGTGGTAAATCTTCAAGTCGTCAGGATTGCCGACCGAGTTTGTGAGTGCAGCTCTGCTCAAGCCCACAGCTGTTGGGATTGTCTTTTGACGATCCGAGGTGACTAGTGCGACAACCTCAGGGCTGGGTCGGGACTTAACGAGCGGTTCCATATCTGCAGACAGATCCAACGTCGTATGTCACTAGTTTCACGATTGATAGACTCGTCCTCCATGACGTGTCAACCCAGCGGGTTTGAGGTTCCAGATTATGAGTCAATCGAAGGATGGCTACTCCCCTGTTTGTCGAAAGTCGAACTGGGTGCGAGCGTGTTCCTCGCTGACCTGGATGGTGGCTTCGTAGTGAAGCATCGAGCCGGTCGGATCGCTGCGTCGCTTCTGCTGGCTGCCTCGCTTGTCGGTTGCTTTGCGAGTCAGCCAGAAAATCCCGAGTCGAGGCCGGTAGACAAGAATTCCGGGTATCCGGGAGTAGGGAATACCGGGATTCCATCGGGGACGATTCTCCGTACGTACGACGGCCCGTGTACAATCACCGTTGACCAGACCGTAATCGACTCGGCGCGTATAGAATGCGATGTGCTCGTCATCAAAGCGGCAGATGTCGTGGTCCGCAAGAGCGAAGCGGGTCGAATCGACGTTGATCATGAAGGGGCCAGCATTCGCGTAGAGGACAGCATTGTTGATGGAGGCTCGGCAAGAGCGGCTGCGATCGGCTACTCCGGAATCCAACTGTTCCGCGTTGAGGTACGGGGGGGCCAGACAAGTGTGCTCTGCTCCAACTGCGTGATTGAGCAGTCCTGGCTACACGATCAGGCGCCACCGGTCGCAGATGAGCATATCAATGGATACATGTCCAACGGTGGAAGCGGCGTCGTGATTCGGCGCAACACAATTGAGTGTACGCCTGTCGACAATAGCACTGGTGGTGGGTGTAGCGGCAGCGCACAGATCTATGGAGATTTCCTCCCTCTGGACGATTATCTCTTCGAGGACAATCTGATTAAGCAGACTCCAGGTGGCTACTGTGCGAACTTCGGGTATAACCCAGACAAGAAATACGGCGCCAATCCTACAAGAATCCGGGTTGTGGGAAATGTCTTCGAGAGGGGGAGGACGGGGAAGTGTGGGGTTTGGGGGCCCGCCGCAGGGTTTGTCGGTAGTGGCGGAAATGTGTGGGAAAGAAATTCGTGGGATGATGGGTCGCGGCTGGATCCGCCATGAGGATTGGGGGTCAAAGATCGAGGGCCGAGTCAGCCATTACAACAACCAGTAGGCGTGACGTCTTAAGAGTAGCGAACAGGCTCAGGCAGGGCCGCGGAACTGGGTAGATCGTGGTTCAATCGCCTCTTACCAGGGTATCTGAGTCAACTCGGAATACAGGTAGTCAATGGAGCCCGCGTCGATTGGTCCTCTAAACATCCGAGGTCTAGGTCTTAATAAAGTCCAAGAGATCCCAGCAAGCGGCGCCACGCGATCTTCAAGCAGTGCTAGTGGTCGCCTCATACTCCTGAATATGTGCCACCGAATTGTGCCCAAGTTCTGTCGAAAAACATCGTGGTTGCTAACATAGAGTATAGTTGCGAATATTGGCATCCTCTTTCGTCTATCGCGGCGGGCGACAACGTAGCAGTCGCCGACTCTAGATTTCACGACGAAGTGATGTGCTGCAGGGGACTTCAGATGGTCATTGAATAGTTCTAGTTCGCGACCATCTAGTTCATTCGCTATCTCGGACGGGTCTGTGATGACTCGAGCTGACCGAGCTAACGGAGGTAGGTTCAAGATCAGTCGCGTAGTCGTGTCGAGGTCCGAGAAGCCCAGACGTCGGTTTAGCGCAACAACGGATCCGCTCGGAGAGAAGTCCGTGAACACAACGGTCTTGTCACTCAGCATGGACCGGAGTAGCCGTATCGAGTGGTCTCGATACTTCTCGATCACGCAGAAAGCTCCGAGATTGCAGAACTGGACCTCAGTCCCGTCGATGTTCTTGGTGGAGTAGAAGGCGAGATTAGCGCCAACTACCTGATCGCCAACCGTGAGCATCTTGCCGTGGGTGACATTGACGTTCTGTATCCACCCTGCGCGCATACCTGTTGCCCATTGCTCCGCAGACACACGCGGGTTCAGGTGGAGATGGAGGAAGCGCGCTACTCTGACTACATCCTCCTCTGTGATCGGTCGGATCTCAACTCGTTCGCTGGACGGCATGCGACAACGGTATGACATGCAGGACCGTTCTGCTGTATCCGCCACGACCGATGAGCGATGTATTACCCTCATCATGGAACCACCCACCACTACGGGACTGGACCCGTCAGATCGATTGGAGGTGCGGAGTGGCAAGTGTTGTGGTAGCGGCACACAACGAGGGCGTCGTCATTGCGAGTTGCATCGGGGCTCTTCAGGACTATCCAGGGAACCTCGATATCGTTGTAGTGCCAAATGGATGCAGTGACGACACGGCGGAGATGGCGCGCGCGGCGGGTGCAAGGGTGATCGAGACTGAGGTCGCCGGCAAGTCTGCGGCCCTCAACCTTGGCGACGCTGCAACTCAAGAGTTTCCTCGACTGTATCTCGATGCTGATATCTCAATTACCGGAACTCAACTGGCTCAACTGATATCTGCGCTCGAGTCGGATCCGGCAACCGTCGTAGTCGCGCCTGCGCGTCGAATCGTTACTACCGGCCGACCTGTCTTTGTGCGTGCCTATTATGCGATTAACCAGCTGCATCCGGCGTTCAAGTCGGGTCTCTTTGGTCGTGGTGTATGCGTCATGTCGGAGGCAGGTAGATCTCGATTCATTGAATTTCCTGATATTATCGCAGACGACCTGTTCCTAGACTCGTTGTTCACTCTAGAAGAGCGCAAGATAGTCGACGAGGTAGTAGTCAGTGTCGCGGCTCCAATGGCGACCGGCGATCTGCTGCGTCGGCTTGTGCGAGTACGGAAGGGAAACTCTCAACTAAGAGAGGCATCGGCGGATAGCACGTTGATGCGAGCCCCTGACAGAACCGCGTGGCTGCGCGAGGTCGTGATACCAAACCCTAGCTTGATGCCTGCAGCTATCGTTTATGTCCTGATCTCAGTCTTGGCGGCCATCGGCGCGAGGCTGTCAAAGCGCCCCAACTGGGGGCAGGATCGGTCAACCCGGAAGAGGTCGCGATGAAATTCAGGTCGAACGCCCATTCGACGACTATCAACTTGTGTTTCCATGGTGTTGGCACGCTGGATCGTGAGCGTGAGCCAGGTGAAGCTCGATACTGGGTCTCACGCAAGTTCTTTCTGGAGACTCTCGATGAAGTTTGCGAGCGAGAGGACGTTGCGCTCAGCTTTGATGATGGGAATCGATCAGATGTGGATGTCGTACTCCCTGCATTGATCGAGAGGGGCCTCAGCGCAGAGTTCTTCCCTCTTGCGGGTAGGCTGCGCTGGCGAGATAGTCTGGGGGTTGAAGACCTCGGTATCTTGATCCAAAATTCTATGGGTCTGGGTAGCCACGGTATGGACCACGTCCCATGGTCGACATTGAAGTCGGTGGAGCAACGCGATTCTGAGTATTATGTTGCGCGTCAGATGCTGGAAGAGGCCGCTCGGGTCCCGATTTCTTCCGCAGCAATGCCGCTAGGCCGTTACGACCGTCGAGTGCTTAGGTCGCTTGGCCAGGCTGGGTATGATCGGGTCTATTCAAGTGACCGGCACCGAGCCCGACAGAACTCATGGTTTCAACCCCGCTACAGTCTAACAGCCGTTGATGACATATCGACTCTCCGCGACTTGCTTCGACCGCGAGGGGTTCTGGAGTCTGCTGCGGGCGCGGCCAGACTGCAGGTCAAGCGCCTAAGATGAGTGTTGGCCGCAGGGTCTTGAACGACGAGTGCGAATCGGAGCTGAGAGTTGAGTGCCGGGTCGGATCGGAGGTTGCAAGATCCGGAAACCGTCAAGAAGGCAACGGTAAAGCGTTGGTTCCTGTGATTGGGTCTCGTGCCGAGGGCTGTTGCCTGTCAATCTCCGAGGCGAGGAAACCTTCGCGACAACTGGCTGGAATCCTCCCATGCGGGTGCTATTCGTCACGATTCCGGCAGATGTGGGCAGGCTACGGCGCCACGGGTCGGGATGGGTGTGGTATCGATCATCACCGGCCGATGTGTCCCACGGCATGAGAACGACCTGGCCGCCGAATGGGCCCCGCATTGCCCTGAACCGTGGGCCGCGAGGTCGCATCGACAGAACAGATCTTGCCGAGAGCGAGCTCGAAGAAGGCCAGCCGATCGGCGTCAGGGCAGCCGCATCACAAGTTCCAGGCACTGGCCCATCACAGCGGGGTCGCCGTGCCCCATAGACCGGTTGTTCTCGGCAAGGCACCGCTCCCGCTCCTTGCGGTCACCAAGGCGCACATGAAGGCGCTCGTCTTTACTGCGGTCACGCGGATCGACGCGGAGATGCATGCAGCTGGTCTGGAGCGGGATGTTGTAGCCCGCTGAATCCGAGTCCCACCCACTGAATGGCGGAGCAGCCCAACGATTATTGTGCCTAGCGCCCGAAATGCAGTCGAGGCCAACTTGCACACACGCGCACTTTGCCGTTATGTTTCCGTTACCTTGGCCGACCCATCAGCGGGCCATCTGCAGCGATGCGGAGCATCCCCGGTGTTGTGAGTTGGCTCGCCAGGGCGGATGACTAGACAGAGGAGCAATGTAGTGAGCGTTAACACGGAGATCGAGAATATTGGCGTCCGCAAGCGACGACGCTGGATGCATCGGCTTGCACTAGTCGTCGTCGCCGCGTCCGTCGGCGCGATCGTCGCTCTGCAGGTTCTCTTGGTGGCCTCACCTGCGGCGGCAGAGGATGCGCCAGCGGATTCCCGCACCTTACTGGCGGGACGATCGCCGAAATCGACCGCAACCTTCGCGGACTATCGTTCGGTCGAACTGGGAGTGTCTTTCCAAGTGAGCGAAGCCAGCACCATCAGTGGCCTGCGCTACTACCGCACACGCTCAGACGGCGCGGCCCATGCCGGGACTCTTTGGCGTGACGGAACGAAGCTCGCGACGCTGGAGTTTTCAGCATCGTCCCAGCCTGGGTGGCAATACCAGAGGTTCTCTTCCGCTGTGAAGCTTGACGCCAACGTCACTTACGTCGCCTCTTATCACACCAGCAGCGGCTACGCCGTGGAGGTCGCCTACTTCTCGCAGGCAGTCTCGAATGGTTCGGTAAGCACGGCCAGCCCTGCGAGTCGGTACCTCTACTCAAACAGTGTCGGGTATCCGACAGATACGTTCAAGTCAAGCAACTACTGGATCGACCCGGTGCTTGCAGCCAAGTCAAGCGCCACTACGCCCGCTGCCGCCACCCCTACCCCTACCCCTACCCCTACGGCCAGTCCGTCATCGGATACTTCGACCAACGGATTCCCTGGAGCAAGTAATACCGGTATTCCTAAAGGTACGGTCCTTAGCCAGTATACGGGCCCGATGACAATTACGACGGCCGGGACCGTGATCGATGCGAAGGAGATCCGGGGCGTCTTGGTGATCGCCGCTCCAAACGTCACTGTAAGTCGGTCGAAGATATCGGGCGGCGTGGACTCTGATAGTTCTAGTGCATCGGTAACGGTCAGTGATAGTGAAGTTGATGGGGGCCAGCGGATGGCCCCGGCACTTGGTTACAGAAATCTGACTGTCTTGCGATCAAATGTGTATGGAGCGCAGCATTCGGTGTTGTGCGGGACCAACTGCCGGGTTGAGTCTTCATGGCTGCATGACCAGTATTTGCCATCGAACTCGGACTGGCACGTAAACGCCTTCCTGTCCAATGGTGGAAGTGGTGTGCAGCTTATCGGCAACACGTTCTATTGCACGCCGAGCGACAATGCCGTTACCGGAGGCTGCACGGCGGACGTCTCCTTCTTCGGAGACTATGCGCCGGTCACGAACGTGACAGTGAAAGGCAATCTATTCAAAGCGACTCCAGGGGGCTACTGTGGCACCTTTGGATATAATGCGAGTAAGACATACGGCAAGGCCGCAGCAAACATCTCGGTGACAGACAATGTGTTTGAGCGAGGCTCAAACGGCAAGTGTGGCTACTGGGGACCCGTCACCGGTTTCCCCAATGGCAATACATGGTCGAACAACCGGTGGGCTGATGGTGGGACCATAGCTCCTGCCCAAGGCTGATCTTAATCGCTGTTCCTAAGTCCGCAAATTGGTCCCAAGGCCCGCAACTCCTGGGTGCAGATACCACTCCGAGAATGGTGTCGCCAGGTGTTGCGGGCCGGCTTATGGCTCCAGTCATCGCGAAGTTTCACCTTTGGTTTTGATCCCAGCGTGAGATGGAGGAATGCGACGCTCAGGATCTGATTGGCCGCGGAGTTGCGCTATTGTCTCCGGGCCTGGCTGCTTGCTCAGTATTTGCCGACTGAGTAGCGCCCTCATAGCGGTCCGACTGGGCTGGCTGCCGAGTAGTGACCGTATCGTTTCGCGTGCCAACGTCGCCAACCAAAAGCCGAATGTTTCAGGCTGGCGATGTCGCTTCTTGTAGAGACGCACTCGGTTGACCTGCACGAGTGCCCATAGAGCCGGTGATTGAGCAGAGCCTCCCTCGAGGTGCACCGCTGTTGCCGAAGGCTCAAACAGGACGCTGAACCCCGCATCTCTGACCCGCAGTTGAAAATCTGTCTCCTCGGAGTATAGAAAGAACTGCTCGTCCCATGCGCCTACGGCGTCCCAGCACTCCCTGTCTACCAACAAGGTGGATCCCTCGAGCCAGGCGCAATCCGAGCGCAGATCATACGCGCTCGGTCTGCTAACTACCTCCCCCAGGTGGGACCAGCGGCCTGCTCGTTCCGCCCCGAGTAAGGCGTCCCCCCATGCCCTCAATAGAGTGGGCTCACGTCGTTGTGAGAAGATGAGTTCACCGCGTGCATCAAGAAGGCGAGGGGCCACGACTCCCGCCCCGAACCGGTCGAGACTCTCAAGGAGAGTCGATACGCTGCCTTCACCCAACCTGACGTCAGGATTGAGCAGCAAGTAGGCATCGATGCCGGGGCCAGCAGCACGAACCCCAGCGTTTATGCCTGCCGCGTATCCGGCGTTGCGCTCCATCCTCACCACTGTGGCCGATGGGGCGAGAGACTCGACGATGGCAATAGAGTCATCTTTTGAATCGTTATCGACAACGACAAGACGCCAGTCAATACCGGAATCGAACCCTCCATCGAGTGAAGCGATAAAGTCCGGGAGGACGCTCGCGCTATTGTAGGTCACAGTCACCACTGCAAGGACTTTCACTTCGTTGTGGGACATGAGAATCCTTCCTCGTCTCCTATGCTACTTGATCATTGATGGCGGTGGCGCTGGACCGCGCGATCGCGCCCGCGAGGCCGAAGAGCAGGAAGCTTAGGCCCGCAATCATCGGAAAACCCAGGGCGTCGAACGTAAGGTAGCTCAAAACCGCTCCGCATATCGACCCTGCTACCGATATCGCCAGGCTCCTTTGTCTTAGAGTGGCTCCGCTCCGATAGGCCCGTAGGGTGTTGTTGACCGCAACGACCACAACTAGCAGGAGAGCTAGGAGGCCGAGGATGCCCAACTCGAGAAGGGTCATCAATAGCTGATTGTCTAGGATGCGGTAGTTTCTCGGAACGAACGTGAAAAGCCCTCGGCCCAGAAGCCAATGGTCGGAATACAACGCCAGAACCGGTCCGTAGTCATCGGTTCGTCCGGTGATGCTGGGATCGTTGCCAATATTTGTGAAAAGAGAACGGATCGTTCCACCTAGGCCAGGTGCCATGAGTCGCATGCCGACGGCCGCAAATGGAAGAATCACCACCGCGCGTAGGCGCCAAGAGGACGGCCAGGCTAAGAAGACAACCAGTCCCGCGACGGCTAGAGCTAAGATGGCGGACCTAGAGACGGACATCGGTAGCGCGATTCCGATAAGTGCGGGGCACATCCAACATGTCGGACTGCCTCTTGAAAAAATCGCGCGATGCAATGCTACGAAGAACAAGGTGGCCATGACGACGCCGAACTCAATGGGGTGCGTGGCGGTACTTGCGACCCTGTTCAAGATGGATCGACTGTCAACTGAACCAAAGTCTGAATTTGCTGAAAGGCCAGGAATGTTGAATAGGCCAGCAATGTCGAGTCCAGCGAAGTACTGGATGATCGCTAGGCTTGCGACGATTGAACCAAAGATGCTAAGCCACTTGCAAACCTTCTCAATATCATTCCAACCCCGTAGTCCATCGGCTGCGACAAGCATCACTCCCAACCAGCCAGCGAACGACATGAGTCCGCGATCGGCCGCGCTGATCATGGTGCTCGCGAGAGCGTCGGCATTCACCGCGACTAGTGTCCATGCTTCATCCGTGGATTGGCGAATGTTGGCTGGCGCAAACCAGCCGTGCGCATTGGCCGCCGCGTAGCTGAGCAACACACTTGCGGTCAAGAGTGCGGCTGCCGCCCTAGTGGCCGTAAACCCTCGGACGGGGTTCTTTCCACCTACTGTAATGAGGCACCACCAGAAGAGCGCCAGCATGCCCCAAAGGTTGGCGGGCGTCCCGGGGGATCCGATCGGTTGAACAATTAGGCGCGATGGAATGCATAAAAGAAGGAACGCGTAGACCGCTAAGAAGGAGGCTGCTGAGAATTGGAGGTCCTTGAGCCCATCACAGATTCTGGGGATGAAATGCCAGCGGTTCGCCCGTGCCGGGCCGCCGCTCTCACGCATGTTTCTGGGAAAGACACTCACGTGTCCAACCTGCGAGCTTCAGCAGGTTTGGGCTCGTCTACATCGGTCTGGCAATCTCCTGGCGTTTCGGCGATATCGTTTTCGCCCGAGATGGGCTCAAGGAGATCCGGTGACGAGACCGAACCCGACGCGTCGGCTCTGTCCGTCTCCGCGGGCAACTCGTCGCCCGGCTGGGGCTGGGCGCCAGTAGTCTCGCTGATACCGTTCGTTTCCTCCCCCGGGCTAGGAGTGGTCTTCGTTCGGCGCCGGTCAATGACGAACGCAACAACGAACGTTGTGACGACCCCCAGCCCTCCGATGGCAGCGAGTGCTCGGATCTTGCTTCCGGGGAGCGCATCCGCGGCTTCGGGAGTGCTGTTCGTGCGTGCGTGAATTAACTGTCGTTTTGGTGCCGACTCTTCCTCCTGAATTCGTGACAACTCGGCTTCAAGTCTCTGAATGACTTCATCGCGAGTGCGCACGGCCATGACGGGATCAGTATCCTCAGCTTTGATCTCAAGGACAGGGCCCGCCCCGGGAACCATACCTACAGAATACTCGGATGTATAGCCAGCCTGTTCCAGACTGCGTTCTGCATCTTTCGTGCCCATGGTCGTGGCAATAAGAGAGCCAACGATGGTGAGTCCGGGGTCTAGGTTCAAGTACGGATTTGTTGGGGTAGTCGCTCCAGTTGATTGCGGAGGCAATAGCAGCACGAGTTGTCCTGATGCCTGGTAGTTGGTCGGGACTAGAAAGATGGCGGCAGCGCCTGCAGCTAGAGTGACTAGGGCGCCAACCACGACTATCCGCCAGCGACGAAGGAGTACCCGTATGGCATCAATAAGGTCCACAGTTACATCATCCTCAGCAGGGGGCCTGCGATTGATCGGTCGTCCAGAGCCGTTCCCCTGTCGGCTGGTTTGAGCAAAGTTGGGTGCGATCGGCAACGGCAGATTGAACGATTTGCACGAACTTCTCCTCGACGCCACGCCAAGTGCTGGACGACACGCTTTGAGAAGCTTCTTTGGACCGCTGTCTCCGGGTTTCTGCCGGGGAACTTACCAGTTCCGTTAGCGCAGCTGCGATCTCATACGGAGTCGCGCCGGAGTACTTGACATGATTGTTGTCGAGGACTTCTCGATTGTGCGGGGCATCGTTGACAACTGGGATGCAACCGGCAGCTAGCATCTCGTAGGGGACAAGTGAGACGTTCGTTGCCGAGAGGACGAGTCCGGCGATGCACTTGTTGTAGAGGTCGCCAAGTTCACGCGGGCTGAGTAGGCCGTGGTGTTGGACCTCGAACGGAAGCGCACCAACAGGTTCGCCGTAGAAATGGATGGGCACTCCCGGGTGACTCTTTGAGAACAGTTTGAGGGCGGCGACTGCGACCTCATGCGCTCGCCGGGGAGTCGAAGGTCGGCAGTAGTAGCAGATACCCTGCCGACGCTCGGTGGAGTCATTATTTAGCGAATAGTCATCCAGGTCGCAGCCGAAATCTAGATGTGTTGCCTCCATGTTGTACTGGTCCTTCAGCAATCTGCCGAGGTACGATCCAACTGTCACTCCGAAGAATCCGAACCGGTAGGTCGCTTCCGCGAGCAGGTATTCGCTTCCGGCGGCATAAAAGGAAGGTTCGAAGTCCTGAACGAAGTAGCAGCGCAGACCCTTGGCATTTGTGGTCAGTAGCGCCCAAGCTGATTCCCAACCCGTCGCAAAGATGGCGTGACAATCTTCGACGTTGCCATCGAAATTCCGGATTTCGGCATTGACCTCCGGCCACCAGGAGTGGATGGTCGTTCGGTGCTGATCGATCGACCACCCGTGCTGGTCTCGGAGGTAGAGGACGGTCTCGTGGCCAGCTCGTTCTAGCGCACGGACCATCCGGAACATTGTCGTGTGTCCACCGGAACCTGGAGCTGGAGGAGTGCAGACCCAGCCTATGCGTAGAGGGTCGCCGGCATCCAAACTCATCGGACTAGGAAGTGTCCACCCGTCCGCTGCCAACTTGGCGGCTGCCGAGAACTCGGGCTCGGATACGGGCAGACGATGAGCTGAGGGAGGTCGAAGGGCGGATGCCGCCCTTCCGCGAACTCTGTAGATGATGCCGGAGGTTCCCTCTGTGCTCCACAGACGCCTGAGTTGGCGAAGTCTGTTGAGGGTGCCAGCCCTTCGCGCTGTCATAGACTCGTGCGCGCCTTGATGGAGGCGCGAAGCGAGGCGGCGACGCGCTCCTGTTGCTCAGCGGTTATTCCTGGGTAGATCGGAAGCGACAGAATCTCGCCGGCGAACCTCTCGGCTCGTGGATGCCGTCCTGTCTCAGCAGACAAGTCACTGAAGGCTGGCAGATGGTGAATCGGAGCAGGGTAGTGGATGCCGGCACCGATACCGGCGGCCTGGAGTTCTCGGAGGACGCGATCTCGATCTGGGACACGGACCACGTAGAGGTGCCAGACGTGTTCGTTGCCATCCGCCGTCTCCGGCAGGACGACCTGCTCGAGGTCTTCAAGGAGTGCCTGATAGCGGTCAGCCGCTTGTCTCCTTTGATCGTTCCAGGCCGGTAGTGCCCGAAGCTTGATCCGCAAGACCGCGGCCTGTACGGAGTCGAGACGAGAGTTGGTCCCAACGTAGGTGTGTTCGTAGCGCTTGACACCTCCATGGTTGCGGAGGGCTCGGATCCGGTCAGCGACCTGATCGTCGTTTGTCATGGACGCACCTGCATCTCCGTATGCGCCAAGATTCTTGCCGGGGTAGAAGCTCGTTGCTGCGCCGATCCCGAAAGACCCCGCGCGCTGACCGAAGTGGGTCGCTCCCTGCGACTGAGCGGCATCCTCGAAGAGGAGGACGTCAGATCCCGCCGCTTCCTGAATGGCCCGCATGTCAGGGACCTGACCGTAGAGATCAACTGCAACAACGGCGCGTGTCTGAGGTGTGAGGGCCGAGGCAACAGCAGCAGGGTCCAGTAGGAAGTCATCGCCGCAGTCGGCCAGAACGAGTTTGGCGCCAGCTCGCAGGACAGCTTCCGCAGTGGCCACGAACGTGTTGGCGGGGATAATGACGTCGTCACCTGGCCCAATACCCGCACCACGGAGGATCAGTTCGATCGCGTCCGTTCCGTTCCCCACGCCAACGCAGTTGGCCACTTCTGAGAAATCCGCATACTCGTGCTCAAACGCCGTTACCTCGGGTCCGAGGACGAAGGCGGTCTTGTCGAGGACGGCTTCGATTGCCATTGAGACTTCTTGCGCTATCTGACGGTGCTGTAGGCCGAGGTCCACGAGGGGAACTGGCTCTGGCCGTGGAGCATCGGCGTGGGCTGTCACGATCGTTGGTGTGTGGCTCATTACTACCTTTGAGGTTGTTGGAACTGATGACTCACGTGGATGGCGAAGTTGACTGGGCAGTTGTCGTCGGTCGCAGCGACCGTACTCTACGAAGCCACCATCGTGACAACGGCAGTACATAGAGCATCACCGCGGCAATGCCGCCGAACAGGATGGCGAGTGGAGGGCTTGGCGAGTACTTCACGATGCCGATACCAACAACAACATAAGGTATAACTGCCAGGGTTGGGAGGAGACAACCGCGGAGCAGAGCTGCAACCGATACATCTGCCCTTCGCAGCGCCACGAGGTAGGCAGGGAGCACGATGCCAACCGCGACGGCGGCGTGCGTCCAGCCGGCCCCGCTGAGACCGAACGTTCTTACGCCTACGTACATAGCTGGCACCATAACCGCTAGCCAGATGGCCTGGATCGCCAGCACCGTTCGGGTGTTACCTGCGGCGATCAGGTACGTAACCATGAGGTCGAAAACCACCCGGATACCCCCGAACGCTCCGAGGCCGATTAGCGCGACTGCTGCCCCTCTCCACCGAGATCCGTAAAGCAGCTCAATAGCCGGGGTGGCGAAAACGGCAAGCGTGACTCCCAGCAGCAGGCTTACGGCCCACACTGTTCCGACAGCTCGGGCCATCGCGGTCGATCGACTTCGATGGTCCGCGAGTTGGGCAAATGCGGGCAGCGCAACGACTCGAATTGCCTGGCCCACGGCGTTCATTGGCCAGGACGAGACGTTGAATGCAAGTGCATACAGCCCAAGCAGTGTCGGGCCCAGGACCCGCGCGACCACAAGGTTGTCGACGCTCAGCAGCAGCCAGGATACGAGATTGGCAAGTGCGAGTGGCAGGCAGAAGGCGGCCGACTCGCGGGCGATCTGCTTGTCGAAGCCGAGTCGGAGGGGCCTCTTGGTGGCAATGAACTGACCAACGACCATCACGGTCTGACTTACGATCTGGCCGACAGCCAGCGCGAGAGGACCCAGTCCGAGCAAGGCGAGAGCCGTCAGGACTCCTGTCGATAGCACGAGGGCGGTCGCGTTGATGGCGAAGAGGGCACGTTGCCGATAGTCGCGTTGCAGTCGAGCCGAAGGGACGATCGAGAAGCCGAACACCAGCAGTGTCACTGACATGAGGCGGATCGTGTCGGTAGCCCCTGGCGCATCGAACGCGTCCGCTAGCAGCGATGCCGACAGAGCCATCGTCAGACCTAGCATGCCGCTGGTGATGAGCCCGAGAGATGCGACGGTGGGTGCTCGGCGTTCGAAGTCGGTCGATCGAACGAGGTCCGATCCGAGACCAAACTCAGCGAGGGTGCCGAGAATGGCGTAGACGGTAAGTGCAACAGCGAAGACACCGAATTGCTCTGGCGCGATGATGCGCGCCATAATGATGCTGACGCAGAAATTGCCGATGCGAAGTACGAGGTTGCTGGTGGTACTCCAGCCAAGGCCACCGCGGATTCGCGAGGCGGTACTCCGGGTGTCGGTCATAGTCATACTCCGAACCGCCGTTCACGTCGCCAGGTGATATGGTGACTAATTCGTCGCCGGATTGCCCTAACTCTGTTAGGCGATCGAGTCCCAGAGAGCGAACGCTGATACTGACGCCAGGTAGCGGTCTCCACGACCGAGGGATCTGTCTCCTGCGCAAACTCGCCGTACGCTGAATCGGTCTGCCCGCTGGTATGGCCTACGTCGATTCCCCGGTTCAACGATTCCAATGCGAGGGCTCGCATGGTCCCATCTCGGAGTCCCTTTACGTCGGCGCGATCTCTCGCGTGCTCATCAAAAAGGATCTCAAAAGTCAGTCGCCGCTCACGGAGGTCAGTGACCCAGCCTGCGTAGTCCGTTAGGTGCATGTTCGAGTCGTGCACACGGTACAGGGCCTGATCGGGTCCGTTGACCCGTCCGATATCCCAATGCAATGCGGTCCGCATCCAAAGGTCGAAGTCTGCTGAGTGCGGGAGCCTAGGATCATAGAGGCCGACCTGGCACAGGGCCTCGCGACGCATCACGACCTCTGGACTGGAGATGAAGCATCGTGCTTGCCGAAGTGAGGATCGTAGCCAATCAAATCCGTGCCAGAAGGTCCAACTACGCAGGTGGCTGTTCGGTTCAGGGGGCGCGCCACTGAACGAGCGAGCGTAGCCGTAGACAAGCCCGACGGATGGGCAAGCTTCCATCAAGGCTATCGCTCGGGACAGAGCTCCTCGTGGGAGAAGATCGTCCGCGGAGAGGAGGGCGACATAGTCCCCCTTGATGCGTGAAAGACCATCGTTGTAAGTTCGGATGTGGCCGGCGTTCACCTTATGCCGCAGAACTGAAACTGCCGGGTTGTTCTCGGCAAGCTGTTCGGCCACATCCCCGCTCCCGTCTGGGGACTTGTCGTCGACGATCAGGATCTCGACGTCGACGCCGGGCTGGTCGAGCACATAGTCGATCAGTTGTGGAAGGTATTGGCCGTAGTTGTAGCAAGGGACCACAACACTAACCGATGGCTTGGTGGCGAGTGGTTCGGGCCGGATGAAGCGCATCATGGTTTCCTGGCGAGCAATGGACGGGCCGGCACGCCGGCCCAGGTTTCGTTGGCAGGAAGATCTGAGAGGAGAACGGAGCCCATGCCCAGCACGGAGCACTCTCCGACCGTAGCGTTTTCGCGAACAGCGGCGCCCATGCCGAGATAGGCTGCTTCGTTTACCTGAACCCCACCTCCCAAAACAACACCTGCGCAGACTGTCACGAAAGCCTCAAGGGTGTCGTCATGTGTCAATGTTGCGTTCGGCATAGCTACCGTGTGATCGCCTAGTCGCACATCGCAGGTCAGCACGACATTGGCGAGCAAGATGCACCCGACACCAATACTGCAAGTCTGGTGAATGGTTACCGACGGGTCGATGATGCTCACGTAACGGTCTCGCCCGATGCCGCGTTCTGCTAGTCGACGCGCAATGGCCTTTCGACTGCGCCCCTTGCCCGCACAGATCACGATTCCTGCAGTTGGATACTCGTCGATCCGTTCGATTGGACCGGAGACTGAGACGTCGCCAACTACTCGATCCCAAACCTCGCGGGCGTCATCCAGTACTGCAGCCACCTGAGTATCTGGTAGCCGCGAAATTGTCGCCGCAACCTCTCTCGCAAGTCCGCTGGCTGCCACCAACACCACTTGACGCATTCTGTTCAGCCTTGGGAGACCGAACGCAGCACGTCGATGACCCGGGACTGTTCCGACTCACTCATCTGGTGGAAGACCGGAAGGATGAGCGTGTTGTCGGTGAGATGCTCGGTGTTGGGCAGCGAACCCGGCGCGGAGAGCTGAGCGTACGGTGGCTGACGGTGGGATGACATAATCCCCCGACGAGCCGAGATCTCAGCCTCGGCAAGACGGATCAGCAACTCGTCCCTGGTCAGAGGCGAGCTGGGGGCGACCTCGACCCAGAAGGACTGGAAGTTGCACGTCCCCCACTCCGGGTCAGCCACCGCACGCAGTTCTGGGATCTCCCGGATGTGCTTGGCGTAGGTTGCCGCGATCTCACGCCGACGCGCGACGATCTCCGGCAACCGCTCCAGTTGCACGATCCCGACTGCTGCCTGCAGATCGGTCATCCGGAAGTTGTAGCCCACCTCGACATAGGACTCGGCGGGTGCCAGCACGCTGGCGTGGCGGTCTGCCGCCGACACGCTCATGGCGTGCTCGCGCAGGCGCCGGGCGCGATCGGCCCAGTCCTGCCGCGAGGTGGTGATCATGCCACCCTCGCCGGTGGTGATGATCTTGCGAGGATGGAAGGACCAGGCGGCAATTTCTGCCCCGGCACCCACGGGACGACCCTTGTAGGTCGACCCGGACCCGCACGCGGCGTCCTCGATCACGGTGATGCCGCGCGGATCGCAGACCGCCCTGACCCTGTCGAGGTCAACGGGCACTCCGCCCTGGTCGACCACGATGACTGCGCGGGTCTTGTCCGTGAGGGCTGCTGAGACGGTCTCTGCCGTCAGGTTCCCGGTCACCCGGTCGACATCGGCGAACACCGGCTGCGCCCCGACGTACACAACCGCGTTCGTGGTGGCGATGAACGAGAACGACGGGATGACGACCTCGTCGCCGGGTCCGACCTCTGCGACCACGAGCGCCAGGTGCAGGGCAGTCGTGCAGGACGACACTGCCACCGCGTGCTCCGCCTGCATCGCCTCCGCGAAGGCAGACTCGAACGCGGCAACTCGGGGACCCTGGGCGACCCAGCCCGACTGCAGCACCTGGGTGACAGCGTCTATCTCTTGCTCCCCGAGGTAGGGGAGCATGACATTGATCCTGGTCATACCGAGGCACCCACAGGCTTCTCGTCGCGGGCCCGCTCGGCCAGCCACCAATCGACCAGCTGACGCAGACCGTCGGTGAGACCGATCGTCGCGGTGAAGCCGAGATCGCGGGTTGCCGCCTCCGTGCTTGCCAGCCGGCGAGTGACACCGTTGACCGGGCGGGCGGGGCCGTGCTCGACGCCGAGGTCGGAGTCCATCGCCTCCAGCAGGGCGTGAGCGAGACCCTTGAGCGAGGTCTCGACTCCGCTGGCCACGTTGTAGACGCCTTCGGTGACCGGGCTGGCCGCCGCGAGCAAGTTCGCCCGGGCGATGTCGGTGGTGTAGACGAAGTCCATCGTCTGCTCACCGTCGCCGAAGATCAGCGGCGGCTTGCCGGCGGTGATCCGCTCCATCCAGCGAATCAGCACCTCGGTGTAAAGACCGTAGATGTCCATCCGCGGGCCGTAGACGTTGAAGTAACGCAGGGCCACGTAGTCGATCCCGTACATCGCACGGAAGCTGCGCAGCATCCCTTCGTTGAAGGTCTTGGCCGCGCCGTAGAACGTGTCGTTGTCGTACGGGTGATGCTTCTCCGTGGTCGGGAAGTCCTCGGCCAACCCGTAGACCGACGCCGAGGAAGCTGCTACGACCTTGCTCACCTTGTGCTGGGCGGCGGCCTCGAGGACGGTGAAAGTCCCGTCCACGAGCACCTCGAGCGCCAGCCGTGGTTCCTCGGCACACTGTGTGATCCGGATCGCCGCTTGGTGGAAGACGAGATCGCTGCCCTTCGTCAGATCGTGCACCAGGTCGACGTCGCGGATGTCGCCGACCACCAACTGCACACGGGGGTCGTCGAGCACCTCGCGGAGGTTCTCGCGCCGGCCGCGGACAAGGTTGTCGAGGATCCGGACCTGACCGGCTCCGGCATCGAGAAGCTGATCGATGATCGTGGATCCGATGGTGCCGGCGCCGCCGGTGACCAGGGCTGTCGCGCCCTGCAGGGTGGGGTAGGTGCTCACGAGACGAATTCTTCCATTTTTAGGCGCGGCGTAACGGCGGTTCCCGAAGAAAGGCTCTCGTTCACAGCCTCGAGCACCGAGAGCACCCGCAGGCCGGCGGGACCGTCGGTCTGCGGGTCCCGCTGCTCGTTGATGGCGGCAGCGAACTCGGCCGCCATCGTGCTCAGAGCTTCCTTCTCCGGCAGGGCCGGCACGACGATGTCGCCCATCCGATACGACACCGTCATGGCGGCACGCTCGGACTCGTTCGTCGCCTGAGTGGTCGCCAGGTCGACACCACGGTTGTGGATGGACACTCGCTGTTGCGGGTTGAGGTCGTCCCAGACCAGAGTCCGCTTGCTGCCACCGATGACCAGCTGACGGATCTTGGTGGGGGAGAGCCAGTTCACGTGGACGTGGGCGATGCCCCCCGAGGCCAGCGGCATGGTCAAGAAACCGATGCAGGCCTTGCCCGCGCCGAGCGGGTCCGCGCCACTCGCGGAAACCGTCTTCGGGTCCAAACCGCCAGGCAGGATGTAGTCGAGGATCGACAAATCATGCGGCGCCAGATCCCAGAACACGTCGACGTCGGGTTGGATCAGTCCGAGGTTGATGCGGACCGAGTCGACATAGAGGATGTCGCCGAGCTCGCCCGACTGCACGACGTCACGGATGTAGCGGACGGCCTGCGTGTAGCAGAAGGTGTGGTCGACCATCAGCACCCGGCCGGCATCCTTCGCTGCCGCCACCATCACGGCCGCGGTCTCGGCATTGTCGGCGAGCGGCTTCTCCACCACGACATGCTTGCCCGCCTCGAACGCCGCGAGGGCGATCGGTGCGTGGGTTCGTGCCGGTGTGGCGATAGCCACGGCCTCGATGTCGTCTCGGGCGAGGAGCTTCTCGACCGAGGTCTCGATCTCGACCGTGGAGCGGGCGCCGATGACCTTCCGAGCGCGGGCCTCGTCAAGGTCGCAGACTGCGACGAGGTCCCAGTCCGGACTGTTGCGGAAGTTGCGGACGAGGTTCGGGCCCCAATAGCCCGCGCCGATGACCGCGATGGATCTGACCATGCTGCTGTGTTCTTTCTTGTGTGGTTGGCGCGCCCCCAGTAGCGCACCACAGTGAGTCTCGAGGCCTATCATCCCCGATGAAGACGACTTCAGTTGGATCGTCGAAAAAAATGATCAACCAATTCCGTGGTGGTCCTAGTTCGGTACCACCAGGATCACATCAACCCAGTAGTTGGCTGACGTGCCGGATGCGGGGAAGCCGGCCCCGTACTTGTAGACGGCGCCTCCCGTAGGCACGGTAAGCGGACCCTTCGTGTACTCGTCGCTGAACGCGCCGCTGGTCACGGAGTAGTGCCCAGTGGAAGCGAGGTAGGAGACGGTGTAGGTCTGACCAGCGGTGATGGACACTGGCTCATCGAACTCAACTGTTCGCCAGCCCACGCCCGATCCTGATGCAGTTCCGGTCGCCAGCGAGTCGCCGGCCGCGTTCCACAAGTTGACGGTCTGACCGCCGGTGTTACCAGTGCCAGCGTAGAAGCGAACCCCGGTGACCTGGCCCGCGACCGACGAGCTGAACTTCACTCCCACCGTGACCGCGTCTGAGTCATCCCACGCAGGAACCGCAGGAGTGTCAGAGGTGGTGAACAGGCTTACCTCTTGGCCGCTCGGTGCGGCTGCCTTCGTCGTGAAGTCCCACGTCTTCGGCGACGTCATCGCAGTGCCAGAGGTGCTCGTTGCCGACACTGTGACGGTGTACTTGGTTGAAGGAGCTAGCTCGGTCGCCGGCTCGAAGGTCGCTTGCTTGTCGCCGGAGTCGTATGACACCTGACCGCTGACTGAGGTTTGGTCATCGGACTTCTTCACAGTCATAGACAAGGTCGAGGCCGTGATTGCCCGATTAAACGTTGCCTTCACCTTGGTGCCGACGGCGGCGTTGGTGGCGTCGGCCGCCGGTGAAATGCCAGTCACCTTGGGCGGTGCTGTGTTGTCGGTGGTGAAGATCACGTCGACGTAGTAGTTCGTATTCAAGTAGCTCTGGTTCGGGAACTTGTCTCCATCCGCGTAGACACCGCCAGTGCCTACCGAGGCCAGAGGAGTGTTGACAACTGGATCATTGAAGTATCCCGATGCTGCCGAGTAGTGGCCGTTCGGTGCGTAGTAGCCAGCGACATACGTCGTACCTGCATCCACATCCACTGGGCTGGAGAAGTTGGCGATCTGCCACCCCGAGCCCGAGTTGTCGAATGTCACGGTCGCCAGTACATCACCATCGGCGTCCCACAGCGTGCCCTTGTGAGTTCCAGTATTTGCCTCATCACGGTAGTAGCGGAGGCCCTTGATCGAACCGTCGACGGTCGCCTTGAACTTCAGGCCGAGAGTAGTTGCGCCTCCATCCTCCGAATCGGAAATCACGGGCTGAGTGGTCGTCTCCATCAGAGAGCAGGGACATGCTTCCGCTCCGGAGGTCGTGAACTTGGCTGTGTAGTCACCTGTCATCGCCGTTCCACCGCTGCTCTTCGCATCCTTGACTGTCACCGAGTATTCGGTAGACGGCTCGAGCGGGCTCGACGGAGTGAAGGTGACGCTGGACCCAGCCGTCTCATTGGCCAGGTTTCCGGGGACGACCGTTCCGTCGCTGGACTTCTTGATCGAGACGGTGGCGGACCCAGGCTGCACGCTGGTATTGAAGCTTGCGGTGAACTGCGCACCAACCGGTACGGAACTCGCATTCTTTCCAGGCGAGGTAGAAGATACTTCGGGTGCCTGACCCGGATCGAGAGCGAATACCGGATCCACGAAGTAGTTCGCTCCTGCCGCGGACAATGGCGCGCCCGTGCCATAGGTGTACCGGCCGCCGTTTGCTACCGTCGATAGCGGCGAGCGAGTGATCGCGGCTGAGAGGCCCCCGGCCTTTGCCGAGTACCTGCCATTTGGTGCCGTGTAGGACGCGATATAGGTGGTATCGGCATTGATGGCAATCGGACTGTCGAATGCGACTTCCTGCCAACCCTCGGTGCTCTCATTCGTGGCGGTAGCAGTCGCGAGTTGCGAGCCGGCCGCCGACCATAAAGTGACGGTGTGCGTGCCAGTATTCGCCGCAGCCTTGTAGAACCGAATCGCGGAGATTGTTCCGGCTGTGTTGCTGCGGAAGGCGACACCAAGTTGCACCTTGGAGGTCTCGCTCTCCGGTGCGTTGGTTGGACCATCGCTGTCGTCGAAGAGAGTGCAGGGGCACACGCCAGCAGCGGCCGGCGCTTTGGCCGAGGTGAACGACCACTGCATAGGTGCAGCTAGTCCCGCTCCACTTACGGGGTCAGCAGTCACAGTTACCGTGTACGTGGTGTTGGCTGCCAAAGCCTGGTTCGGTGTGAACGACGCCGTCTTGCTGGCGGAATCGTAGCTTGTGTCTCCTGGGACAGCCACGTTGTCAGAATCGAGCACGACGAAGTTGGCCGACCCGCCCGTGATGGCTCGCGAGAACACGGCTTTGATCTTTGCCTCGTTCGGAACCGACGTGGCTCCGCCAACTGGACTCGTGGATGTCACGCTCAACGGAGTTGTGTCAGTGGCGCTCCAAACGGCATCGACGTAGTAGTTGGTCTGCTTGAAACTCTCAACTGGGAACTGGTTGTTATAGGAGAAAACGCCGTTTGGGTTGTCGTTGCCGCCCAGCGCAGTGAGCTTACCGGATGTGTAACCGCGGTAGGAGAAGAAGTAGCTGTCCGACGCGATTCCGCCATTAGGCGCGTAGTACGCGGCGACGTAGGTCGTGCCGGCGGTGACAGGAACTGCCGAGGAAAAAGTCGCGGTCTGCCACCCGCTCGCCGTCTCGTTGGTGAAGTTGACCTGGGCTAGCGCCTCCCCGGACGCTGTGTAGAGTGTGCCGGTGTGGGCCCCGGTGTTCGCCGCTCCCTTGTAGAAGCGGATGCCCGTGATGTAGCCGTCCTGTTCCGGCTTGAACTTGGTGCCGACTGTGAGTGCGGTGGTATCCGCGACCGACGGTGTCGTTGGGGTCGTCGCGCCAAAGATCGTGCACGGGCAGTCCGTCGTTACGGCCAGTTTCGTAGTGGTCGACTGGATGTTTCCCGAATCATCGACGGCACGAACTTGGATGGCTCCCGGGCCCGTGCCAGTGAGCACATCGGTGTAGGTGAACGACTCGCGCCCCTCGGCTGGATGGAAGGTGGCGCCTCCGTCAACCGACACCTCGACAGCAGCGACGCGTCCACCGACGTCAGATGCAGTGCCTTCGACGGTCACCAGGCTACCGGCCGCGATTGAACTCGCGCTGGGCGAGGTAATGGTCGACGTTGGCGCGGTTGTATCAGTGGACTTCGTCGCGGCGACCAGATCTGACGCACGAGTGGTTGCCTCAGCGCCAAGATCTGCGAGGACGTTCAGTGTCGCTTGGCGGATCCGAGGGTCAGCCGGCTGGATATCAGCGCCATCGTGATGGGTATCCAGGCCCCAAGCCCACTGGATGCTGCCGGTGGAGAAGACCAGCGCTCCACTCGCTGCGCGGTACTGGGTGACATGGTGTGTCGTGGTCCCTGCGACAACCGTGTTGCCGAAGTCGGTCAGAAACTCAGATGTCGGCCCAGTGGTCGTGGACATCCGCGCGAGGCCGGCCGGTCGATAACCGTTATCCAGATCTTCGTCGGATTCGTAACCAACTGTGTGGGCTGCAAGAGAGGCGGTAGAGCCGTCGCTCTGCGACGCGAGGCTGGTATTGCGCCATAGACGCAGCTTGCCCTCACTCGAATTGACCTTGATCGCCAGATCGACAGAGTTCGCCTTGTATAGCGTTCCCATCAACTCGTTCTCAGGGCCGTGGCCCAAGTCCCCGAAGCGGGGATCGCGCCAGGTCGCTGTGGCGGCGACGGGATCGATCCGGGTATTGGCCCAAGTGTCCTTGTAGCAGACGAGGGTTCGGTTGGCGGTGCTGGCACCATCCTGAGACGGCTCCCAGCGGGTCTTCCAATACATGTTGTTGCCACCGAAGAAGCCGAGGCTCACTCCCGCGTCACGTGCGGCCAGAACGTTGTCTCGCTGCTCCTTTGACCAATACTCATCGTGCCCGACAGATAGAAATACCTCATGCTTCTTGATGAGATTGGCATCGACACTGGTATCTAGGCCCGACACGTAGGACACGTCCATGCCGTTCTGCTCCAAGAAGCGGATCATCGGGTACTCATTGGAGAACAAGAAGTCCCGGCCGTGCTCTAGTGCTCTGGTGCTGAATGGGCGGTTGTAGCTCAGCTTGTAGGCGCGTCCGTTGTCTCCACCCCAGTAGAAGTTCGACCCGCCGTAAGTGTTGTATGCCTGCCAGGTCGTGTCCGACGTCTGGAACAGAACCTTTGAGGTATTCCCATCGTTGCGCACAATAAAGGGAATATGTGAATCCCCGTTCGTATCCGATCGAATGAGGCGAGCAATGTAGACCCCAGAAACGGCAGTGGTGGGAACGTTCCAGGATGCAGAGACACCCCACGTTCCGCAGTCATAGATCTCCGTGGCTGCATCCGTCGCGCATGCTGGCTGATTCTGTGGCAGCGACGC
This sequence comes from Microlunatus sp., assembly GCA_047605905.1. Lineage (GTDB taxonomy): Bacteria > Actinomycetota > Actinomycetes > Propionibacteriales > Propionibacteriaceae > Microlunatus. The sequence goes on from JASGEZ010000074.1 coordinate 70,634, forward strand.
CGATGGGCTGATGGTGTCGACCAAGCGTGCGCCGTTGCCTTGATACCAGCCCAACCGATAGATCTTGATCGTATACGCGTGAGCGTCGGTGTCCACCTTGAACTGGACGGCCGAGCCTGCGTTCACGCTGATTTGTGTCGCGAAGCCCTGGATACTTTCGTCTCCGACCCCGTCGATGTCCCATTCGCTTTCCGGTGACCCGGGCAACTCGTTCTCACACACGATTGCATTGCCGGTGCAGGCGGCTTGTGCCTGTGGCGGCGGCGATGTGACCAGCAGGGCTCCGACCAGCGCGAGGAAGACGGCAAAGACAATTCCTCGCCGTCGCTGGCTGATCGTGCTTGTCTTGCCGGTAGCGGTTGTCGACGGACGACCGGGCATAGCTTCTTCCCCTTAGCGAGCGCCGCGCTTCGCCAGCACGGCGGAGGCGGTCTTCCACAGAATGAGCAGGTCGAGAGTGAAGGTCCAGTTCTCGACGTAGCGAAGGTCGAGGCGGACGGCGTCGTCTCCCTCGAGGTCGGACCGGCCGCTGACTTGCCAGAGCCCGGTGAGGCCTGGGGTCACCAGCGCCCGACGACTGGCTTCAGAAGGCATCTGAGCCAGCTCATGCGCAAGATGTGGACGGGGTCCCACAAGCGACATTGTGCCATTGAGCACGTTAAACAGCTGAGGCAGCTCGTCCAAGGAGTAGTCGCGCAGGAACTTGCCCAGCGGTGTGATGCGTGGGTCGTCGGACAGCTTGAACAGCCCGCCCTTGCCCTCGTTCTTGGCCATCAGCTCGGCCTTGCGGGCTTCGGCATCGACCACCATCGAACGGAACTTGTACATCCAGAACTCTTCGCCGCCACGTCCGACACGCTTCTGCCGGAACAGGATCGGCCCACCGTCCTGGAGCTTGATCGCCAGCGCGATGGTCAGCAGCACCGGCGAGATGGCCAGCAGGCCGATGGTGGTGATCACGATGTCGCTTCCGCGCTTGAGCATCTTGCGCCAGCCGCTGAAGTGGGGCTCCTCGATGTGCAGCAGGGGAGCGCCGATCAGGGGCCTGATGTGCATCCTCGGGCCGGCCACCTCGACCAGACCGGGATCCACCAGCATCTCCACACCGGTGCCCTCGAGCGACCAGGCCAGCTTGCGAAGGTAGTTGTAGCGGGTCGAATCGTCGCTGGTGACCGCCACGGCGTCGCAGTCCAGCCGCTTGACGATCTCGGCTACCTGGGACAGGTCACCGAGGACCGGCATCCCGAGGTCGATCCCGTCGTGGAGTTCCATCTTCGGGAGGCAGACGCCGACCACCTTCATCCCGCAGTGCGTCTCGGAGTCGAGGCGCTCCCGCAGCTCGCGAGCGGCCGCAGCCGAGCCCACCACCACAACGTGTCGGACGCTGAGACCCTTGCTCTGCCGGCGGTGCAACACCTTCCGAGCGCCGAACCTGACTCCAGTGCTGAGCAGAACTGCGAATGGCACACCGACCACGACGAGCTTGAGCAGCGGTTCCTCGGACATGAGACTCGTGACGAAAGCTCCGATCACCACGATGCCGATTCCTGCTCGGAGAACGGCCCTGAGTTCTTCCGAGCCGACGCCGACCCTGGTGCGGACATAGCCACGTGCCAGACCGATGGCGAGTGGCCACACGACGGCGCCGATTAGGGCGAGCAGTCCCACCACTGAGAGGTCTGCACGGAGGCTGTTGCTGACCAGAGCCGGCAGTGCCGCAGCGAGGGTCCCGATCAATGCGTCGCCAACAGCTAGGCCAGCCACATAGCTGCGGCTCCAGGCGGCAAACTGTCGCCGGGCCGGTCGTTCCTGAGTAAGGACCTCCGACGGAGACAGTGGAGAGATGGCGTTGCCGCCGCGCATCTCGGTCTCGGTTGCCTTCCGGAGTTGGACTGGCAGCGCCGGGATCTTGTCGCGTAGGGCCTGGAATTGGCCTGCCGCTTTGTCGGTGTCTACGGCGTCAAACCCCTGCGAGGGTGCGCTCGTCACATCCGTGTAGTCAGCTTGTTCCCTGATTTTGGGCGCAACCAGCAGGCTGCTGCGTCGATCCATCCCCACGTCTCCCCCGAGATCGCGTCCGTCGCCCCCCGACAGACTCGTTGCCTCAGTTGGCTGGGAGCGTAGAGCACGATCCGCACGTACATCCCTGACGCGGAGGTTCCCCGGCTTGGTACGCCCCCAAGCAATCTAAGTAGTCCGAGGGTATCGTGACTAATCAACTCGCTCGCCGGTGTTATTGAATCGTGACCTAGTTCGTTTGGCCCCGGGCGATTCGAGTCGCTAACTCTGAGCCAAGGGTACGGTGATCGTGTCCGTCGCGACCTGCTTGGCGAAGTCGCGGCCCTCCTTGGTCTTGCTAACTTCCATGACCAGCTCGTAGGTCAGGTCGATGGTCATCCACAGGGAAGCGCTGTCGACGGCAGGGATAGCAAGACTCTGGTTGTAGGAGTTGGGCGAAGTCACGATGAAACCGGGGTTGATGTCAGTCTTGTCGGAGACGCTGCTCGCATCGCCAACCTGCCCCCGGGAGTCATAGGCGGTCGCGTTGGCCGTGACCTTCGTGAGGTAGACCTTCTGGTTTGACTTGTCCTCATTGACCGCCTCAAGGCTGACGTGGAGTGGCTTCGATCGGTTCGGTTGCCAGTGCTCCAGCGTGAGTCGGGTCGTGTACTCCACCTCGACCTTTAGAGGGCCTGCTTTGATCTTGCGCTTCAGTGGGAGCTTGTCGAGGTCGTTCTCGACCGACGGCGTCTCCTCGGGCGCAGCCGCAGTCGCCGAGACCGTGGTCGGTGGTGTCAACGAGGACCGAGGGACTGGGACGATGTCGTCGCTGCATCCTGCCAAGCTGCCCAGCAGAGTGAGCGCAACAAGACCGCTGCTCCATCGGTGCAACCTTCTGGTTCTCGTGGTCCGCATCAAGCATCCTTTTCCCTCGGTAACGACACGAATGTAGATGGACGATCTCCTCGTTGTCGCGAGGACGCACAACAATCAGGACACATTCAGCGCTGAATCGGCGGATCGCCCTGCCCCGTGAACATCACGGAACTGTGTGCTGGGCCGGAACGCGAGGTCCGGATGGGGTTCGTGGCCTTAGAGTGCGGGGCGTGCCCCTGCTCTCCGATCTTGCGCTCCCCTGCTTCGACCAGGCGGAGGTTGTTGTGCCTGCGCCGGACTCGGGCGCCGGCAACTGGGCCGGTGCGGCGAGTGCTGTCCTGCACGAGGGAGTCTTCTGGCTCACGTATCGAGTTCGCCGGCCGGTGGCCGCCGGTCGAGGTGTGAGCGTCGTGATCGCCCGTTCAGCCGATGGAGTGCGCTTCGAGACGGTGTGTGAGGTGCAGCGCGAGGCGTTCGGTGCCGACTCGTTCGAGCGTCCGGTGTTGGTCCCCGTACCGACCGGCGGTTGGCGGCTCTATCTCAGCTGCGCGACGCCGAACTCCAAGCACTGGTGGATCGAGGCCATTGATTCTTTGACGCCGGAGGGGCTGCCGGGAGGCCGCCGTATGGTGGTCCTGCCCGGCGATGATGCCGTGGCAGTCAAGGATCCGGTGATCCTGGCTGATCCGGAGGCCGGGTGGCGGATGTGGGTGTGCTGTCATCCGCTGGATGTCCCCGGCGCCGAGGACCGGATGTGGACCTCCTACGCCACGAGTGCCGACGGCCTGTCCTGGACCATCGAACGGAAGGTGCTGCAGCCTACGGCCGGATCTTGGGATGCCCGGGGTGCTCGCGTCGCCGCCGTGGTGGGGGAGAACCCATTGACGGTGCTCTACGACGGCCGGGCCACCGCTGAGGACAACTGGTTCGAGACCACCGGGATCGCCGTCGAGCACGATGGTTTGTTGCAGCCCGTCGGGGACGGCCCTGTGCTGGTCTCGCCCGAGGGTGATGGCGCCTTCCGCTACGCCAGCGCTGTTCGTCTGCCCGACGGCCGGACCAGGTTCTATTTCGAGGCGGCCCGCACCGACGGATCACACGACCTGATGACAGCCGTCGCCTGATCGGCTGGTCGGGGGCCCGAGCAGGGCCAGGTCCCAGACTCTACAAATCCCACACCCGTGGGCGTGGATCCCAAGTTCGATCGGCCGTCCACGTCCAGCACGTGCCATCGTGGTGAGCTGCCGCTACTGCGTCCGCTCGCGGAACGAGCCGCGCCCGGTCGTCGAGCGCCAGTCGTCGAAGGATTCGCCGAGCACCTCCTCCAGCAGGGCGATGTCGTCGAGGCAGTCGGTGACGAGTTCGTTGCGTACCTCGGGTGCGAGCTTCGGTCTCTGTTGGGGACCGTTGTGCTGTAGCGCCCAATAGAAGGGTTTCACCACCTGGCGCCAGACCTCCGGCCGTACGTAGGAGCCCGCCCGTGCGCCCAGCCGTACCGCTCGGCCGAGAACTGCCGACCGAAGACTGGGGCGGACGAAGGGGCGCGAGTTGTCCGGCGGAACCACGGAGATCTGCCCGGTCGAGATCCCCAGGAAGTGTGATACGCGATCCAGCGTACGGGCTGGCTCTGATACCAGCTCGCGATAGCGCAGCACCAGGACGCGGTCCCGTTCCACCCGGGTGAACAGATCGGCGAGTTGCTCGCCGTAGCGGCCCATCCGTCGGTAGTGCCAGAACGGCGCCCAGCCGGCATCGACACGTGAGTCCTCGGCCCGCCAGGCGGCGCTGAAGTCGGCCTCAGGCTCGAGCCCGTCGACCCACAAGTGCATCCAGTTGGAGTAGGCGCGGTCAACCGGGTCGCGGATGACCGCGACCAGCTTGGCGTTCGGCAGATCCTCGGCGATCCGGCGCCGGGCATCGGGGAGGTAGAGATAGAAGGGTGTGCTCTCGAGTCGTACGCTCCGCTCGGGCGCAGCCTCGAACAGCGACAGGTAGTCCGCTCGTCGCCAGATCCATTCCTGCTGGGAATGCGCATCGCCCGGACCGCAGTAGGCCGGCGGGGGAGCGTCGCCACACAGGTAGTACTTGGGCTCCTTGACGGGGCAGGCATACACCTCCGGATGCGAGGCCAATGCGACATGCAGTGCACTGGTGCCGGCCTTGGCTGCGCCGACGAGGAGTGCGTCAGGGAGTAATGCCCGAGTAGACATGTGGGAATAGTAGTGAATGACCGACTGTCTTGCCGAGTTGTCAGATCCTGTGGTCGTCCGAGCGACTCCAGGATCTGACAACTCGGCGCAGGCTGATGTGCGGAATGGCTGCGGGTGTCGGCCTAGGAGTCCTGCAGACATCGGCCTAGCATGACTGCAAACCTCGGCTTAGACAGCCTGCAATCATCGGCTTAGCGCTAGATTGGTTGTGTGGACACGACCGAGGTGCTCGGCCGGGCGTACCGGCCGCGGGTGATCGACAGGGCAGTGGACCGCGCGTTGACCGCAGCCGGTGCCGTCGTGATCGAAGGTGCCAGAGCCAGTGGGAAGACGATGACGGCCCTGCATGCTGCGAGCTCATACGCGTTCATCGACGACGCTGATGTGCAACGTGTGCTGGAGATTGCGCCGCGCTCCGTTCTCCAGGGAAAGACCCCGCGACTCCTTGACGAGTGGCAGGTCGCGCCCGAACTCTGGAATTTGGTGAGACGAGCGGTCGACGCGAGGACAGAACCCGGGCAGTTCATCCTCACGGGATCGGCGACACCCACCGATGACATCACTCGTCATACGGGCGCAGGCAGGTTCCTCAGGCTGCGTCAGCGCACCATGGCCTGGTGCGAGAAACTCGACAGGCCTGCCGGTGGAGTGAGCATCAGCGGATTGTTCGAGGGGGACCGGCCTATCGCGAACATGAGTGCAGGTCTGGAGCTCGACGAGCTCATCGAGAACATCCTGCGGCCTGGTTTCCCGGCGATGACCGCACTCGGGTTTGAGCAGTCATCGGCTCGGTTGAGCGCCTACATCGACGAGGTCGCGAGAACCGACATTCGCAGACTCGCTGATCTGCGGCATGAGCCAGATGTGGTCAAACAGCTGATCACGGCGGTGGCTCGATCAGTCGCGTCCGAGGTGACGTACAAGACCCTTGCCGCGGATGTACGTACTGTTGCGCCGACGATCAATGCCGAGACGGTCAGCGGTTATGTCGACCTCCTGCAGCGGCTTTTCGTTGTCGAGGCGCAACGGCCATGGACTCCGAACCTGCGATCACGAGCGCGGCTGCGCACGTCGCCGAAGCTGCACCTGGTCGATGCATCGCTTGCAGCCGCGGCACTAGGTGCCGGGCCGAAGCGGCTGCGCAGCGATCTCGAGACGCTCGGCACGCTCTTCGAGAGTGCTGTCGTTCATGACCTGATGGTTCTGGTGTCGGCACAGGGCGGTGAGGTGCGCCACTACCGTGACTCCAACGGCAAGGAGATCGACGCGATCCTCACCCTTCCTGATGGGCGTTGGGGCGCGGTCGAGATCAAGCTGGGCGGAGCGCAGATGTTGGTCGGCGTCGAGTCGTTGCAGAACGCCATCGACCAGATCGACACAGATGTGGTCGGCGAGCCTGCATTCCGACTCGTCATCACTGGCACCGGGCCGATCCTCACCGCCGATAACGGCACGGTGATCAGCCCTCTGGACGCACTTGAGCCCTGACCGGTCCAGAGCAACACCGACCGGAATCGGCTGTCTTGAGGGCCGTCCGATCAAAGACGCAGGAGTGCGCCTCAGAAGTGGTTCTCCTTGGCCCGCTCGAAGCTGGCGCGCACCTCTGCTTCTGCTTCGACCACACCGGTCCAGGTGGCGCCTTCGACCGACTTGCCGGGCTCCAGGTCCTTGTAGACGGTGAAGAAGTGCTCGATCTCCAGCCGGAGGTACTTGCGTACGTCCCCGATGTCGCGCAGGTGGCTGCGGCGTACGTCGTTGGCTGGCACGCACAGGACTTTGTCGTCGCCACCGGCCTCGTCGCGCATCCGGAACATGCCGATCGCGCGGCAGCTGATCAGGCAACCGGGAAAGGTCGGCTCCGACACCAGGACCAGCGCGTCCAACGGATCGCCGTCCTGCCCCAGGGTGCCTTCGATGAAGCCGTAGTCGGCCGGATAGGCCGTGGAGGTGAACAAGGTCCGATCCAACCGGATCCGGCCACTCTCGTGGTCGACCTCGTACTTGTTCTTGTTGCCCTTGGGAATCTCAACCGTCACGTCGAATGTCAATCCGCTGATGGGCTGCCTGGTGTCGTCGTTGTTCGGCTCGGTCATCGCGACTCCTTAGGATGGGCGCACCCGGATCGCCCAGGGCGCGGGCCGGGTCGGTGGTGGCTTCCTGCGGAGCCTAGCGTGGGAAGAGGGAGCGGACGACGTGGGTCTCAAGCGGCTGGCGATTGGGATCGCGTCGTTCCTCGCTCTTTCGATCATGGCGCTGGGCCTGATCACCGGCACCTTCGGCCGCCTTGTCGGTGGCAACTCGACAGCTGCATCAAGGAGCGTCGGCGCGTCGCCTTCCACCTCACCGACCAGGGCCGGTTCGACTGATTCGTCGGGTGTCGCGGCTGATCCGTCGACGAGCGGTGGTGCTGATGACCCGGTCGGCGAGGCGATCGAGTTGCCGCGGGATGTCTTGCCCGCCGCCAAGCCCGGCGACCAGCCGGACGCCGCCAGTGTGACAACTCGGATCGAGGCAGTCAGCCGTAAGGGGGTCGGTGGGGTCTATTCGGGCTCAGTCGTGGACGTCGGCAGCGGGACGAAGCTGTTCTCCCATCGCGCAGGCGTGGGGGAGATTCCTGCCTCCGTCACCAAGATCCTCACCACGTCGGCGGTTTTGGCCGAACTCGGCCCCGACCATCGCTTCACCACCTCAGTGGTGCGGTCCGGCAAGCAGATCATCCTGGTCGGCGGTGGCGATCCCTATCTGACCAGCAAGACCACCTCGAAGACCTATCCCGCCCGTGCGTCGGTCACCGACCTCGCCAAACTGACGGCGACCGCCTTGAAGAAGGCCAAGGTCACCACCGTCAAACTCGGTTACGACGACTCCTTGTTCAGCGGACCCAGCTGGAACCCGAGCTGGCCGACCTCGTACGGCGACCAGACCACCAGGACTTCCGCACTATGGGTGGACGAGGGTCGGCTGGCTGGCTACTCGCCGGGTCCGCGGACCAGCGATCCGGCCGGTCACGCGACTCGCACCTTCGCCGCGGCGCTGAAGAAGAAGGGCATCAAAGTCACCGTCGGTGGTGAACTGAAGGTCAGCAAGAAGTACGCGAAGGTGGCGGCGGTCCAATCGATGCCCCTGGAGCGCATCGTGGAGCGGATCTTGATGGTCAGCGACAACGACGGCGCCGAGGTGCTGTTTCGCCACGTCGCGATCGCAGCTGGCCGGGACGGCTCGATCAAGGAAGCTCGGAAGGCGATGAAAGCCACGCTGACCAAGCTCGGGGCCTGGCAGGACGGCACGGCGTTGCACGACGGCAGCGGACTCTCTCGGGACAATCGGATCAGTGGGTCGACCCTGACCCGACTGCTTCGGCTGGCCGCCCAGGACTCCCACCCCGAACTGCGCGGAGTCATCACCGGGCTGCCCGTCGCCGGCGTGGAGGGCAGCCTGGAGCAGCGGTTCGACGGGGAGAACTCGGCTGCGGCACGCGGGATGGTCCGCGGCAAGACCGGCACCCTGAGACAGGTCTATTCGCTCGCCGGTTACGTCCGTACGACCGACGGGAACCTGGTCGTCTATGCATTCATCACCAATGGCGCGACCAGCGAGTACGCCACCAAGAACTGGCTGGACGATGTGTCCGCTGCGGTCGCCACCTGTGGGTGCAGCAGCTAAGTTATAGCAGAATTGCTATAACTTAGGTTCATGAGGGCGGCCGACCTGATCTACGAAGCACGTCGCAGAGCGGGGATATCTCAAGCTGAGTTGGCTCGACGCGTTGGCACGACACAGTCGGGCATCGCTCGTTGGGAGTCCGGTCGAACAGCTCCCAGCCTGGATGACGTTCGGCGCCTGATCCGAGCGTGTGGTTTCGACCTGGAGGTGGCGATCGTTCCCCATGACGACAGCGATCTTGCTCAGGCCGAGCGGCTTCGTGACTTGACGCCGCAGGAGCGGGTGGACCGCCATCAGCGTGTCGTGTCGCAACTTAGGGAGTTGCGACGTGTCGGCTGAGTTGGACCTCGAGGGATTGCTGGCAGTCCTTGCTCGCCACCGCGTGGTCTACGTGATGATCGGTGGAATGGCGGCCGTAACTCACGGTTCGCCGTTCCCGACCGAGGACTTGGACATCACTCCGGCCGGCGCCGCAGACAATCTTGAACGACTTTCGGCGGCGTTGGATGAGCTGGGCGCCAGAGTGCGAGTCGAGGGCGTTGACCAAGGACTGCCCTTCGAGCACGATGCGGTTTCGCTCGGGGCGGTAGAGAGATGGAATCTGACCACCCGTTGCGGAGATCTCGATGTGACTTTCGTGCCCGCGGGCACACACGGATATGACGATCTGGTGAAGGGTGCGAGCGAGGTGGAACTCTTCGGTGTGACGGTGGCTGTGTGTTCACTGGCCGATGTGGTCCGATCCAAGCAGGCGGCGAACCGCCCCAAGGATCAGCGTGCCTTGCCGACACTCCGGGAACTACTCGCCCGGACGAACAGTCGCTGACCAGGGGAGCGAGTCACTAGACTCCTCGCTCGTGGAACCGGCTCTCCGACGCGTCGCGGTCTTCTGTGCATCCAGCACCGGGACCGATCCGAAGCTCGCCGGGTTTGCCTACGACATCGGTCGAGGACTTGCGGAGCGGGGCATCGGGCTGGTGTACGGAGCCGGCGGGCAAGGGTTGATGCGCGCCGTTTCCCAAGGCGCTTTGGATGGCGGCGGCGAGGTGATCGGCGTGATCCCCCGATCCATGGTCGAACGCGAATGGGGACGCGCCGACCTCACCGAGGTGCACGTCGTCGAGACCATGCACGAGCGCAAGGCGATGATGGCTGAGTACTCCGATGCGTTTCTCTGTCTGCCGGGCGGACTGGGCACCTTGGAGGAGATCTTCGAGGTCTGGAGCTGGCGCCAGATCGGCTTCAACGACGACCCGGTCGGCTTCTTGAACGTCGACGGGTTCTGGACTCCGCTGTTGGAGGCGCTGGACGGTCTGGTGACTGCGGGATTCGTACGCCGGGAGGTGATCGAGGATCTCGTGGTCGCCGACAACCTCGATGACGCACTCGTCGGACTCGCCACCAGAGCCGGCCTCAAGGGCAGAATGCCTGCCTGACACCACCGGGGAGTCCTGCGCGAGAAAGTAGCGTCTGTGGGTATTTTCGGCGCACAAGGGAACCAGTACGTACTTCTCGCGGGTCTGCGGAGGTGATTGGTGGGCGCCCAAGTGATCTGTGCTGAATCTGCATTGGTGGGTGTGCTGGAGTTGCATCAGCGAAGCTGGCGCAGGTGATCAAGTGCACTCGCGCACGGTCGGGGCGCATAGGGTCGGGCTATGTCAACGTCCATGGTCGACTGGACCGTCGCTCTCAGTACGGCCAGCAGACTGGTGAAGCCGGGTCCGGAGATCTCTCGCGAGGGCGCGGCCGCGGCGGTCGCCGATCTGCGCGCGTGCGCGGTCCGTGCCGAGGAGTACGTCCAGCAGGTCACCGGATTGACCGTCCCGCGGGGTACGGCACCGGTATTGGTCGTGGACCGACCACGCTGGATCGAGGCGAACATCGAGGGCTTCCGGCAGGTCCTGGCGCCGCTCGGCACCAAGCTCGGCACGGCTGAGCCGGAACCTGAGGGTGCGGCCGAGGACGAGGGCGGCGAGGATCCGGCATCCGACGCTGACTCCGAGGCGGAGACCCCCACCAAGGCACCCAACCCCGCGTTGGCCGGCATCGGAGCACGGATCACCGGTGTCGAGGTCGGGGCGTTGCTCAGCTATCTCGCCCCCAAGGTGCTGGGACAGTTCGATCCCTTCTATCCCGAGTTGGCGTACGTCGAGCAGGCGGCGGATTCCGCTGACGCCTCGACGGACTCGGCGGCGTTCGAGCAACTGCCACCGGGCGGCCGACTGTTGCTGGTCGCGCCCAATATCGTTGCCGTCGAGCGGGAACTGGAGCTCGTACCAGCCGATTTCCGGCTCTGGGTCTGTCTGCACGAGGAGACCCACCGCGTGCAGTTCACCGCCGTACCGTGGCTGCGCGGCTACCTGAATTCCCAGATCGCCCAGGTCGTCGCGACCGCTGAGGTCGACACCGGCGCGCTGGCGGCGATGCTGCGCGACGCGGCGAAACGACTTGCCGAGGCGGCCCGCGGTGATTCGGAGGTCTCCATCATCGACCTCGTCCAAACCCCTGAACAGCGGGAGATCATCGAGCGGATCACCGCGGTGATGTCGCTGCTGGAGGGGCACGCGGATGTGGTGATGGACGGCGTCGGGCCAGAGGTGATCGGCACCATTGCCGAGATCCGCCGCCGCTTCACCGTACGCCGGCAGGGTCAGGGACTGGACAAGATCATCCGGCGGCTTCTGGGGCTGGACGCGAAGATGCGGCAATATCGCGATGGGGCGGCCTTCTGTAAGGCCGTCATCGCCGAGGTCGGGATGGATGGGCTGAATCGGATCTGGACCTCTCCGGACACGCTGCCAGCGATGGCTGAGATCACCGATCCTCAGCTGTGGCTGGCGCGGATGGAATCCGGCAGCTGAGCCGGGACATCCGATGGCACGGCGGGCGCTCGGGCCGGCCACGCTGGCTCTGGTCCAGGCGGTCGAATCCTCCCTGATCGACACCGATCGGAGTCTGCTCGTGGCCTGCTCCGGAGGACCGGATTCGCTGGCTCTGGCTCAGGCGGTGATGCACGTCGGACGACGGCGGAAGCTGCCGATCGCCGCCGTGGTCGTTGATCACGGGCTACAGCCGCAGTCGTCCGACCAGGCCGAGACGGTGGTATCCACGTTGACGTCGATGGGTTTCGACCAAGCTGCCGTACGCGTCGTCGATGTGATCGATACCGGCGCCGGGCCCGAGGCCGACGCCCGGAAGGCGCGTTATCGAGCGCTGGAGATCGAGGCGGAGGAGCGCGGCGGGGCGACCGTGTTGCTCGGGCATACCCGCGACGACCAGGCGGAGACCGTGCTGCTCGGACTCGCTCGTGGATCCGGAACTCGATCGCTGGCCGGGATGGCCGTCCGCAGCGGACCCGGTGGGTGCTGGCTACGGCCCCTGCTCGGCATCGCTCGGGAGGTCGCCGAGCAGGTGTGCAACGAGAACGGTCTCGACCCCTGGCGTGACCCGCACAATCTCGACCCGGCCTATGCCCGGGTACGGGTACGTCGCACTGTGCTGCCGTTGCTGGAGGCCGAACTCGGTCCCGGGATCGCCGACGCCTTGGCCCGGACCGCGCTGCTGGCCAGGGACGACGCCGACCTGCTGGATGCGCTGGCAGCCGAGGCCGATCCGGGGTCTGCCGCTTTGGAGTGCGTACAGGTGGAGAATCTGCCTCCTGCCCTGCGACGTCGTGTCCTGGCCCGCTGGCTCAAGCTCGCGCACGGGCTGGCTGGTCTGTCGGCCGGCCACCTGTTCGCCGTCGACGCACTGCTGACCGACTGGCACGGTCAATCGGGTGTCGACCTGCCCGGCGGCGTACGGGTGCGCCGGGCCGACGGCCTGCTGCGCGTCGTGCCAACGGAAGCTGATCGGGTAGGGCACGCGGGCCAGGGTGTTGTGGGAGGCTAGGCCCGTGGATGACGCGCAGATCAGCGGTGACCTCTCACGAGTGCTCTACACCAAGGAGGACATCGCCAACCGGATCGGGGAACTCGCTGCCCAGATCGATGCCGACTACGAAGGCAAGGACCTGCTGCTGGTGGGGGTTCTCAACGGAGCCGTGATGGTGATGGGCGATCTCTCCCGGGCGCTCAAGAGTCACTGCCGAATGGACTGGATGGCCATCTCCTCCTACGGCTCCGGTACGCAGTCCTCCGGTGTGGTACGCATTCTGAAGGACCTCAACACCGATATCAGCGGGCTGCATGTGCTGGTGGTCGAGGACATCATCGACACCGGGCTCACGCTGTCGTACCTGGTCGGAAACCTGATGTCGCGCAATCCCGCCAGCCTCAAGATCATGACCGCGTTCCGCAAGCCCGATGCGGCGAAGAACGCGGTCGACGTGGCGTACGTGGGCTTCGACATCCCGAATGACTTCGTCGTCGGGTACGGACTGGACTACAACGGCCACTATCGGAACCTGACCGCGGTCGCGACGCTGGCGCCACACATCTACAGCTGAGCCCTCGATGAGGTCGCTCTGGTGGCGAAAAGTGGGGTCGTTTCGGTTCGGACGATAGCCTTGCCGAAGACGGGGTCGCCACGGCCCCTCCGACTAGGTAGGACATGAACGTCAAGCGCATCTTCCGCGGCCCGATCCTGTGGATCGTCCTTGCCGTCATCGCCATCGGGCTGCTGATCGATCTGACCGGCAACCTGACCGGCGGTTACTCCGAGGAACCCACCTCCAAGGTCGTTCAGATCATCAACGGCGACGAGAAGCTCAAAGAGGTCACTCTGATCGATGGTGAGCAGGAGATCCGGATCACCACCGCCGGTGACAAGCCCGCCAAGTACAAGGCAGTCTGGGTCGGCGACCAGAGCCAGGACCTGATCAAGCGGCTGAACGAGCGGGTCGCCGCAGGCACGCTGGAGACCTGGGTGGGCCAGAACCCGACGCCTGGCTTCTTTCAGACCTTGCTGGGCACCCTGATCCCGTTCATCATCATCGGTGTCTTGTTCTTCTTCCTGCTCAACTCCGTGCAGGGCGGCGGTAGCCGGGTGATGCAGTTCGGCAAGTCCAAGGCCAAGGTGGCCAACAAGGACACGCCGAAGACCACCTTCGCCGACGTCGCCGGCTGTGAAGAGGCGATCGAGGAGCTGGAGGAGATCAAGGAATTCCTGGCCGAGCCCGCGAAGTTCCAGGCGGTCGGTGCGAAGATCCCCAAGGGTGTGCTGCTCTACGGACCGCCCGGCACCGGCAAGACACTGCTGGCCAGGGCCGTTGCCGGTGAGGCGGGCGTGCCGTTCTATTCGATCTCCGGCTCCGATTTCGTCGAGATGTTCGTCGGCGTCGGTGCGTCGCGGGTACGCGACCTGTTCGAGCAGGCCAAGGAGAATGCCCCGGCGATCGTCTTCATCGATGAGATCGACGCCGTCGGACGGCACCGCGGCGCCGGGATGGGCGGGGGTCACGACGAGCGCGAGCAGACCCTGAACCAGCTGCTGGTGGAGATGGATGGCTTCGACGTACGCGGTGGCGTCATCTTGATCGCCGCCACCAACCGGCCTGACGTGCTCGATCCCGCGTTGCTGCGGCCAGGTCGTTTCGACCGGCAGATCGCGGTGGAAGCCCCTGACCTGAAGGGTCGGTTCCAGATCCTCAAGGTGCACGCCGAGGGTAAGCCGATGGGCCCCGACATCGATCTCGAGGGTGTCGCCCGGCGTACTCCTGGCTTCACCGGTGCCGATCTGGCCAATGTGCTCAACGAGGCCGCGCTGCTGACGGCTCGTAAGAACGAGCGGATGATCACCAATGCGGACCTGGACGAGGCGATCGACCGGGTCATCGCCGGGCCCCAGAAGCGCAGCCGGCTGATGAACGAGCACGAGAAGCTGATCACCGCCTACCACGAGGGCGGACACGCCTTGGTCGCCGCGGCGCTGCCGGGCACCGATCCGGTGCAGAAGGTGACGATCTTGCCGCGTGGCCGGGCGCTCGGCTACACGATGGTGCTGCCGGAGCAGGACAAGTATGCCAATACCCGCGCGGAATTGCTGGACCAGTTGGCCTACATGATGGGTGGCCGGGCGGCCGAAGAACTGGTCTTCCACGACCCGACGACCGGTGCCAGCAACGACATCGAGAAGGCCACGAATGTCGCCCGGGCGATGGTCACCCAATACGGCATGACCGAGCGGTTGGGTGCGATCAAGCTGGGCTCCAGCGGGTCCGAGCCGTTCCTGGGTCGCGACTTCGGGCATCAGAAGGACTACTCCGAGGACATCGCCGCAGTGGTGGACCAGGAGGTCTCCAAGCTGATCAGCAATGCCCACCAGGAGGCATTCGACATCCTGACCGAGAACCGGGATGTGCTGGATGACCTGGTCAGGGCACTGTTCGAGAAGGAGACCCTGGACCGGGCCGAGGTCGCCGCGGTCTTCCAGCCGCTCCGGCTGCGGCCCAAGCGTCCGGCCTGGACGGGCTCGGACACCCGGGTGCCGTCCAGCATCCCGCCGGTGATGCCGCCGCCTCCGGCGATTCCGGTCAACGGGCAGAACGGTCATCACACCAACGGACAGGCCCAGGTCGGCGCCGGTCCGGCTGGTGGCCAGAGCAGCGCTCATGGCAGCAGCGGTCAGAGTGGCTACGGGCCGGTCGGTGGCCCGCCCGCGCCGCAGAGTCCGCCGAGCCGGCCGGGTACTCAGCAGCATGGCCAGGGTGATCCTGGTCAGCAGGGCCAGGCCGGTCAGGGCTGGCCGCCGGCTGGTCCGGACTTCCGGTGACCTTGGCCTACGACCATCAGCGGGTGGTCGCCGCGGTCCGCGAGATCCTCGCCGGGATCGGTGAGGACCCGGACCGAGACGGGCTTCGGGACACGCCGGAGCGGGTGGCGCGGGCGTACGCGGAGATCTTCGCCGGGCTCGCTCAAGAGCCCGAGGACGTCTTGACCACCACTTTCGATCTCGGTCATGACGAGTTCGTCCTGGTCAAGGACATCGAGGTTTGGTCGTGCTGTGAGCACCACCTGGTGCCGTTCACCGGTGTCGCCCATGTGGGCTACATCCCCAGTGCGACCGGCCGGATCACCGGGCTGAGCAAACTGGCCCGACTGGTCGACGTCTATGCCAAGCGGCCCCAGGTGCAGGAGCGGCTGACCACGCAGGTGGCCGACGCCTTGCAACGCATCCTGCAACCACGTGGTGTGATCGTGGTCTTCGAGTGCGAGCATCTCTGCATGACGATGCGGGGTGTCCGTAAGCCGGGTTCCCGGACCGTGACCAGCGCCGTCCGGGGGCAGCTGCGTAATGCCGCCACCCGGGCCGAGGCACTGAGCCTGATCATGGCCGGCCACTGAATTCATGGCTGAGTTCGAGAGTTCCGCGCGACCATGACGGCCGACCTGCGGGTGGATGGACTGCCGAGTCCCGGCCGGACCTTGGTGATGGGCGTCGTCAACGTCACTCCCGACTCGTTCTCCGATGGGGGGGAGTGGCTGGATCCCGACGATGCGATCGTGCATGGGCTCGAGCTGCTGGCCGAAGGGGCGGATCTGATCGATGTGGGTGGCGAGTCCACCCGCCCGGGTGCGATTCGGCCGACGCAGGAGGTTGAGCTGGCGCGGGTCATCCCCGTGGTCCGGGCGTTGTCTGCGGCCGGCGGCATCGTCAGTGTCGACACGATGCGTTCCGAGGTCGCCGAGCAGGCGGTGGCGGCCGGGGCCCGAGTGATCAATGACGTCTCGGGCGGCTTGGCGGATCCGCGGATGCTGGCGGCCGTGGCACGCCTCGAGGTCCCGTATGTGTGTATGCATTGGCGGGGGCACTCGGACGACATGCAGAGCCGAGCGGTGTACGCCGACCTGGTTGCTGAGGTCGCTGCCGAACTGGCTGCGCAGGCCGAGAACGCCCTGGCTGCCGGCATTCGAGCCGATCGGCTGATCCTGGACCCCGGCTTCGGGTTCGCGAAGACCGGGGAACACAACTGGGAATTGCTGAACCACCTGGACGATCTCGATGCGCTCGGCTACCCGATCCTCTACGGCCTATCCCGCAAGACCTTCCTCGGCACACTCCTGGCCGGGCCGGACGGGAGGCCTCGACCTGCCCGGGAGCGGGACGACGCGTCCCTGGCGCTGACCGCCTTACTCGCTCAGCGGCGGGTCTGGGCGGTTCGTGTCCATCGCGTACGCTCCACGAGCGACGCAATTGCAGTGGTCGAAAGAATCCGCCTCGGGTGAGCCTGTCCACCAGGTGATAGCAGGCTGTGGGTCTGCTGGGAACCTGGGTTGGCGCTCTCAGCGACAGGGCTCATCTCTTGGTAGGTCCGATAGGGTCGTAGGTGGAGGTGATGATGACGACTGATCAGATCGTGCTCACCGGCATCGTCGGACGCGGGCACCACGGGGTGTATGCGTTCGAACGAGACGAGGGTCAGGACTTCGTCGTCGATGTCGCCGCCACGATGGACCTCGGTTCGGCCGCCAAGAGCGACGACCTCGAGGAGACCATCGACTACTCGGCGTTGGCCACGGCAGTGGTGGCCGACATCGAACGCGACCCGGTCAATCTGATCGAGAAATTGGCCGACCGAATAGCCAGGACCTGCCTGCGCGACTCTCGGATCACGACTGTCACGGTCACGGTCCACAAGCCACAGGCGCCCATGCCCGTGCGGGTCGGCGATGTCGCCGTCACCCTGACCAGGAGTAACGCCATATGAGCAGTCCCAATCCCTATGCCATTGACGCGGACACCCTCAGCGGGATGAAGCCGCTCCGCAAAGTCGTCTACTCACTCGGCTCCAATCTCGGCGACCGGCTCAACAACCTGCAGGGTGCTGTCGATGCGATTCGGGATACCCCGGACGTGATCGTCGTCGACGTTTCTTCGGTGTATGAGACCGAGGCTGTCGGCGGCCCGGAGGACAGCCCGTCCTTCCTGAATCTGGTCGTGGTGGCCGAATCGACATTGGAGCCGCGAACCCTGCTGGAGCGAGCCCAGGCGATCGAGGACGCCTTCGGTCGCGAGCGGAACGAGAAGTGGGCACCCCGGACCCTGGATGTGGACTTGATCATGGTCGGCAACTCGACGTCCGAGGTCGACGACATGCGGCTGCCGCATCCCTTGGCCGGCGAGCGTGCCTTCGTGCTGCTGCCGTGGCTGGAAGTCGATTCCCTGGGGGAGATCCCCGGTGTCGGTCGGGTCGCCGACCTGGCGGCCTCGGTTTCTGGCACCGAGGGTGTTGTCCGGCGTGATGATCTCGAGATCGAGGCCTACTGAAACCACGATCGGAAGTCGACTGTCGGTGACGACCACCTCGTGGCGCACGTGTCTCGTTGCCGCCGTCTTCGGCGCGCTCGGTGGGTGGCTGATCGTCGTCATCTCCGGCGCTCTCGACCTGGTCGCGCCCTACGTGCCGTGGACCGCTCCGGCCGCTTTGGCAGTGATCGCGGCTTTGGTGGGAGCGCTGGCGTGGTCGACCCACCAACGCATCCAGGTACGCAATGAGCGTGTCGAGCCGGAGCGAGGAGTCGCCTTCCTCGTGCTGGGCAAGGCCTCGGCGTTGGCCGGTGCTCTGGTCGCCGGCGGCTACTTGAGCTTTGCGCTGCTCTTCCTCGGACGCTGGGATGCCGAGGGTCCGCGCGAGCGGGTCATCCGCTCGCTGGTGGCTGTTGTCGTGGCAGTCGGACTGTCTGTTGCGGGTCTGCTGCTGGAACGGGCGTGCAAGATCCCCGGCGGGGACGACGAGGACGAATTCGAGGATGAGGACCCGTACGAGTCCCACAGCTGACCCAGGGGATGGAGGTCGTCTGATTCCGGGAGTCGGGCTCGTAGATCACTGGGGACGCCGTTCGGCAGCCAACACCTCTGGCCGACTTCGCGGTAGCTGCATCCACCGCGGAGTCGAGGGTCGGATCGCGCAAGACACGGCGGCGCTTCCCCGGAGTGAAGGTTGCTGCTGCATAAGGTGGTCGCCGTGACCATTGCTCCGGTGCCGGCCCCTGCCCAGCTCTCGCGTGCTGGCACGGCTGGGCGGAAGCAAGCGGCTCCAGCCCGGCAGCGAATCTCCACCGCGGTGCTGATCGTGGGCACGGTGTTGTCGCTGGGCTCCCTGGCGGGGCCGGATTGGATGCTGCGGACCGGCGTGGTGATCGCTCTGGCGTCGGCCGTCGCCTCGTGCGCTCTCGCGTGGCGCGAGCTCTATTTGACCAAGCGCAAGCATGCCCAGGAACTGATCGCGGTCGGCCGTCGGCACACGGCTGATCTGCGGGCGGAGCGGCAGCACAATGCCGACGTGCTGGGCACTGTGAGTGAGCGGGCCAAGCGGTGGCGGCAGGAAGTCGATCGTCAGCAGACCCAGATCGCCGGGCTCCGGGTCGAGGTGGCCGCCCTGAGCAGCGATCTGGGTTCGGTCCGTCGGCAACTGGTGCGAGCCAACAAGACGATCACAGGACTCCGCGAAGCTGTCCGGGATCGCGATGTCGAACTGTCCTTGATGCGGTCGATGCCCCTCTCCCTGCCGGCAACCGAGCCGGTGAGACAGGCCGCCGCGGTGCATGCGTTGCCGCGCCGGGGCCGGACCGAGCGGAGCGAGGCGGCCGCGGAGACTCGCCTGGTCCTGAGCCAGCGCACCGAAGAGCCGGCCCTGCCGAACTTCGAAGCCGACCGTCGTCCGGCCTGAAACGTCGAACTGAATCCACCGCGAAGTCAGTTTTCGGGCTCTCGGGCCAGGTGAGAGGGATCTCATGGCTGGCTCCTGGTCACCTCATCAGGGATTGGTTGATTTGGTCTCGTCAGCCGAGGGAGCTGACCGTACGAGATCACCTTGAGAGGAATGAGCTCGATGCTCGACAAGACGAAGTGGATTCTGGCTGGGGGCGCGGCCGCCGTGGCACTGACACCGGTTGCGGCCTTCGCCGCGGGGTACGGGCCGTTCGGTTTCAACTCTGGTTCCGATGTTGCGTCGGAGTCGGTACATTCGTCGGATTCATTGGCACTGACGACTGTCGAAGACACGATGAATGTCGTCGATCCGACCGCTGTCACACCGCTCACGGCCAATACCCCGGTGACGCCGAATACTCCCAACACACCGAAGACAGCGCCAACCGCCAGCACGCCGAACACACCTGTTTCGCCGCTGACCCCCAAGAGCCCGCCCAGCCCGAGGTCTGCGGTGAGCCCTGCCTCCCCGGTGAGCCCTGCCTCCCCAAAGAGTCCTGCGTCTCCGTAGAACACACAACTTCTTCATAGGTTCTCGCGCCAACTTGATTCCGCGACGAAGGATCTGATAGCGATAATGCCCGGTCAGTCTGTAACATCGGCAATCTTCGGGGATAATCCGCGCGAAAGTTGCCCGTTGCTGTTTCGTGATCGAGGTTCTGTGAGGTAATCTGACGCACAACGGTCCCGATTCCTATACCGGAGGCAGAAGTGGCGCAGCGCGTCCAGATTATTTTGGAAGACGATTACGACGGCAGCCAGGCGGATGAGACCGTCTCGTTCGCACTGGATGGCGCCGAGTACGAGATCGACCTCTCATCGACGAATGCGGCGGAGCTGCGCGGTGGGTTGGCACCGTGGCTTGCTCATGCCCGGAAGGTCGGCGGTCGAAAGCGTACCCGATCTGCTCGTTCATCGAGCAGCGAAAGCAGCGGTGGTTCCACCAGCGAAATTCGCGCGTGGGCAGTCGAAAACGGCATGGAGGTGTCCAGCCGGGGTCGGATCTCTTCTGAGGTTCGGCGGGCGTACGAGGAGGCGCACGGCTGATCTGACCCGTCTCACAGGTCGCGGTTGCGCCCTGGGCGAACATGGTTCGCCCAGGGCGCCGTGCCGTTTGCGGTCGGTTGTCTTTGACCGTGTCGGGTCGCGGTCGCGCGGGATCGGGCGGGTCGGGGCTGCCGGATCCCTTGTCTGACGTGCTCCGGGACCTTGTGAGGAGCTCCTGAAGGGCCCGTCGGCGGCGAAGCGGATGCAGTCCGGCCACCGGCCGCGTTTGGTGATCGTTCACCCGGTCCGCTTGCGCGGCCGCCACCGAATCCCGGGGACCTGTGCCGAACGGTCCGAAGTGGTCGAGGGTGCGGACTAGAGTTGGCTTCCAGCAGGTGCTGCGCGCCCGCGAGGGCTGACTGCGCGGGCACCGTCAACGAGGAGAAGTCATGTTTGAGCGTTTTACCGATCGAGCCCGACGCGTCGTCGTGTTGGCGCAAGAAGAGGCTCGCATGCTGAACCACAACTACATCGGCACCGAGCACATCCTGCTCGGGCTGATCCATGAGGGTGAAGGCGTCGCGGCCAAGGCTTTGGAGTCATTGGGTATTTCGCTCGAGGCTGTCCGGCAGAAGGTCGAAGAGATCATCGGCCATGGTCAGCAGTCACCCAGTGGACATATTCCATTCACACCGCGAGCGAAGAAAGTTCTCGAGCTCTCGCTTCGCGAGGCATTGCAGATCAACCATTCCTACATCGGCACCGAGCACATCCTGCTGGGGCTCATCCGTGAGGGTGAAGGCGTCGCTGCCCAGGTGCTGGTGAAGCTCGGCGCCGATTTGAATCGGGTTCGCAGTCAGGTTCTCCAACTACTCAGTGGGTTCCAGGGCAAAGAGGCAGCAACCGCGGGTGCGCCGGAGCAGGGCAACGCGCCATCATCCTCGATGGTGCTCGACCAGTTCGGCCGCAATCTCACCCAGGCCGCCCGTGAGAACAAACTCGACCCGGTGATCGGCCGGGAGACCGAGATCGAGCGCGTGATGACGGTTCTCTCCCGGCGGACGAAGAACAATCCCGTCCTGATCGGTGAGCCGGGTGTTGGCAAGACTGCGGTCGTGGAGGGACTCTCGCAGGCGATCGTGCGCGGCGATGTTCCGGAAACGCTGCGGGACAAGCAGATCTACACGCTGGATCTCGGGGCTCTGGTCGCCGGCAGCCGCTATCGCGGTGATTTCGAGGAACGCCTGAAGAAGGTGCTCAAGGAGATCCGTACCCGCGGCGACGTCGTGTTGTTCATCGACGAGATCCACACACTGGTCGGTGCCGGCGCCGCCGAGGGCGCAATCGATGCGGCGAGCATCTTGAAGCCGATGCTGGCTCGGGGGGAATTGCAGACCATCGGTGCGACCACACTCGACGAATACCGTAAGTACGTCGAGAAGGATGCCGCGCTGGAGCGCCGTTTCCAGCCGATCCAGGTGGCCGAGCCGTCGATCGCGCACACGATCGACATCCTGCGTGGCCTTCGTGACCGGTATGAGGCGCACCACCGGATCACCATCACCGATGAGGCGCTGGTGGCCGCGGCTCAGATGGCCGACCGCTACATCTCCGATCGGTTCCTGCCGGACAAGGCGATCGATCTGATCGACGAGGCCGGTGCCCGGCTCCGGATCCGCCGGATGACCGCGCCGCCGGATCTGCGGGAGTTCGACGAGAAGATCGCTGCGGTCCGGCTGGAGAAGGAAGCCGCGATCGACGCCCAGGACTTCGAGCGTGCCGCCAGTCTCCGGGACGACGAGAAGAAGCTGCTCGCCTCACGCTCGGAGCGGGAGGCACAGTGGAAATCCGGCGATCTCGACGTCGTCGCCGAGGTGGATGAGGAAATCATCGCCGAGGTGCTTTCCACCGCTACTGGCATCCCGGTGTTCAAGCTCACCGAGGAGGAGTCGGCCCGACTGCTCCGGATGGAGGACGAACTCGGCAAGCGCTACATCGGTCAGCACGACGCGGTGAAGGCGCTGTCGCGGTCGATCCGGCGTACGCGGGCCGGTCTGAAGGACCCGAAGCGGCCCAGCGGTTCGTTCATCTTCGCTGGCCCGTCCGGCGTCGGTAAGACCGAGCTGACCAAGGCGTTGACCGAGTTCCTGTTCGGCGACGAGGACGCGCTCATCCAGCTGGACATGAGCGAGTTCTCCGAGAAGCACACGGCCTCGCGACTGTTCGGGTCTCCGCCCGGGTATGTGGGATACGAGGAGGGCGGCCAGCTCACCGAGAAGGTGCGCCGCAAGCCGTTCAGCGTAGTCTTGTTCGACGAGGTCGAGAAGGCGCACCCGGACATCTTCAACTCGCTGCTGCAGATCCTGGACGAAGGTCGGCTGACCGACGCTCAGGGCCGGGTGGTCGACTTCAAGAACACCGTGATCGTGATGACCACCAACCTGGGCACCCGTGACATCGCCAAGAGTGTGTCGCTGGGCTTCAGCCAGGCCGGTGATTCCGAGGGCAGCTACGAGAAGATGAAGGCGAAGGTCGCCGACGAGCTCAAGCAGCACTTCCGGCCCGAGTTCCTCAACCGCGTCGACGAGATCGTGGTGTTCCGCCAGCTGACCCAGGCCGACATCGAGCGGATCGTCGACCTGATGGTGGCCCAGATCGAGATCCGGTTGAAGGACAAGGACATGGGCATCGAGCTCACGCCCGCGGCCAAGACCTTGATCGCCAAGCGCGGCTTCGATCCGGTGCTGGGTGCTCGTCCGTTGCGTCGGGCGCTGCAGCGTGACATCGAGGACATGCTTGCCGAGAAGATCTTGTTCTCCGAGGTCAAGCCGGGCGAGATCGTGGTCGTGGATGTGGCCGATCCTGGATCGGAGTCGCCGTTCACCTTCACCGGTGTCGAGCGTTCGACGGCCCCGGACACGCCGCCGGTCGAGTTCGACGGTGTGATCGAGGGTCTGGCTGACCCCGGTGACCATGGTGAGGCAACCAGCGGCCGCTGATCCCAACCCTTCGGATCTGCTCGGGTTTGTCGGTTCTGCTCTATCTGTAGATGGAGCAAGTCCGACAAACCCGAGCAGGTTTTGCTTTTGGGGGTGGGAAGGCTCAGGCTGGGTCGCCGTCGGTGGCTTCGGCGATCGCCTTGGCTTGGGCAGTCTTGCCTTCTGCGATCTTCTCGTCGTCATCGGTGAGAATGCCGGCCAGCTCCGTGATCTGACCGGTGAACTCGGCCGCACCGTCCGGCGTGCTGTCGGAGTCGCCGTCGGCGGCACGATCCGCGACGTTCTTGGGCAGCGGCTCGGTGCCCGGATGCTGTACGTGGGCGACCGCGAGCGCGGCCACCGTGTCCGCGTGCGCGTGCATGATCGAGTGCGCTGCCTGCTCGATGATCTCGACCCGGCCGCTGGGCAACAGCTCCCTCACTTGATCGATCCACTCGGACGGGCAGAGCGTGTCGAGCGCCCCGCTGATCACCAGGGTGTTGGAGCGGACCTTCGGCAGTGTGTCCTCGATGGGGTAGAGCATCATCTCCGGCAGCACTCGGGAGAACCAGCGAACCCCGCACAGCAAATACGCCTGGGCCGCCAGGACCGCTACCCGGGGTGGTTCCTTGCGCGCGGCTGCCAGGAATCTGTTCGCGGCCCGGGACAGCCGCCGCTGGTCGGGGCTGAGCACCGGGCCGAGCAGCACGATAGAACTCAGCGGCGGTCGCCCGACGCTCTTTCCGGCGAAGCCGTCGGGATAGCGTGCCGCGAGATCGGCGACCACCTGCGTACCCATCGAATGACCGACCAGCACCGGATCCACCAGGCCGAGTTCGTCAATGACCTTTCCGACCAGGTCGGCATAGTCGCAGATGGTCATCCTGCGGCTCTTCGGGTGCGGTACGCCCCCGAAACCGGGCAGATCCAGCGCGTGCACGGGCCCGTACCCGTTCAGTTGCGCGGCGAGCCGCTCGAAATAGTTGGACGAGACGCCGATCCCCGGCACGAGCACGAAAGCTCGCTCACCCTCGCGGCCGATCGTGCTGACTCGCGCGTAGGTCGACTGCCATTCCACCCGCCGCACCTCGACCTCGGGGCCGCTGCGTTGCCGTGTCGTCCTCCTGCGCACCTGACCTCCGCGGCTAGATCGGCTGGATCCTGGTGTCTCAACGGTAGCCCGTTCGGGCGCTTCAGTTGTCCGGTGAGACGTGGCCCTGGCGGATCCACGTGATGGGTTTGCTGCCGTCCATCAAGGTGCGGATCTTCGAGCTCGGGCAGTTGTGGCCGCCGAGTCGGCACCAGACCTCAACGAGATTGAGCCATCGTTCGGGGTGCTCGACCGTGTGGAGCGCGAGCCGGCGATTGCTGGTAGCCAGCTCGTCGAACTGAGTCTGCGACTGCCGAATCGGACCGGCTACAACCAGCCGCAGAATCATGTCTTGTGATCCGGCCAGCACACGAGCCACGAATTCCAGGATCGCGTCGTCCACCGGACTTGTTGGCCGCAGACCTGGTTCAACGTATCCGTCGGACGAGTCCTCGTGGTACGAGATCGGATCGGAGTCCGGCACGGCGAGGGCGATGATTCGCGCTGACGCGCAGAGGAGCACCCCGATCACTTCGACGGCAGAGGCGATCAGCTCGGGCTCGGTGGCGAAGCTGAACTCGCCATGTGGCCGAGGAGCGATCCCGTACTCGCGCCAGGTTCGGGCAACCGATGCATCGCCGATACCGAGGCGCGCGGCGAGCCGGCGACTCGACCAATGCGTGATCCCCAACTCCGGCGGCGGACCCAGCAGGGTCGCACCGATAACCTCAGATCTGTCGATGGTGCGCGGCGCACCGGGTCGCGGTTCATCTGCCAGGCCGTCGATGCCGCACATCGCGTAGCGGTTGCGCCACTTTCCGACGGTTGCGATCGAGAGTTCGAGCCGGTCGGCAATGTCGACATTTCGCATGCCCTCACTGGCCAATAACACTACTTTGGCGCGGTACGCCCGCGTCGTCTGCTCCGGCGCGTGCAGCAGTGCGGTCAGCCGCTTGACTTCATCGGCGTCGAGTTTCAGAGGGACTGCCCGCATGCGCCCTGTCCGTAGGGATCTGGATCCGAGACCGCATCGGCAGTAGCCAGCTGCACAGTGAAGGACCGCAGCACTGCTCGACCGGTGCCCGGCAGAGCGAGGAAATGAAACTGTTGCAGGAACCATTTCGTAGCTAGGTGCACGATCTGTCCTTGTCGTGAGGCTTTCTGGGGGATGACTGATGATGGCACGCCAGGCTGCTGTTAGACAATATGGCGCAACTATGAAACAGTTGCAGACATGAGTCAGGGGGTCGGGTGGCGCAGGTGAGTGGAGTCTCGAGCGATCGGCAGTCGTCTGCTCGCCGGCCGGGAATCCGAGAGGTCGCACGGCGAGCCGGGGTCTCGGCAGCGACGGCCTCGCGAGCTCTGCGACTCAGCCCTGCGGTGACGGTGCAGACTCGGGATCGGGTCCTGGCTGCGGCGACCGAAATCGGCTATAGGGTGCCGACGCCTTCGGATCGTGCGCCGGTGGTCGGCGTCTTGAGTAGATCCCTGACTCAGTGGTACTTCGCCGAGGCGGTCACGGCGATCGAGGAAGCACTGTCGGCCGCGAATCATCGCGTCATGTTGTACAACATCGGCAACCCGGCCAGTCGTCGTACCTTCTTCGAACAGGCTCTTCTTCGAGGCGAGGTGGATGCGTTGGTCGTTGTGTCGTTCTCCTTCGACGAGCACGAAAGACAGGTGCTCGAGAACGCCGGCGTACCCATCGTGGTCCTCGGCGGCTTCGTGCCTGGGCGCCGCTGCGTCGGGATCGACGAAGTGGCTGCCGCGCGGATGGCGGTCCGGCACCTGATCGGGCTGGGGCATCGGGAGATCGGGATGCTCTCGTTCGATCCCAAGGATCAGGTCAGCTTGGAATCCACTCATGCTCGTCAGCATGGCTTCGAGCTCGCACTGGCCGAGGCGGAGCTGTCTGTGGTGCCCGAGTGGATCGTGGTTGCCGAAGGATCTCGGATGGCCGGTGGCGTTCGGGTGGCCGAGCGGCTGCTCACCCAGCCGCGGTTGCCGACCGCGCTGTTCGCGATGAGCGACGAATTGGCCATCGGCGCATTGGGCGCCTTGCGGCGAGCCGGCCTGTCGCTCCCCGGCCATATGTCTCTGGTCGCTTTGGACGACCACGAGATGGCGCCCTTCGTCGATCTCACCACTATTCATCAGCCGGTACGCGAGCAGGCGATGGAAGCGGTGCGGCTGTTGTTGGAGGGGCAAACGGACTCGGCGACCAAGACCGAACTGCCGGTCCGTCTCGTCGTTCGAGGCACCACCGGCCCGCGACAGTGACCAGCGAGCCTGTCCGGTTGCGAGGACTACTTCTGATTCGACCAGACCCCGTAAAGGCGCACGGCACAACCTGAGGTCAGGGAATTTGTGACGCGATCGTCAATCAGGACGGCAATCTATCTCGAAATTCTGACGCAATTGGTTGCGCGTCAGAACTGAACGCCAATTTCTCCTGGACTGCTTGCCATGGCTGAGGAGGGATTCCTACACTCCGACTCGACAGTGATCTGGTCGTTGACGGCGATCCCCTGGCAATGCCGCGATTACCCCACCACATCGCGACCGATCAACGTAGATTTTTCGAGTTTCCAGGAGTGAGCAATGTCGCTTAGCGAGCAAGACGTTGCCTCGGTAGGTGCTGCAGACGTCGGCACCGAGCCGGAGGACGCCCGCAAGACGCTGATGAGTTCGAAGTCGATTGCCATGATGAACATGGGCTTCTTCGGTGTCTCCATCAGTGGCGGACTGCAGCAGACGGCGATCACGCCGTTGTTCGCCATGCTGGGTGCACAGCCCGAATCGCTGCCTATCCTCAACATGGCAGGCCCGATCACCGGTCTGCTGATCCAGCCGATGATCGGGGTGCTGAGCGACCGCACCTGGCATCCGCGGTTCGGCCGTCGCAAGCCGTACTTCGTCTGCGGCACGATCCTCTTCGGTCTGGTGCTGTTCCTCTTCCCGCTCGTGTCGGCGGTGTGGATGGCCGTTCTGCTGCTGTGGCTGATGGACGCCGGCAACAACACTGCGATGGAGCCTTATCGCGCGTTGATCGCCGACAAGCTGAGACTGAGTCAACGCACCAAGGGCTACCTGATCCAAGGGGTCTGCATCGCCAGCGGATCGGTTCTGGCGAACATCGCGCTCTTCGTGTGTCAGAAGACGGTCACCGGAATCAATGCCTCCGGCGTACCCCACTGGGTCTTCGTCGTCTTCTGGCTGGGAGCCGTCCTCTCGCTCACCACGGTGCTGATCTCGGCGTTGAGCACCAAGGAGATCCCGCCGACTCCCGAGGAACTCGCCAAGCTCAGGTCTGAGCCGAAGAATCCGATCGCGGTCTTCGCCGAGATCGGCGGCGCGGTGCGGGAGATGCCGATCGGCATGCACAAGCTCGGGCTGGTCTACGCATTCCAGTGGTACGGGTTGTTTGTCTACTGGCAGTTCGCGGCGCTCTGCATCGGAAAGGTGATCTTCGACGCCGGTCCCGAGGATCCGGGATTCCAGGACGCAGTGGGCTGGCTGGGCCTGGTCAACGGATTTACCGCCATCATTGCGGCTGTTGCGTCGATCGGACTGATCCCACTCGCCACCCGATTCGGTGCCAAGCGGGTGCATGCCGCGGCACTTGGCATTGCGGGCGTCGGGTTGACCATCTGGCCGCATATCGATGACAAGTTCTTGATGTTCTTGCCGTTGATCGGTTTCGGCATCGCCAGCGCGAGCTACACCTCGTTGCCCTATGTGATGGCGACGAGCATGGTTCCCAAGGAGCGCATCGGCGTCTACCTCGGCATCCTCAACATGATGATCGTGGTCCCGCAGCTGATCGAGACGGCCACCTTCGGCTGGGTCTTCAAGCACCTGCTGGGCGCGGATCCGGTCAACGCCATGATGTTCACCGGAGCCTTCTTCGTGCTGGGTGGCCTAGCCTCCTTGTGGGTGAACTCGCCGAAGGCGGACGAAGAGTCGCCGATCATGCCGTTCGGCTCGCCGCGTCGTATTTCATCGGTGTACAACCGGGTGATCGTCGGCACCGACGGAACCAATGCCTCACGGTTCGCGGTTGGTGAGGCCGCAGAGGTGGCCTCGGCCGCCGAGGCCCGGTTGATCGTCGTCTCCGCCTACGACGCCAGTGCGGATACCGCCGGTGCGACTGATGCTCGAGCGCGGCAGGGTGGTCGCGTCATCCGCGGCAAGGAGGATGCGGAGGCAGCGATAGCGGCGTCGATCAAGGAACTGACCAAGGACCGGTTCAAGCGGATCGAAGGACGTGCGGTCGCGGGAAAGCCGGCTCAGGCCATTCTCGAAGTGGCCGGTGACAACCCGGACAACCTGATCGTGGTCGGTAACCAGGGCCTGGGATCCACGGACGGGGACGCGCTCGGCTCCATCCCGCTCGAAGTCGCCCGAGCGGCTCGTTGCAACGTGATGATCGTCCAAGCATCGGCGGATCGCCGCGTGGTGACCTCCGGCCGGCAGTCGACGTAGATCTCAGTACCAGCCATATCGAGACGGAGACTCAACATGTCAGAAGCAAAGACGATCATCGTCGGTGTCGATGGCTCGCAGCCAAGCCTTAAAGCACTCCGCTGGGCCGCCGACCAGGCGGCTGCCGAGAACGCGGAACTCGTAGTGCTGTGCGCCTGGTCCGTAAGCCCCTCGCCCGCGGCAACCCCCGATTTCAGCTACTCGGTGCATGCGGGTGGGGAGTCGTCGGCCGACCAGGCAAAGAACCGGCTGATGGGGGCGATCACCGAGGTGCTCGGTGAGAACCCGCGGGTCGTCGTACAGCCTGAGGTGAAGGAGGGCGGCGCGGCGAAGGTGCTCATCGAAGCAGCCACAGAACGGCGGGCCGACCTCCTCGTGGTCGGCACCCGCGGGCTGGGTGGTTTCGGCGGGCTGTTGCTCGGCTCGGTGAGCCAGCATGTCGCCGTACACGCCGGATGCACGGTCGTGATCGTCCGCTGAGTTGGACGCGCCTCGCGGGTCGAAGGTCCGGCCCGCGAGGCGTTTTCGCGCCGGCTCCGGCTCCGGCATCGGTCCTCGCCGGGGCCGATGATGACCTTGATTGCGCCGGTTTCGAGGAGCCGATAGCCCGCACCACCACCTGGCCAGGTCTGCGAGTTCCCTGACCTGGAAGGGACTTGGTGGCGGTCTGAGGCCGTCTGGGGCTCCCTACGAGGAACGGTTGAGGGTGTGGCGGTAGTGCTCGACGGCCCGGTCGGTCCGAGACGCACCGTAGGTCCGCAGCAGCTCGGCGATCTCCGGTTGCTCGACGCGGAGCAGGTCGGCGGCCGCGAGGAAGTCCGCGGCCGAGGCGGTCGCACGGAACAGCTCCTGCACCTCGCGAACCGTCCCGCCGGCGTCGTGCTGGGAGGTGACGGTGAAGACGTCGGCGTGCTGATTGCGCTCGAGTTCGGCAACCGCCTCCGACGGTGCGATCCGCCCGGACTCGACATCGATCAGTAGGTCGCGCATCAACTCCAGCCGGCGGGCCGCCGCGGGGTTGCCGAGCTTGGCGCGCCGACCGTTGACCAGCTGTGAGAGCATCGGGGCTGAGATTCCGAGCAGACCGGCGATTCGTCCCTGCGTCAGGCCGAGCACTGCTCCGCAGCGACCGAGCAGGGTGTTCAAGGGCTCACCGTAGACCTCGGTCTGGGCTGCACGATTTCGTTCGACCTCACCTGCCACAGGCTGCCCCCGCTTCGTCGCTTTGAGTTAACTCTTGCAAAATGTACTGCATCTCAGCTGCGCGTTTGCACTGGGAACCAGTCTCTGGCAGATTTGCTTTTGCAAACTTCTGGAAGGGGTTCCGCCGATGTCGGACCGACCGCTCACCCGGCTCGTCGCGGTGCTGTGCGCCGGCGCCACAGCGCTGGCGCTGCTGCTGCCCACCGCCCCGGCCAAGGCCGACCCGCAGCCGGCCGACAACAAGTTGATGCTGGTGATGGACTCGTCCGGGTCGATGAAGGAGAAGCTGCCTGGCGGGACCAGCAAGATCGCGGCCGCGAAGTCCGCACTCGACACCGTGATCGACGGCCTTCCGGAGAGCCAGCTTGTCGGCCTGCGGGTCTACGGAGCCAAGGTCTTCGACCGGAAGGACAAGGGAGCCTGCACAGACTCCCAGCGGGTCGTCGATCTGGGCACCGGCAATCGGGGTGATCTGCGGGCGGCGGTCAAGAAGTACCAGCCGTACGGGGAGACCCCGATCGGCTACGCGCTGCAGGAGGCGGGCAAGGATCTCGGGCAGGACGGGCAGCGCACCATCGTTTTGGTCTCCGACGGGGAACCGACCTGCAAGCCCGATCCCTGCGAGGTCGCGGCCGACCTCGCCGAGCAAGGGATCGATCTCAAGATCGAGGTCGTCGGCTTGGATGTTGCCGGCAAGGCTCGCGCCATCTTGAAGTGCATCGCGGACAAGGGCAGAGGCAACTACTACGACGCGACGGACGCCGCGGGGCTGGTTCGGGCGCTGGAGACCATCTCGACTCGCGCCGCCAGGCCGTACCAGGCCATCGGCAAACCGATCACCGGCGCCGAGTCCGCGGCGGCGCCGACCACCATCACGCCTGGTGACTGGACCGACAGCCTGGGCGGCGTCGGCAAAAAGCGCAGCGAGCTCTACTACCTGGTCCGTCGTACCTCGCCGAAGTCGACGATCCGGGTGTCTGCGTCGTTGGTCAACGACAGTGCGGACCCGTCCGTCGCGGACGGCATCGATATCACCGCCTGGAACCCCTACGACCAGGACCTGGACTGCGGACACGACTACGAGAGCTGGTCGGCCAACTTCTACGGGCCGGTGATCAGCACCACGCTGGGTATGCCCGGCATTCACGACAGTGACGAAGGCTGCACCGACAACGACGCCTTCCTGGTCGTCATCAAACGCTACAAGGCCGGCCGCAAGAGCACTGTGCCGATCGAGATCCGGGTGAGCGAGGAGCCACTGGCCGACAACGTCGACCAGCTGCCGGAGCCGAAGGATCCGCCGGCCTACACCCCGGTCACGATCGGCCGACCGACTGCCGTGGTGGGCGGCTCGTCGTTCGACGAAGCGCTGCCACTGAAGCCGGGCTCCTACCAGGGCAGCATCGTGCCGGGCGAAAGCCAGATCTTCCGGGTTCCGGTCGGTTGGGGGCAGAGCCTGCGTACCAGGCTGCTGGTCGACAAGCAGCGAGGCGCTCTCGGCAAGCTGTTGGATCGCAGCTCGCTGAACCTGATCATGGTCACCTACTCACCCGGCCGCGGCAACGCGCTCTACCCGCCACAGAGCAAGCACCACAGTGTCTACGTCGACAAGGCCGAGGCGCATGGTGTCACCAACCCGGTCGTCTACCGCGGCCGGTCGAGCTATAGCGACCCGGAGAAGGTCAACAGCCAGGCAGGGGACTACTATGTGGTGGTGTCGGCGATCGACACGAAGGCGAAGGTCAGCTACCAGCTGCCGTTCACCCTCGGGGTCGCGGTCGACGGTAAGGTCACCGGTGCACCCGAGATCACGGCGTCGAGCACGACCGCTCCGGTCTCACCCTCTTCCGTGGCCACCCCATCGCCGAGCGACCCGGTGTCGCCGGTGCCCTCCCAGGATCCGTCGATGTCCGCCGCTCCTTCCTCCGATGAGGTCAAGCCGCCGCTGCGCCGGTCGGTAGGGCTGGTTCTCGGTGGGATCGGCCTGGTCGCCGTGCTCGTCGGCGGTGCGGCGCTGACGATCCATCTCGTACGCCGGAAGGGGTCGACCGCGCGGTGAGCGGCAGGTCGGCCGTCAGCGGACCAGCAGGGCTGCGATGACGATGAAGACCAGTCCCACCGCGATCAGCCCGCCGGCCCAGACCGGTAGCCGGCCCGATCTGTCGGCCGGCGCCTCGATGACCTGCTGCTCGGCGGTGTGCGCGTCTGCGGCGGGGGATCGCGGCGTCGGGCCGCTCTCGTCCCAGTGATCCGGTAGCTCCGGCAGCTGGCCGAACACCTCGATGTCACCTGCCGCGGTGCGGTCGCTACTGGGTGGCCGGACCGCGGCGAGCGCGGCCCTCGCCTGGGTGGCCGAGGAGTAGCGGCGTGCCGGATCGGGCTCGACCAGTCGCTCGATCACCGGGGCGAAGATGAGCCCGGCGATGGGGGAGGTGTCCGGGCGGGACGAGTTGGAGATCGGTGGGCGTCGACCTGTCAGCAACTCCAGCGCGACCACCCCGGCGGCGTACAGATCTTGGCGCGGGTCGGGGTCGGCACCGTGCGCGGCCTCCGGCGCCTGGTAGCCCGGGGTGCCGATGGACTCGCCGGCCCGAGTCAGCCGCGGATCTCCCACCGGTGCCGCGATGCCGAAGTCGGTGAGCCGCAGGTGCGGACGGCCGGTCCCGGTCGGGTCGAGCAGCAGGTTCCCGGGTTTGACGTCTCGATGCACCAAACCGGTCGCATGCACCGCCTCCAGAGCGGTCAGCAACTGGCCCAGCAGCTCGTGGACCCACAGCGGCGGCAGCCGGCCGAAGTCGCTCAGCAAGGTCGCGACGGTGCCGCCGCCGACCAGCGGCATGGTGAACAGCACCCGGTCGTCCTCGGCGGACCAGCCCAGCGGCGTCACGACATGCTCGTGGTCGATCCGCCAGGACGTCTCCCGGACGAAGCGCAGCAACGAGACGCTGTCGGACTGCTTCAACACCTTGGCCGCGCGGTAGCCCTGGTCGCGGTGGTCCCAGACCCGCCAGACCGTGCCCATCCCGCCGTCGCCGAGCAGGTCGACGAACTCGTACCGTCCGGCGAACAGCTCTCCCACGACGCCCAACCTACGAGATTCCCAGGGTCGGGTCCGCTGCCGGCTCAGCTGGGCAGGGCATAGCCGAGGTGATCGTCTCCCGCGACCAGGCCGTCGGTGACCAGGGATGCCAAGGCTCTGGCACGCTGCAGCTCCACCGGCCAGCAGAGGTCGAGTTCGGCGCGGGTCACCCGGACATCGCTGGAGCGAAGGACTGCGAGCAGTGCGCCACGGCACTGCCGATCGGTGCCCTGGTACGTCTGCTGCCGGCCGCGACCTGGCCCCGGACTCGCCGGTCGTCCGGCCGCGTGCCACGCGCACAGATCGACCACCGGACAACGCTCGCAGGACGGAGCCCGAGCGGTGCAGATCAAGGCCCCCAGTTCCATCGAGGCGACGGCCCAGCGTGCTGCTTTGGCGGGATCGGCCGGCAGGTAGTGTGCCGCAAGCCGAGTCTCGGCCGCGGTTGCCGAGGCCGGTGGTGCGGCGATCCCCGAGCCGACTCGAGCCAGCACCCGCCGGACATTGGTGTCGAGGACGACGTGACGCTGCCCGTAGGCGAAGGACGCGATCGCTGCTGCCGTGTAGGCGCCGACACCTGGCAGAGCCAGCAACTGCGCGTGATCGGTGGGCACCGTGCCGCCGTGGTTCTCGGTGATTGCCTCCGCTGCTCGATGCAGCCGCAGGGCACGGCGTGGATAGCCCAGCCGGCCCCACGCGCGGACCGCCTCACCGGCTGGTGCGGCAGCCAGATCCGGCGGTGTCGGCCAGCGATCGATCCATTGCCGCCATGGTCGGAGTACCCGGGCAACCGGAGTCTGCTGCAGCATGAACTCGCTGACCATGATCTCCCACGCGGTTGCCTCCGGCCGGCGCCAGGGCAAGTCACGGGCATGTCCGGCGTACCAGTCGAGCACCCTGTCCACCACTTGGTACGGGTTCGGCTGGTGCATGGCTGCCACCGTACCCACCGCATCGGCGCGCCCCGCGCGGTGACTCTCGACTTTGCGGGTGACGCATCCACCGCGGAGTCGGGTTTGCATCGGCGTGTTGTCCCCGCCCCGATAGCCGGGCTTCCGTAACCTGGCTCACATGAGTGGCCTGCTCCACCCGCAGGGTCCGGAGCCGGCCCGTACGTACTGGATTCGTCGCGGCATTCTGCTTGCGGTCGTGTTGATTCTTGTGGTCATGATCGTGATCGGGGTCAAGAGTCTCACCAAGTCGGTGGTTGCCACCGCGCCTCCGCCCACGATCACCCCTCCGGTCGTCACGGACAGTCCGACGCCCACGATGACCGCTAGTCCCACCCCCTCTCCGACGCCGACCTCCAGTGACGAATCTGCGACGTCGTCCCCGAGCGCATCAGCGAGTAAGTCCGCTGCGTCCGCGTCGGCGGCCGCCAAAGCGAGCGCTGCAGCCAAGGCCAGTGCGGCCGCTAAGAAAAGTGCCGCTGCCAGGGCCAGCGCATCGGCCAAGGCTCGGGCGTCCGCGAGCGCCAGCGCCGCCGCGGCGCAGGTGGCGGACTGCTCGCCCGACGACCTTCGGCTCACCTTGGATGGCGGCAGCGTCCTCTCCCCGGGCGAGGCGAACACTTTCAAGCTGGTGGCCGTCAACACCACCAAACAGACCTGTGTCGCGTCCGTGACCGACAAGAACTTCGAGTTGAAGGTCACCATCGGCAAGGACCGAGTCTGGAGCACCAAGGACTGCAAGAAGGTGCTCACCGACTTCAACAAGAAGCTGGCTTCCGGAGATCGTGTGAGTTGGAAGTTGGCCTGGGACGGGAAGCGATCGGTTCAGGGAAAGAACTGCAAGGCCGGCAAGGCCACGGTGAAGACGGGGAGCTACTGGGCGACTGCGAAGCTGACCGGCGGCAAAGCGGTCCAACTGCCGATGCTGATCGTCTGAGTCCTTCGGGTCAGCTCAGCGGATCGGCGTAAGCGGACTCTGCTACCCGGACCAGACCGTCCCGGATGGCTCGGGCGCGTTGTTCGCCGACCCCATCGACCTCCTGCAACTCACTACGGCTGGCCGCGAAGAGGGCTTGCAGGCTTCCGAAGTGCTCGATCAGGCGCTCGCCCAAAGCTCCGGGCAGCCGATTGATCTGCGCCACCTGGCGGTAGCCGCGGGTGCTCACCTTGGTGTCGAGCTGGTCTGACGCCGCGAAGCCGATCGTGCGGGCAACCAACAGGAGGTTCAACAACTGGTCCACGTCCAAGCTGGTCAGCTGAGCCAGCCCGAAGCTCACCTCGCCACCGTTGCTGCCGGCAGCCGGATCCGGGCGGTAGTCCTTCTCCAAAAGCTCCCCCAGCTCCGTGAGACCAGAGGTCAGCTCATGCAGTTGCAGGACCAGCAACCGGCCCTCGGTGCCGAGCTCGGCGGCGTACTCGCTCAACTCCTGATCCAGCCGCCGGACCATCTCCAGCCGCTGCGCCACGGCGGCGACATCGCGTACCGTCACCTGGTCCTCGACCTCGACCGCGGACAGCCGGGAGGTCGCTTCGGAGAGCCGGGCTCGATAGCGCTCGAGCGTCTGCAGAGCCTGATTCGACCGGGCCAGGATCTGATCCGGATGCTCGACGAACTGGCGATGGCCGCCGACATAGAGCGAGATCGTGGCCATCGATGCCGACACTGCGATCACCGGCACACCGGTCTGTCGGGCAACCCGCTCGGCGGTGCGGTGCCGGGTGCCTGTCTCGGAGGTGGGGACCTTGGCGTCGGGCACGAGGTGTACGCCGGCGCGCATGATCCGGCTCGCCTCCTCGTTGAGGACGATTGCCCCGTCCATCTTGGCCAGCTCGCGCAGTGCTGAGGCGGTGAACGGCACATCCATCTGGAACCCACCGGTGCACAGATCCTGCACCTCGCGCCCGTGCCCGAGCACGACCAGGGCACCGGTGCGTCCACGGAGGATGCGTTCGAAGCCTTCGCGCAGGGGCGTACCGGGAGCGACCAGGGCCAAGTATCCGAGCACCTTGGCCCGCTCGATACCGTCCTGCGCCACGCTCGACTTCCGTCCCTCGTCCCTGGATCGGCCAACCGACCGATCCGGTCGCCATCTTAGGTGGACCTCTGGACAACTCTGCTCCTTCGATCTGGGAACCAGCGCCGGCCGGGCTCAGTTCTGTCTGCCGCGTGGAGTCAGGTTGAGGACGCGCAAGGCGTCGGCGAGAGTTGGCACGGCGCGGATCAGCATGCCGCCGCGGTTCATGCTGAGCTGTTCGGCGGTATGGGCGTCGGACGGGACCACGGCCTCGGTGAAGCCGAGTCGCGCCGCTTCGGCCAGCCGGCGATGCAGACCCGGAACTCGGCGCAACTCACCGGCCAGCCCGACCTCACCGATCGCGATGCAGCGTTCGGTCATCGAGATGTTCAAGGCGCTGGAGGCGACCGCGATCGCGGCAGCCAGGTCGGCGGACGGATCGGTGACACGAGCCCCGCCGACCGTCGACACATACACATCCTTGTCGGAGAGCTTCACCTTCGCTCGCCGGTCGAGCACGGCGAGCACCATCGCCAGTCGGCCCGGATCGACGCCATGCATGGTCCGCCGCGGCAACTGCAGAGTGGAGTTGCCGACCAATGCCTGCAACTCAGCCAGCAGGGGACGGCGGCCCTCCATGGTCACCGTGACACAGGTCCCCGGAACCTGCTCCTCGTGCCGGGACGTGAACAGCCCGGAGGGGTCCGGCACTTCGACGATGCCTTCCTCGGCCATCTCGAAGCAGCCGACTTCGTCGGACGGACCGAACCGGTTCTTCGTGCCGCGGACCATGCGGAAGCCGGAGTGGCGGTCGCCTTCGAAGGCCAGCACGACATCGACGAGATGCTCCAGCAGCCGTGGGCCGGCGATGTTCCCGTCCTTGGTCACGTGCCCGATGATGATCACCGCCATGCCGCGCTGCTTGGCGACCCGCACGAGTGCCCCGGTGACTTCGCGGACCTGGGTGACTCCGCCGGGTGATCCGTCCGCCTCTGCCGTGCCGACCGTTTGCACCGAGTCGACCACCAGCAGTGAGGGCCGGATTTCCTCGACATGACCCAGCACGGTGCCCAGATCGGTCTCGGCCGCGAGATACAGCTCGTCGGCCAGCGCGTTCGTACGCCCGGCGCGCAAACGCACCTGAGCCGCGGATTCCTCTCCGGTCACGTACAGCGTCGTGCGGCCCGCCTTGGCCCACTGTGCGGCGACCTCCAACAGCAGGGTCGACTTGCCGACACCCGGCTCGCCGGCCAGCAACACGACTGCGCCCGGCACCAGCCCGTCGCCCAGCACCCGGTCCAGCTCACCCACCCCGGTCTTGACGCGAGTCGCCGCTTCCGCGTCGACGTCCTTGATCCGGGTGGCCCGCTTGGCGGGTGCCGAGACCTTGACCTCCGCGAGCTTCGGCGCCCCGACTTCGACCACGCTGCCCCAGGCCTGACACTCCCCGCAACGACCCACCCAGCGCACGGTCGTCCAGCCGCACTCGGTGCAGCGATGGGATGGTCGGGTCTGCGTCTTGGCCATACGGGAGACGGTACGGGCTACTACTGACAGTGTTGTCGTCACTCGCTGCGCCTGCTACGTGCTCAGACTCTGTCTTCCCTCCTCACGAGCGAACATAAAGCGCGTTCGCTCGTTCGTCAGTCCAGACAGAGCCGCACTCCGCGGCGCGGCCGCTCGCGACGGGATCGCTCCGCCTCACGGCCGCTCGTGACGGGGAGGCGGGCGGCGATCTCTAGGACCAGGTCGTTGGCGGGGGGTTCGCCGACGGTGATCCGGATGCCATCGAATGGGGTGTTCGAGGCATAGGGGCGGACCATGACGCCCATGTCCGCGAAAGCCTCCGCCCACCGTTGCGTCAGGGGGCCGGCGGGGAGCCAGACGAAGTTGCCCTGCGCATCGGGTGCTTCGAATCCCAGCTCACGCAGGTCGTTCAACAAACCGGTGCGGCGTACGACCAGTTCTGCTACCCGTTCCTGCAATGCGTCCTCAGCGTCCAGTGAGGCCAGCGCCGCGGCTTGGGCGATCGTCGTCACCCCGAACGGGTTCGCGGCCGCCCGTATCACTGATGCCAGTTCAGCCGGGCCGACGCAGTAGCCGATCCGCAGACCGGCCAGCCCGTGGGCCTTCGAGAAGGTACGCAGCACGATGACATTGGGCCGGTTGAGCAGGGTGAGGCCATTCACCGCATCGGGATGGTCCACGAATTCGACGTACGCCTCGTCGATCAGCACCGCGACCTCGGGTGGCACGCGCTCGACGAAAGCCTCGACCTCAGCCTGCCGCAAGGCCGGCCCGGTGGGGTTGTTCGGGGTGCACAGCAGCACGGCGACGGTCGCCGGGGTGATCGCCGCGAGCATGGCGTCCAGATCGTGCTCGTACTCCCGAGTCAGCGGCACCGGCACACCCGTCGCGCCGCTCAGCTGAGTCGCGATCGGATATGCCTCGAAGGTGCGGAACGCGTACACGACCTCGGCGCCGGGTCGGCCGAGCACGTTGAGCAGGTGGAACAACACCGCTACCGATCCGGTGCCGAACGCGAGCCTGGCCGGATCGACGCCGAGCCGCTGAGCCAACGTCTCCGTCAGCCGGGTCACCCCGAGGTCGGGATAGCGGTTCAGCTCGTCGCATGCGGCGGTCGCGGCGGCCAACACCCCGGGCAGTGGGGGATAGGGGTTCTCGTTGCTGGACAGCTTGTACGCCGGGCGACCGCTGATCTCCGCCGGTCGTCTGCCGGGCCGATAGACCGGCAGCCCGGCTGCTTCGGGGCGGATCTGGAGCGCCATGACGCCAGGGTAGGAGACCGCCGGAATCAGCGCTTCCGAGCCATCTCGACGTACGCAGTCTGTCCTGCTGTCGTGCTACCGACGGGTGCGGATCGGGCAGATTGCGAGCTGCCGGGCCGCAGCTATCGACATCTTTAGGAGCAGAAACCACGTCAGCTGTGGATAGCGGTTCAAAACTCGCCGAGAAAGGCGGGTTCAGATGCGGACGACGCCGTTGCGGGTGCCGAAA
The DNA here is from genome assembly GCA_047605905.1 of Microlunatus sp. GTDB lineage: Bacteria > Actinomycetota > Actinomycetes > Propionibacteriales > Propionibacteriaceae > Microlunatus. The sequence continues at coordinate 109,839 of JASGEZ010000074.1, forward strand.
GTGGCGGCTATCAGACCGGGCTGGCCGCGCGGGGCGACCCACTCGATCGGGATGTCGGCCAGGACCTGTTCGGCAGCCCCGCCGAGCCAGTCCTCGACCCGGTTCCTCGACCCGGCGATCTCTACTCCGAGCAGGTCGATCTGACCGCCGCCGGAGGACGGGTGGATCGACGGGTGCGAGCGCCACTGGACGAAGAAGGGAAGCTGCGGGTCGCTCTGCAGCCCCCGTACCCCGAGCTGCAGCCACTCCAACTCCGTGCCGTTGGGTCGGTGCCGGTGGCCGGCGATCGCTTGCCGGCCGATGCGCAGTTCGACCTCGGTCATGTCCGCGACAGCCACCACCCAGCCGAGCCAGCCGCCGCCCTCGGCGGACCGGGCACGCACCACCTGACCGAACACCGCCTTGTCGGCCGCGGGATGATCCAGCACCTCGACGACTTCGAGATACCGCCCGGCCGACAGAGCCAGGGTGAAATTGCGGGTGCCGAAGCGCGGATGAAACCCACCGTCGATGAACTCCGTGCCGAGCAGCAACCCCAATTCCGCGGCGGTGGCTCGGGCACCCTCGGGACCGGCTGCGTACGACAGGTGGTCCAAGCGCATGCCCCCCATTGTGGTGCCCCGGTACCGCGAACGGGTCGGCGGGGTCGCGGAGGAGAGTCTGTGTCTGCGTGGCTCTCCGCTCTTGTTTCCGCTGATTCCTACACTGGAGCCATGTCCGAGATTCGCGATGAGCTGCACCAGCTGATCAACTCTCTCCCCGAGGAGCAGGTCAAGCAGGTGCTCGCTGACGTGCGTCGTCGCGGTGAACTGCGGGCTGTCCCTTCTGAGCACGCGTTCGCCTGGGTGGGGTCGTTCAGCGGCCCGTCCGACCTTTCGACGAACCCCGGCCACCTCGACGGTTTCGGACGCGACTGACTTGTGATCCTCTACGACACCGGAGCAATCGTTGCTGCGGCCAACGTGACCGACCAGCACCATCACGCCTGCGTGACACTGCTGACTGGGCTCCGTCTCGCTAGACGACGCCTTCTCGTTCCTGCCACGGTGGTAGCGGAGACCGGCTATCTGATTCGCAAGCACTCGTCGCGTGCTGAGGTTGCGTTCGTTCGCAGTCTGTCGAATGGTGACTTTGAACCGGTCGAGTTGCTCAGTGGCGACTACGCCCGCATGGCCGAACTGATGGAGACGTACATCGACAGGCCGATGGGTGTGACGGATGCTTCGGTCATCGCGATCGCGGAGCGACTCGGTGTCACTGAGATCGCATGCACCGACCGCACCGACTTCCGGATTGTGCGACCTCGCCATATCCCAGCGTTTACGCTCTTGCCGGAGGGCATCGGCTAGTTCGAGCCGGCCTTGGCGTCGTCACGGCGTCCAAGACCTGCGGGGTGGCGCATCAGGTCGCCCGGCATCGCCTCGAACTCGGCGCAGAGCCCGGCCAGGACCGCGTACGCGTGCTTGCCCATCAACTCGACCAGTTCGTCGCGGTTGGAGCGATAGACCGGTTCGGAGCCGACGTGGGCCTCGGTGTTGGAGGTGCAGTACCAGTCGAGGTCGTGTCCGCCTGGACCCCAACCTTCCCGGACGTATTCGCCCAGGGTCACTTCGGTGTAGGTGGTGTCGTCGCCGCGTGTCATCTCGCGGAACTGGCGGCGCAACGGCAGCTGCCAGCAGACGTCCGGCTTGGTCTGGACGAAGCTCCGGCCCTGCTCGATGGCCAACAGATGCAGCGCGCACCCTTCGCCCGCGGCGAACCCGGGTCGATTCAAGAAGATGCAGGCACCGTCGACGACCCGCGTCTTGCGTTCCTGTTCGCTGCCTTCGGCAACCGTCTCGGGGTCCTCCAGCTCGACCCAGCCCTGAACCGCGGCGGCCCTTTTGTATTGCCACTGATCAGCAGTCAGCTGCGAGACGTACGTCCCCACGCGCTGCTCGTCGTCGGTGTCGGCGAAGTGCGCGCCCAGCGTGCAGCAGCCGTCGTGAGGGCGGTCGGCATAGATCCCCTGACAGCCGGCACCGAAGATGCAGGTCCAGTGCGAGGTCAACCAGGTGAGGTCGCAGCGGTACACCGTGTCGGCGTCGTCGGGATCGGCGAACTCCACGAACGCGCGTGGAAACGACGCCTTGACCTCGGGCACGCGCGAAGCCTACGCGGCTCAGGACTGGTCCGAGCCCCGCCGCCGAGCGCTACTCTGTTGGACGTGATCGAAGCCGACGACCGTGCCGTGAAGGTTCCGGCAGCGAAGGTCGGATTGTCGACCTCCTCGGTCTATCCCGAGACCACCTCCAGCGCATTCGAGCTCGCCCGCCGACTCGGGTACGACGGCGTGGAGCTGATGGTCGGGATCGACCCGGTCGCCGCCGACATCGACGCCGTGGAGAAGCTGCGCGACTATCACCAGGTGCCGGTGCTCTCGGTGCATTCGCCGTGCCTGTTGATCACTCAGCGGGTCTGGGGCAATGACCCGTGGTCCAAGCTGGAGCGTTCCGCCGAGGCGGCCAAGCGGCTCGACGCGGACACCGTGGTGGTGCATCCACCGTTCCGTTGGCAGCGGGAGTACGCTCGCGGGTTCGTCGAGGGTGTCCGCCGGCTCACCGAGGAGACCGGGATCATTTTCGCGGTCGAGAACATGTACCCCTGGCGCACCCCGGGCGGCGAACTGAAGGCGTACCTGCCCGGCTGGGACCCGACCGAGCTGGACTACGACCATCTGACGCTGGACTTCTCGCATGCCTCCACCTCAAATCAGCAGTCGCTCGACCTGGCCAAGGCATGGGGCTCCCGATTGCGGCACATCCATCTCACCGACGGCACCGGGTCGGCGAAGGACGAGCACATGGTGCCGGGTCGTGGCGACCAGCAGGCAGCGAAGGTGCTGCAGCATCTGGCCGAGGTCGACTTCGCCGGCCATGTGGTGCTCGAGGTCAACACCCGCAAGGCCGACAGCCGGGCGAAGCGGGAGCAGGACTTGGCTGAGTCCCTGGCTTTCAGCCGGCTGAATCTGGCGGCACCCGTGCGTCCTGACTATGCGGTCGACGGCAGCGGGGTCGCCCGAGCCCTGACCAGCGACACGGGCGGCAACTGATGCCGATCATGCGCGAGGCGCTGCTCAGGCTCTCGCGCAGTGGTGCGATGAAGTCGACCGTCACCCGGGCACCACTGACCAGGGACGTCGTGGACCGCTATGTCGCCGGTGAGTCCATCGACGACGCGCTGCGGAGCGCACGGACGCTGGCGGAGGCGAATCTCACCGTCACCATCGATCACCTGGGCGAGGACACGACCAGGCTCGAGCAGGCCACGAAGACGACTCGGGCGTATCTGGAGTTGTTGGGCCGGCTGTCGGATGCCGGTTTGGCCGACATCGCCGAGGTCTCGGTCAAGCTGTCGGCCGTCGGACAGTTCCTCGGCGCCGACGGCGAGAAGATCTCCGCCGAGAACGCCCGCTCGATCTGCGAAGCGGCCGGCGCCGCCGGTACCACGGTCACCATCGACATGGAGGACCACACCACCACCGATTCGACGCTGTCGGTGGTACGCGAGTTGCGCCGCGACTTCCCCTGGCTGGGCACCGTGTTGCAGGCCTATCTGCACCGGACCGAGGCCGATTGCCGTGATCTGGCGTACGAGGGATCACGGATCCGGTTGTGCAAGGGCGCGTACGCGGAGCCGGATTCGGTGGCACATGCCGAGCCGGCCGAGATCGACAAGGCGTACGTGCGGTGCCTGCGGATCCTGATGGCCGGCGCGGGCTATCCGATGGTCGCGACACATGACCCGCGACTGGTCGAGATCGCGTTGACGCTGGCGGACCGTTTCGGTCGGACGAAGGACTCCTTCGAACTGCAGATGCTGTACGGGATCCGGCCGGCCGAGCAGGCCAGGCTGGCCGCGCTCGGGCATCGGATGCGGGTCTATGTGCCGTACGGCCAGGACTGGTACGGCTATCTGGTCCGGCGCCTCGCGGAGAAGCCCGTCAACCTGCGCTTCTTCGCCCGCAGCTTGATCTCGCAAGGTTGATGGGCTCGCTCGCGAATCGCGAGATCCAGACGAACTTTTGTCGAGCTATCCACATCTGATGTTGCTAGCTCGACAGAAGTCCGCGTTGTTTGAAACTAGAGCCAGCTGAGGTGCGGAGCCAGCAGCGCGTAGCCGACGAAGGCCGCGACATCGAGCAGGGTGTGCGCGACGACGAGTGGCATCACTCGTTTCCAGCGCAGATAGATCAACCCGAATACCGCGCCCATGATCAGGTTGCCGGCGAAGCCGCCCCAGCCCTGGTAGAGGTGGTAGGAGCCGCGGATCACCGCGCTGGTGACGATGATCGCCGGCATGCGCCAGCCGAGTTGTCCGAGCCGGGTGAACAGATAGCCGATCATCACGACCTCTTCGAGCACCGCGTTCTGGGCGGCGGCGAGGATCAGCACCGGAATGGTCCACCAGTGATCGGTGAGTCCGGAAGCCTGCACCTGGGTGTTGACGCCCAGGGTCTTGGCGAGGACATAGAGACCGAGACCCGGGATGCCGATGCAGGCGGCGACCACCGTGCCGAACCAGGCGTCGAACCGGGGTTTGGTCAGGTCGAATCCGATCCGGCGGGTCGCCGGGCGGTCGGTGAGATTCAGCAGATGGAGAACGAGGAGCGCCGGTACGACGGCGAAGGCGATGCCGACCAGTTGATAGGTCAGATCGAGCCAGGGACGGTCCGGGGTGACCGAGGAGTTCAGCGTCGAGGTCTGCTGGTTGAGCTGAACCCCGCGGGTCATCCGCTCGATGATCCGCAGCACCGAATAGACCCCGGACTGACCCAGCGAGATGGCCAGCACGATCAAGACCTCGATGCCGAGTCTCGGGTTGCCGGCAGGAGCCGGGTCGGACCCGCTGATCGTCGTCACGGCTCAAGTCTGACCGAGCCGGCGCGTGCCTGGCCGCACGGGAGCAGGTGGCGAGCGCGCTCAGCCGACGGGAAACGAGCCGACACTCCTTGTCAGGCCCGTACCATGCACCCATGCGCGTAGGAGTTTTCGGAGCGACCGGGCAGGTCGGCGGCGTGATGCGTACGCTGCTCGCCGAGCGGTCCTTCCCGATCAGTGAGATCAGGTTCTTCGCGTCGGCCCGCTCGGCCGGCACGACATTGGACTTCCAGGGCACCCCGATCGTGGTGGAGGACACCGCCACGGCGGACTTCAGCGGACTCGACATCGCCCTGTTCTCCAATGGCAAGACCGCTTCCCTGGCCACGGCGCCGAAGGTGGCCGCCGCGGGCGCGATCGTGATCGACAACTCCTCGGCCTGGCGGATGGACCCCGAGGTGCCGCTGGTCGTCAGCGAGGTCAATCCCGACGACGCGATCCGGCCGCCGAAGGGCATCATCGCCAACCCCAACTGCACCACCATGGCCGCGATGCCGGTGCTCAAGCCGCTGCACGAGCGGGCCGGTCTGACCCGGCTGATCGTCGCGACCTATCAGGCCGTGTCCGGTTCGGGTGGGGCCGGGGTCGCCGAACTCGACACCCAGGTCAAGGCGGTCGTCGAGGAGGCGGCCGGTCTGGCGTTCGACGGACGGGCGGCGAATTTCCCCGAGCCGGTGAAGTACGTCAAGCCGATCGCCTACAACGTCTTGCCGCTGGCCGGCTCGATCGTCGCCGACGGCAGCGAGGAGACCGACGAGGAGCAGAAGCTCCGCAACGAGTCCCGCAAGATCCTGCACCTGCCGGACCTGCTGGTGGCGGGCACCTGCGTACGCGTGCCGGTCTTCACCGGTCACTCGCTGGCCATCCA